>JAICEW010000418.1 GCA_025923995.1 Vicinamibacteria bacterium | reverse complement strand
TACGACCACGGACGCGTCACCGACCAGAAGTACCTGAACTTCTTCGTGCAGGACACCTGGCAGATCGGACGCACGCTGACGCTGCGGCCCGGCCTGCGCTGGGAGCGCCAGCGGCTGGTGGGCGGCGACAACCCGCCGCTGTGCCGCGTGGGCGACAGCCGTCCAGGGGCCGGCGACGGCTCCGGCGAGGCGATGCCCTGCGAGTTCACGTTCGACAACAACTGGAGCCCGCGCATCGGCGCGACGTTCGACATCAAGGGCGACGGCAAGTCCAAGGTGTACGCGGCCTGGGGCAGGTTCTACGCCAAGATCCCGAACGACCTGGCCGCGCGCGCGCTGTCGGCCGACGCGAGCGTCAACCGCGCCGACTACTTCGACTCGGCGCTGACGCGGCCCATCCCGGAGGGCGTGCTGGCCGGCGGCCAGACCGTGCACTACCAGCTGGCGGGCGCGTCGGCGTCCATCGTGGACCCGGACTCGCGCTCCACGTACTCGCAGGAGCTGGTGGGCGGCGTCGAGCTGGAGCTGTTCCGGAACGTCAACTTCGGCGTCCGGTACATCCACCGCTCCCTCGCGTCCATCCTGGAGGACTGGCAGGCCGCGCCCGTGGTCGCGTTCGACCTGGGCTGCCCTGGCACCTCGGGCGGCGTGCAGACCCTGATCGGCAACGTCGGACCCGACCTGCCGGGATTCGACTGCGCGGGCGTGCCCGCCTCCGGCTTCGAGACGCCCGAGCACACGTACGACTCGTTCGAGGTGACCGCCAGCAAGACCTTCTCCGACAACTGGTCGCTGCTCGCGTCGTACCGGTTCTCGAAGCTGTCGGGCAACTTCGAGGGCTTCTTCCGCAACGACAACGGGCAGAGCGATCCCGCCATCTCGTCGCTGTTCGACTTCCCCACCAACGACCCCAGCTTCACGCAGGTGGGCGGGCCCCGGTTCGGCTACCAGGGCGACATCCGCTACCTGGGCTGCACGCTCGGCTGCGGCGTGCTGCCCATCGACCGCCCGCACCAGGTGAAGGTGTACGGCACGCGCACCTTCGGGGCGCTCAACCTGGGCCTCGCGTTCAACGCCGGCTCGGGCCGGCCGCTCACGCCGCTGGCCGCGAACCCGCAGTACGACAGCGGCGGCGAGATCCCGATGGCGGAGCGCGGCGCGGGCATCGACACCGTGGACGGCTTCCGCGATCGGACGCCAGCCGAGGTGACGCTCGACCTGCACGCCGACTACGGCGTCCGCTTCGGGCGGAGCCGGCTGGTGCTGCTGGCCGACGTCTTCAACCTGGCCAACCGCCGCGAGGCGCTCAACTACGACAACTGGACGCAGCGCTCGTTCTTCGGCGGCGAGAACCTCAACTTCGGACAGCCGGTGAACGGCGGCAACTCGGCGTTCCCCAGCTACCAGTCGCCGCGCCAGGTCCGGCTGGGCGCGCGGGTCGAGTGGTAGGCGCGTAGGGTCGTTCGTTCCCGGGGGGCGGGCCCGGCGAATCGGGCCCGCCCCCGTTCCCTTTCACGAAAGGAGCCGACCGATGTCGAGCCTGGAGACCTTCATGACGACGGCGACCGCGGCCGGGCGCCCGCGCCACTTCGAGGCCATCCTCTGGGGCGGCCTGCTGGCCGGCATCTTCGACGCGACCTACGCGATGGGCATGTGGGCCCTGCGCGGCGTCTCGCCCGACCGCGTGTGGCAGGGCGTCGCCAGCGGCCTGCTCGGTCCGAGGTCGTTCCAGGGCGGCCTCCGCACCGCCGCGCTCGGGATCACGATCCACTTCTTCATCGCGCTCACGGCCGCGGCCGTGTACGTGACGGCCAGCCGTTTCCTGCCGGTCCTGCGCGAGCGCGCGGTGCTGTGCGGCTGCGTGTTCGGGCTGATGGTGTGGGCGTTCATGCGCTTCGTGGTGATACCGTTGTCCCTCATGCGGCCGTCCAAGGCGCCCTTCTTCCGGCCCGAGCTGATCGGGGCGCTCGCGATCCACGCTTTCGGCGTCGGCCTGCCGATCGCGCTCTGCGCACGGAGGCTCCTCGGGCGCGGCTGAACAGGAGGCGTCACGGCAATCGACTCCCGCCACGTCGCGGCCGCGCTCAAGTCGGACGTCTTCCCGCTGCTGCGGGAAGCGGGGTTCTCGCGCTTCCGGTCGCGAGCCGCCTGGCGCTGGAGCGAACACACCGTCGAGGTCGTCGACCTCCACTCGCTCGGCAGCTACATGGGCGGGGCCCTGGGCGTCACCAGCCACTCCTTCGGCGGGAGCGTGGGCGTGTACTACAAGGCGCTCCATGCGACGCCGTGGGCGACATCACCGCTCCCTGAGCAACCCGAAGAGCCGAGCTGCCAGGCCCGTCGCTTCCTCCGGAAGTCCATGTTCCAGCTGCGTTGCCTGCGGCCGGAGATCTGGTACGTCGACCGGAAGGGGTCGAACCTCGATCGCGTGATGTCGAACGTGCGGAAGGCGCTCGAGAAGCAGGCTCTGCCGTGGCTCGAAGCGCTCCGCGACCCGGAGGCCGCCCTGCGGGCCTTCGAGTCGCGCAGCGGGCGCGAGATGCTGCGCGGCATCATGCTCGAGGACTTCGGAGGCATGAGGGACTCGTTCGCGCGGGCCGAGGCCACGAGCGCGCTCGCGCTGGCCTGCGGCCAGCCGCAACGCGCGCGCGACGCGTGGCTGCGCATGCTCGCGAACCCGTTCTACGAGCGCACGACCCCGACCAGGCTCGAGGCCGAGCGCAGGCTGGCGCTGCTCTAGCCGCCCACGCCTTGGTCCCGCCGGCGGCGGGTATGCTATCGGCCGTCCGAATGCCGCCCGCCCGGAGGTGACCGATGAGACGCACGCTCACGCTCGCCCTCCTCCTGCCCTTCGCGACGCCCGGCGGCGCCGCGCCCGTCAAGGAGAAGGTGCCGCTCGCCGCGCGCCCCTTCCCGCTGACCGACGTGCGGCTGCGCGAGGGTCCGTTCCTCGAGGCGATGAAGCGCGGCCAGGCGTATCTGCTCGAGCTCGACGTCGACCGCCTGCTCCACACCTACCGACTGAACGCCGGGCTGCCCAGCACCGCGAAGCCGCTCGGGGGCTGGGAAGCGCCCGACGTCGAGCTGCGCGGGCACAGCCTCGGCCACTTCCTCACCGCGAACGCGCTCATGTACGCGGCGACCGGCGACGCGCGCTTCAAGGCGAGGGCGGACCGGGTGGTGACCGAGGTGGCGACCGTCCAGCAGGCGCTCGGGAAGCGCTTCAACCCGGGCTACCTCTCCGCGTTCCCGGAGGAGTTCATCGACCGCGTCGAGAAGCGCGTGCGCGTCTGGGCGCCGTACTACACGCTGCACAAGACGATGGCGGGGCTGCTGGACGTCCATCGGCTCTGCGGCAACGCGCAGGCCCTCGACGTGCTCGTCCGCATGACGGACTGGGTGAAGCTGCGGATGGACCGCCTCACCGAAGCGCAGCAGCAGGCCATGCTGGAGACCGAGTTCGGCGGCATGAACGAGGTGCTGGCCAACCTCTACGCCGTCACGGGCGACGCGGAGCACCTGCGGCTGGCGCGGCTGTTCGACCACCGCGCGCTGTTCGACCCGCTGGCGCGCGGCGAGGACGCGCTGGACCGGCTCCACGCCAACACGCAGATCCCGAAGGCCATCGGCGCCGCCCGCGAGTACGAGCTCACGGGCGAGACGCGCTACCGAGACATCGCGTCCTTCTTCTGGGAGCGGGTGGCCGGGCACCGGTCCTACGTCAACGGCGGCCACAGCGACGGCGAGGCGTTCTTCCCGGTCACGGACTTCCGGCAGCACCTCGGAACCTCCAGCGCCGAGACCTGCAACACGTACAACATGCTCAAGCTCACGCGGCACCTCTTCGCGTGGGCCCCGTCGGCCGGCCTGATGGACTTCTACGAGCGCGGCCTGGTCAACCACATCCTGGCCTCGCAGGACCCGGCCACCGGCGGCGTCATCTATTACTGTCCGTTCAAGCCGGGCGCGTTCCGGACGTACTCCAAGCCCGATGCGTCGTTCTGGTGCTGCGTCGGCACGGGCATGGAGAACCACACCAAGTACCCCGACACGATCTACTTCCACGACGACGCGTCGCTGTTCGTGAACCTGTTCGTCGCCTCGGACCTCACCTGGAAGGACAAGGGGCTGCGCGTGCGGCAGGACACGCGGTTCCCGGAGGAGGACGTCACGAGGCTGACGATCGGCGCGGCGGCTCCGGTCCGCCTCGCGCTGAAGATCCGTCATCCCGTGTGGGCGCGGGACGGCATCACCGCCGAGGTCAACGGCACCCGCGCGGCGGCCTCGAGCGAGCCGTCCTCGTACCTGACGCTCGATCGCGAGTGGCGGGACGGGGACGTCGTGACCGTGCGGATGCCCATGAGCCTGCGCGTGGAGGAGCTTCCGGGGAACCCGAAGACGGTCGCGCTGCTCTACGGGCCGGTGGTGCTCGCGGGCGACCTCGGGCGCGAGGGGCTCACTGACGCCGTCCGCTACGGTCCGAGCGCGCCGCCCGTGCGCCGTGTCGCGGCCGTGGACGTGCCCGCGCTCGTCGCGGTCGAGCGGAGCACGCTGCTCGCGGCGATCAAGCCGGTCGCCGGACGATCGCTGACGTTCCGCACGGAAGGCCTGGGCCATCCGCACGACGTGACGCTGGTGCCGTTCTACCAGGCGGGCGACGTGCGCTACACGGTCTACTGGGATCTCGCGACGCCCGCCGAGTGGGAGAAGCAGAAGACCGATGAAGCGGCAGCGGTCCGGCAGCGCCAGGAGCTGCTCGGCCGCGCCTTCGACCGCGCGGATGCGAGCGACGCGAAGTCGGAGGCCGACCACGCCTACCGCGGCGAGGCCACCGGCCACTGGGACTACGAAGGGCTCAAGATCCGCGAGACGCGCGGCGGCTGGTTCAGCTACGAGATGAAGGTCCTTCCCGACCGGCCGATGGTGGTCGCCTTCACCTACCTCGGCACCGGGGGCCGCCAGCGCACGTTCGACATCCTGGTGGACGGCGTCAAGGTCGCGACCAAGACGACCGAGTACCACCCGCGGGAGCTGCTCGACGCCGAGCTGCCGATCCCTCCGGAGCTGACGCGCGGCAAGGAGAAGGTGACGGTCCGCTTCCAGACGGCACCCGAGGCGACCTCGGCGGCGATCTTCGAGGTGCGGACGAGCCCGG
>JAICEW010000417.1 GCA_025923995.1 Vicinamibacteria bacterium | reverse complement strand
CCAGCGCAGCGCGTAGGAGACGAGCGGCGCCTGCGCGACCGGCACCAGGGGCCGCGGCAGCAGGTCCTCGAACGAGGAGTTGCTCCAGTGGTAGGTCCCGGCCAGGACCACGCCGCGCACGCGCGACATCTCCGCATGGGTCGTGGCCATGGCCCCACCGTCCCGCGGGCGCGAGAGGCCGTCAGCCATTGCGGTCAGCCTTCCCCGATGTGGTTGTCATTGTTCCCTTGGGGCATTCCAGAAACGACGCTCCCCGGCCCAAGTTCGAGCCAGTGAGGCCATGGATGCGCCGCTTCCGTAGAGGGACGAGAACGGTAACGCCAGTGATACGCGATGTCAAGCGTATGTCATTGTCGCGCCACGGGAAAGTGCGCGTCGTCACGCGATTGACGCGGCGTGTTACCGATCGGCGGACCGGCCCGGAAACGCCCGCGTGCTAGACTGCCGGGTTTTCGCGAGGAGGCACGGATTGGCGAAGGCGTCCGCGCGCGCAGCCGGCGCGTCCAGGAGCACCGCCCGGCGCGCCAAGCGCCCCCAGATGGACCTGTTCGAGGACAAGGCGACCCCGCCGGTTGTGGGCGCGACACCCGAAGAAGCGGCCGCTCCCGCGGCCCGGCCCGCTCCGGCCCGGCGGGCCACGGCCGAGTCCATGGCCCAGAAGCAGCGCGAGATCTCGGTCTCGGAGTTCTTCGTCAAGAACCGCCACCTCCTGGGCTTCGACAACCCGTCGAAGGCGCTGCTGACGACGATCAAGGAAGCGGTCGACAACTCGCTCGACGCGTGCGAGGAGGCCGGCATCCTGCCCGAGCTGACGCTCGAGGTGCACGACCTGGCGCTCGAGGCCAGGCGGCCGCAGGACGCAGAGCTGACCAAGGGCGAAGGGCGCTTCCTCGTCGTCGTGCAGGACAACGGCCCCGGCATCGTGAAGGCGCAGGTCCCGAAGATCTTCGGCAAGCTCCTGTACGGATCCAAGTTCCACCGCCTGAAGCAGTCCCGCGGCCAGCAGGGCATCGGCATCTCGGCGGCGGCGATGTACGGACAGCTCACGACCGGCAAGCCCATCCGCGTGACCAGCCGGGTCGGCAGGAAGAAGGACGCGCACGTGTTCGAGATCCAGCTCGACACGCGCAAGAACGAGCCGGTCGTGACGCACGACGAGGCCCTCTCCGAGTGGCACCAGGAGCACGGCACGCGCGTGGAGCTCGAGATCGTCGCCAACTGGCAGCAGGGCCAGCGCTTCGTGAACCGGTACGTCGAGCACACGGCGCTCGCCAACCCGCACGCGACCATCCACTACACGCGGCCGGTGGGCGCGGCCCAGCGCGAGAACGCGGACCGGCCAGGGAACGAGACGCTCAGCTTCCCGCGCGCGACGACCGAGCTGCCCAAGGAGGCGGTCGAGATCAAGCCGCATCCGCACGGCGTCGAGCTGGGCGCGCTCATGCTGATGGCGCAGGAGAGCAAGAGCCGCGACGTGAGCGGGTTCCTGCAGTCCGCGTTCAGCCGCGTCTCCGCCGGCGCGGCGGCCGACATCCTCTCGCACGTGCCGTGGGGCAGGAAGGCGGTGAAGCCGCGGCAGCTGGCCGAGAACCGCGCGATGGCGGAGGCGCTGCACAAGGCGATCGGCGAGACGAAGCTCATGAGCCCGCCGACCAACTGCCTCTCCCCCATCGGCGACGAGCTGATGCGCAAGGGCCTGGTCAGCTTCCTGACCGTGATCGAGAGCGAGGGCGACGAGGAGGAGGGCGCGCAGCTCGACCTCGACTCCGCGGGCATGAAGTCGAAGCGCGCCCCCAGGGCGGAGAAGGCCGCCAGGGCCGAGAAGGGAAAGGGCAAAGGCAAGGCCGAGGCCGCTGCCCCCGCGCCGGAGCCGGTGCCGGACGCGCCGGCCGAGGAGGGGGTCGAGAAGATCAAGGGCCACAACTACTTCATCGCGACCGTGACCCGCTCGCCCAAGGTCTATCGTGGGAACCCGTTCCAGGTGGAGGTGGGTCTCGCGTACGGCGGCAGCTGGCCGGCCGACAAGACGATCGAGCTGTTCCGCTTCGCGAACCGCGTGCCGCTGCTCTTCCAGCGCGGCGCCTGCGGCATCACGGAAGGGATCGTGAAGACCGACTGGCGCAACTACCTGCTCTCGCAGCCGAAGAACTCGCTGCCGGTCGGGCCCATGGCGCTGCTCGTGCACATCGCGTCGGTGTGGGTGCCGTTCACGAGCGAGTCGAAGGAAGCCGTCGCCCACTATCCCGACATCCTGAAGGAGATCCAGCTGGCCGCCCAGGAGTGCGGCCGCAAGCTGGCCACGTTCATACGCAAGCGCAAGGCGGAGGACTACCAGGCGGAGCGGCGCAGCATCTTCGAGCGATACATCGAGGAGGTGGCGATCGCGATCGGGAAGATCACCAGGCGCCAGCCGGGGCCGATCAAGCGGGAGTTCCTGAAGGTCGCGCACAAGGTGACCGCGGCGGAGATGGCGGAAGAGGAGAAGGCGGCGCTGGAGAAGGGCGAGGACGAGGCCCGGCCCGCCAAGGGCAAGGCGGCTAGGGGCAAGGACCAGCCCAGCCCGAAGGCGAAGCGAAGGGCCAGGGCGGCCGACGAGGCGGAGGAGGAGTAAGCGATGGCTCCGCGCAAGGACGCGATCTCGAAGAAGACGGTCGCCAAGATCGAGAAGCTGGCCGAGAGCGTGCTGAAGACGGTCCAGGGCGGCAAGAACCCGTTCCTGGACATCCCGGTGCGCTCGCTGGCGAACGTGACCTGGAGCGACAAGCGCCGGCTTGTCGAGCTGGGCGGCCAGAAGCAGAAGCGCTACTTCTTCAACGTCTCGATGGCCAAGAAGTTCATGCAGACCTTCCTGGTGAGCGAGGCGTGCAAGGAGCTGATCGACTCCGGCAAGACGACCAGCATCCGCGACCTGTACTACGTCACCAAGCACACGATCGGCGACACCCGCCAGAACACGTTCGAGGACCAGGACGAGTCCGACCCCATCATCGAGGACCTCGAGGTGACGATGGACTCGCTGCGCGAGGAGCTGCACCTCTTCGCGGCGCGCAAGGGCTCGATGGTGGGGCCCGTCACCATCGTGGACACCGGCGACACGATCGACCTGCGCCGGATGGGATCGGGCGGCTGGTCCGTGCCCTCGATCGTCGAGGAGAACGTCATCACGTTCCGCAAGCACGAGGCGAAGTACGTGCTGCTGATCGAGAAGGACGCGGTGTGGACGCGCTTCAACGAGGACAAGTTCTGGAAGCGCAACAGCTGCATCATCGTCCAGGGCGGAGGCCAGCCGCCGCGCGGCGTGCGCCGTCTGGTGCAGCGGCTGCACCGCGAGCTGAAGCTGCCGGTCTACGTGCTGGTGGACAACGACCCCTGGGGCTTCTACATCTACAGCGTCATGAAGCAGGGCTCGATCAACCTGGCCTACGAGTCGATGCGCATGGCGGTGCCCGACGCCCGCTTCGTCGGCCTGTCCTCCTTCGACAAGGACAAGTACAAGATCCCGACCAACGTCGCCATCAAGATGGACGACGGCGACAACAACCGGGCCAAGCAGATGCTCGCCTATCCCTGGTTCAAGCACGCCAGGTGGCAGAACGAGATCCAGGAGATGGTGAAGAGCGGGCAGAAGTACGAGCTGGAGGCGCTCTCCCGCCGCGGGATCAGCTTCATCACCGAGGAGTACCTGCCGAAGAAGCTCAAGGACAAGGATTGGCTGGAGTAACCGCGTGACGCTGGCTCCGCTCCTGCTGGCGGCCGCGCTGCAGGCTCCTGCGACGAGCCCGTCCGCGACGGCAGGCCTGTCTCCGGGCACGATCGCGATCGTCCAGTCCCGCATCGAGGCGGCCAGGGCGAAGCTCGGCGTGCCTGGCGTCGCCGTGGCCGTGGTCGCGCGCGAGCAGCTGGTCTGGAGCGCCGCCTTCGGCGAGGCCGACCTCGAGAACGACGTGCCGGTGCGCACCGACACCATGTTCCGCCTGGCGTCGGTCTCCAAGCCGATCACCGCCACCGCCGTGCTGCAGCTGGCCGAGCGCGGGCGGCTGGACCTGGACGCGCCCGTCCAGCGCTACGTCCCCGCCTTTCCGGAGAAGCCGTGGCCGGTCACCTCACGGCTGCTGCTCGCCCACCTGGGCGGGCTCCGCCACTACCGGGAGGGGGAGTTCGGGAGCACGCGCCGCTACGCGAGCGCGTCCGAAGCGCTCGGCATCTTCGCGGACGACCCGCTGGCGCACGAGCCCGGCACGCGCTTCCTCTACACGAGCTACGGGTACAACCTGCTGGGCTGCGCGGTGGAGGGCGCCTCCGGCCAGCCGTTCCTGGACTACCTGCGCGCGAACGTGTTCGAGCCGGCCGGGATGTTCGCCGCGCGCGACGACGACGCGCTGGCCCTCATCCCGCACCGCGCGCAGGGCTACGTGAAGAGCGCGATGGGAGAGCTGCGCAACTCGGCGCTGGCCGACACCAGCAACAAGGTCCCCGGCGGCGGCCTGTGCGCGACGGTCGAGGACGTGGCCCGCTTCGCCATGGCCCTCCAGGGCGGCGTGCTGCTGCGCAAGGACAGCGTGGGCCGCATGCTGGCGCGCCAGAAGACGAAGGACGGCAAGCCGGTCGGCTACGGGCTGGGCTTCTTCCTGACCGAGCGGGACGGCGTCAAGGAGGCCTGGCACACGGGCGGCCAGCAGCGCGTGAGCAACGTGCTGTACCTCCAGCCGGAGCGGCGGGTCGCGGTCGTGCTGCTCACCAACCTGGAGGGGATCGGGCCGCAGCTCACGGACCTGGCGCGCGACATCGCGGCCGTCGTGGCCCGCTGAGAAGGGTGATCGCCGTCACGCCCTGCTTGACGCTCATCGGTCCGCGGACTAATCTCTACGGTCGCTCTCTCCAGGAAGTGAGGTCCCGACTCCCGTGCCGGATTTCGTGACGCCCGTCGTGGCGTGGTTCGCCGCGCTCGCGGTGTGGAAGAAAGCCCTGCTCACCTTCGCCACCACGGTCATGGTGGTCGAGCTGCTGTTCCGCCGCTTCGCCCTCGACTCGCAGGCCTACAAGAACTGGACGAAGTTCTTCCAGGCCATCGGGAAGGTCTGGACCGTGGTCATCCTGTCGATCGTCTACGTGGGCTCCGTTGGACCGATCGGCGCCATCATGCGCCTGCTGGGCAAGGACCCGCT
>JAICEW010000416.1 GCA_025923995.1 Vicinamibacteria bacterium | reverse complement strand
GCGATCGCGCTCGAGCTCGGGCGCGCGGGCGCCCACGTGACGGCCGTGGCGCGGACGGCCAGCGAGCTCGAGTCGCTCGTGCGGGACATCGAGACGGACGGCGGGCGCGCCCTCGCCTTCCCCGCCGACCTGCGCGACGCGGGAGCGGCCGACGCCGCCGTCGCCGCCGCGGCCTCGAAGGCGGGCGGGCTGCAGGTCCTCGTCAACAACGCCGGCGTGGGCGGGTCCGCTCCGGTGGCGGAGACGAGCGACGAGCTGTGGGACCGCATCGTCGCCACCAACCTGACCGCGGTCTTCCGGCTGACGCGGGCCGCGCTGCCGCACCTGTCGAAGCAGGGCGGGCACGTGTTCATGGTCTCCTCGCTCGCGGGACAGAACCCGATCGCGGGCATGGCCGCCTACTGCGCGAGCAAGGCCGCGCTGGACCACTTCAGCGCGTGCCTGATGCTGGAGGTCCGGCAGCAGGGCGTGAAGGTCACGACGCTGGCGCCGGGCTCGGTGGACACCGACTTCGGCCGCGGAGGGCCGGCCGGGCTGGGGCGCGCGTCCTGGAAGCTGGCCCCGGAGGACCTGGCCCGGACGGTGCTCGACCTGCTCCGGCAGCGCGACGACGCCCACCTCTCGCGGGTCGAGATGCGCCCGCTGCGCCCGCCCAGCAAGGCGTGATCCGGCTGCGCGCCACGCTGCGGGTCGCCTGGCGCGCGTTCCTGCGCTTCCAGGACCACCACGGCCCGGACCGCGCGGCCGCCGTCGCCTACTACACGCTGCTCTCGCTGGTCCCGCTGCTGATCTTCCTGATCTCGCTGGGCATGGCGGTGCTGGGATCGTTCGACGCCGCGTTCCAGGGCAGCATGCTGCTCGTCCGCGGCGTGGTCATCCACCTCTCGCCCGCGTCGGTGGAGGCGCTGCGCACGTTCGTGACCCAGGCCTCGCGCTTCCACTGGCCCGGCCTGCTGCTGCTGGCCTGGACCTCGCGGCGCATCTTCGCCTCGCTGTTCTCCGCGCTGGAGACGGTCTTCGGCGTGCCGGGCCGCAGCTTCGCGAAGCACAACCTGGTCGCGCTGGCGATGGTGATGCTGACCGGAATGGCGCTGCTGTTCACGATGGCCTTCACCACCCTGTCCGCGACGTCGGAAGGCCTGATGCTGCGGCTGCGCTCGGCCGGGGAGCTGCAGGGGCTGGGCCTGCTGATCTCGACCGTCCTGCCGGTGGCGGTCACGTTCCTGTTCTTCTTCCTCGTCTATCGCTTCGTGCCCCGCAAGGCCACCACGGGCCGCCACGCCGCGGTGGGCGCGCTGCTCGCCACCACCCTGTGGGAGACGGCCAAGTCGGCGTTCGCGTACTACATCCGCAACGTCGCGCAGTACTCGGGCATCTACGGAACCCTGGAGGGCATCATCGTCCTGGCGCTCTGGCTGGAGATCTCCGTGTCGATCATCCTCTACTGCGGAGAGGTGGTGGCGCTGCTCATCCATCAGCAGGCCGCGGCCAAGGCGGCCCTGGCCGCGACGATGCCCTCGGCCGAGGACGTCGGCGGTACGGCGGCATCATCCTGATCGCCGATCCTTGACTTTGGCCGTCGGGATGGTAGCTTGGCGCGTTTGCCAGCCGGAGACGTCGGGGCCAAGTCCACGAGGGGGAACGCGATGCGGACGACCATCGGCCTGTGTGCGCTGCTGTGCCTCATTTCCGCCGGGATGGCCTCGGCCCAGCCCACGGGCTGCACGACCGTCTCGCCGGGCGTGCTCGACGGGACGTTCGAGGCCGGCTCGCCCTGGGCGCAATGGACCGTCCAGACCTCGACCAACTTCGGCACGCCGATCTGCGACACCCTGACGTGCGGGACCGCGGCTCCGCCGTTCGCGGGGACCAACTGGGCCTGGTTCGGAGGCGCGGTCGCGGCGGAGAACGCGACGCTGGGCCAGACGTTCAGCATCCCGCCCGGCCCCTTCCTGTTCGTGCGCTTCCGGATGCGCATCCAGGGCGTGACCGCGCCGTTCACAGACACGCTCGACGTGCGGGTGGACGGGAACACGCTCACGACCTTCGTCGAGCCGCCGACGCCGGAGCCGAGCTACACCGAGCGCTACATCAACGTCACCGCTTTCGCGAACGGCAACCCGCACGCGCTGCTCTTCGTGTACTCCGGGCCGACGACAGGGGTCGCGAACTTCCTGGTGGACAACGTCGAGCTGCTCTCCTGCACCACGCCCGTCGAGCTGCAGGACTTCCGGATCGAGTAGGGCCTCAGAGCCCGCAACGCGATCAAGAAAAGGGGCTTCCCCGGGGCCGGGCTCCCGTGATAGCCTCCCGCTTACGTCTTCAGGCCGCCCCTTTTTGACCGGATGAAGCTTCGGCTGGTCCAAGCCGCCGTTTGCGCCGGAGCCATGACTCCGTGGTTCGCCGCGGCCGGTCCGCTCGCAACCGACGTGGTCACGGAACGACTCCAGTCGGTGCGCCTGCTCAAGGCTCCGGGCGACTCGCTGCGCTTCCGCTGGGTGGCGCGCGTCGGCGGGCCCGGGTACTTCGTGCTGGAGCGGCCCGACGGCTCCGAGGTCTGGACCGCGGCCGAGGTCGGCCGCACCGCGTATCACGCGGCCCCGCCCGCCCTGTCCGGCGAATACGAGCTGCGCTACCGCGACGCCGCGGGCCACGAGCGCGTGCTGGCGCACGTCCTGGTCGCGTGCCTGTCCGTCGATGGCGACACCCCGGCGTCCGTCGTCTCGCGCGCGGTTCCGCCGGATGCCCTCGCGTCCCCCTCCTTCGCAGCGCTGGCGCGCTCCGCGCAGGACCGGATCCACGTCGAGCCCGATCGCTGGCCGGCCGGTTCGCTGCGTTCGCCTCCCACGCCTCCTCCGCGACCGCGCGCGTAAGCGGTCGCTCGTCGTTTCACGCCGCCCGCGCGTGCGGGTGGATGCGTGCACGTTTCGTCGAGACTCGAGGAGGCTCTTTTCCATGAACCGCATCAAGTTTGCCGTGCTGTCGGGCCTGGCCGTCCTGGCGTTCGCCGGCGCCGCGTCGGCCCAGCCGCTCAGCGAGGACTTCGTGGTGGCGCCGCCCGCCGGCTGGCAGGCCATCAACAACAGCGTTCCGCTCGGCACCACGACGGTGTTCCAGGGCAACACCACGGTGTTCGCGGCCCAGTCGGGCGCGCCGTCGTCCTACGCCGGCATGAACTTCAACGCGACCACGGGCAACAACACCATCAGCGTCTGGCTGATCACCCCGACCCGCGTCGGCATCCAGAACAACGACACGTGGTCGTTCTGGACCCGCACCGTCGACGTCCCGAACTTCCCGGACCGCCTGGAGTTCCGCCTGAGCACCAACGGCAGCTGCAACCCGGGCACGACGCCGACTTCGACCGGGGACTTCGCGACGCTGCTGACGACGGTCAACCCCACCCTGACGGTCGCGGGCTATCCGAACGTCTGGACCCAGTTCCAGGGCACGCTGTCCGGCATCACCGGCGCGGTGAACGGCTGCTTCGCGTTCCGGTACTTCGTGACCGGCGGCGGCCCCGGCGGCCTGAACTCCGACTACATCGGCGTGGACACGTTCCAGTACTCGCCGATCCCGGTCGAGCTGCAGACGTTCACGATCGAGTAACTTCTTAGCTCTGAAAGGGCTGCCGGGTTCTTCCCGGCGGCCCTTTTCTTTTGCCCCCTGGGGCGAAGAAGAAGCGAATATTCCGGACCTGCCGCGGCCACCCCCCGAGCTATCGTGCCGTTCGGAGGATGACCGTGAGCCTGCTCGAAATCGTTGCCGCGATCCTGCTGTCCGGCGCCAGCATCCTGGTGCTGTGGGCCATCCGTCTCTGCGATGCCGAGCCCGAGCCCCAGCCCGCCCTGCCGGCTCCCCGCCGCATGGCGGAGCCCGAAGTGCCCCTCCGTCGCGCCGCCTGACCTTCGCGTCGCCGGCTCGTGCGTTCGCGCGTGCTAAGCTTGGCCTTCGGCCTTCCACGACCCTGTGGTGCAGAGGCCCAGCACGTCACCCTTTCAAGGTGAAGATCGCGGGTTCGAATCCCGCCAGGGTCGCCAGCTACCGCGGGCCATCCCATCACACCCGCAACTCCTCTTCTCGTCGTGGGCGGACATACACCTGGCGGTACGCGGGCCAGCATGAGTGGTCGTCCGGCCCACAGGGGGCGAGCCGGCCCCGGTCACTCCCAGTCGAGGTACACCACTTGCCCCTTCGAGAACGCGAAGGGGCTCCCGGGGCCGAGAAGGGTCAGGCTAAAGCCGCCGGGTAGCTTGAGGTGGCCACCGTTCGCGCTCACGTCGATGTTCGTGGGAGTGGTCGCGACGGCCCGCTGGTCGAAGATGGACCCTACCGAGAACGAATCGAGCGCCACGCCGGCCTTGACCCACCGGAAGCGGAAAGGGCTCGGGTCGAACGTGATGCGCTGGTTCGTTTCAGCAGGCCCTTTCGCGACCACGCTGAGCCCGAGCCCTTCGTCTGAGTCGATCTGGACGCGGATCTCGAGCTCGCCACCGTTCTCGGCGCTCTCCCACACGAAGTCCGCCAACCAGGCCCCGCCGCCAGTCGTCAAGTTCTGGGCGTCGACGCTCTCCTGGGTCGAGAGGAAGCGGGCGAGGACAAGGACCTCGTTGCGGTCGAGGGCCGTATTCCTCGCGCCCACGAGCAAGACCAGCGTGTGATAGGGCGCTACGGGCGCCTGCTCGGCGTCCGTCACCATGTAACTGAAGAGGGCGGTGACCGTAGCCCGCCCCAGAGCGTCCGGGAGCGCGGTGAACCCGGGCGGGAGGGCCGCCTGTAGTTCAGCGGCGGGGACCAGCAGCGGGACGTTCAACGAGATCGTGCGAAAGAAGTGCGTGTACGGGGCTGCGAGGAGCGGCGACGTCGGACCCTGGACGCCGGGGACGGCCGGGTCGAAGTCGTACGTCGGCGGCTGCTGGGCGTGGGCTCGTGAGGGTTGCAGAGCGAGAGTCGCGACCGTGAGAACGAAGATCCCGAGGGACCCGCGAAGCGGTGTCGGCATGCCTATTCTCCTTCTCCAAAGGACTGGGTCCTGAGTCAAAGGGCAGAACGCTCCAGCGACAGCGCAAAGTGCTCTTGGATGTTCCAGCGCGATCGTTGGCGAGCGTGCTTCTCGGATCGCGCGCTCTCAGGGGTCGTCTCGTCGACTCCTGGGTCAGCGCCGCG
>JAICEW010000415.1 GCA_025923995.1 Vicinamibacteria bacterium | reverse complement strand
TCCGGCGCTCGTACCGCTACCTGGCCGGGTTCGAGTTCGAGCGGCCGGCGCTGCTCTCCGGACGCGTGATGGCCGGCCTGCGCGACTTCACCGGGCCCATCGGCGCGGGGAGCCCCTCGTACCGCGGCCCCGCCATCGCGGCGGACCTCGTCCTCCCCATCCGCAACCGGATCCGCCTGCACGGGATGGCGCTGCGCGACGTCCGCCACGCCTCGAGCCTGGTCCAGATCGACGACCTGCGCTACCGCAACGCGTTCGTCTCGACCAGCTACCAGGGCGACGTCGCCATCGACCTGCCCTACTCGCTCGTCGGCGTGGTGGCCGGGGGGTACGAGGAGGCCCGCTACCTCCTCCCCTACCCGTATCCCGACCGGTTCCACCTCGCGAACCGCATCGACCACCGCTGGACGGCGGGGGCGGGGCTCATGCGCCGGTTCGGCGACCAGTTCCGCATCGGCGGCCACATCGACTGGGCGCGCCGCGTCAGCACGCTGCCGTTCTTCTCCTACCAGGGCCTCCGCTATGGCCTGACCGCGGAGGTCCTTCCTTGAAGAAGCCACCCCTGATCGCCGGTCGCAACCGCCTGCTCGTCCTGCTGCTCGACCTGGCGTTGTGGACGGCCGCCTACGCCGGCGCGTTCGTGATCCGCATGGACCTGACGCCGTACCCCGCCGGCTTCGCTCACCTCGAGGCCACGCTGCTCACGCTGCTCTTCGTCAAGGTCGCCGTGTTCGTCCTGTCCGGTTCGTACCGCGGCCTGGTGATGTACGCGACCATCCCCGACCTGCTCGCCATCGTCCGCACCAGCACGCTGGCGAGCGTCGCCGCGCTGGTCGCGTTCAGCGTGCTGCCCGGCCACCGGCCCTTTTCGCGGGGCGTGCTCGCGATCGACTGGATGCTGACCATCATGCTGCTGGCCGCCTCGCGCGTGGTGTGGCGCCTGTTCCGCGAGGGGCTGCTGGGCACGGCCGCCCGGGTGGACTTCAAGCGTGTGCTGATCGTCGGCGCGGGCCGGGCCGGCGTCAGCCTGGCCAAGGACCTGCTCTCGCTCCGCCGGCGCGACGTCGAGCTGATCGGTTTCGTGGACGACGATCCCGGCAAGCAGCGCTCGACGCTGCTGGGCCGGCCGATCCTGGGTACCACCGGCGACCTGCCCGAGATCCGCCGCTCGCGGCCGGTCGACCAGGTGATCGTGGCCATTCCCTCCGCCCCTCCGCGCGTGCTGCGGCGCATCGCGGAGCTGGCGCGCGGCATCCGCGACGTGCGCGTGATCCCCTCGCTGGAGACGCTCCTGCGGGGCAAGGCCAGCATCGTGCAATCGGTGCCCGTCTCGGAGGACACGTTCCTGAGCCGCAGCACCGTGGACATGGCCGCGTCGTCCGACTTGAACCGCTTCTACGAGCGCAAGCGCGTCCTCGTCACGGGCGCGGGCGGCAGCATCGGCAGCGAGCTGGCCCGCCAGCTGGCCCAGCGCGAGGACGGCCGCGTCGAGCGGCTGATCCTGCTCGACTGCGCCGAGACGCCGCTGTGGGAGGTCCACCGCCAGGCCGCCGCCCATCTGGGCGCCAGGGCGGTGCCGGTCCTGGCCTCCGTGCGCGACCCCCACCGGCTACGGCAGCTCATCGTGGAGCAGCGGCCGGACGTGATCCTGCACGCGGCCGCGCTCAAGCACGTGCCGATGTGCGAGGACAACCCGCTGGAGGCGCTGGCCACCAACTCCTGGGCCAGCTGCCGCCTGGCCGAGCTGGCCTGCGAGCTGGGTGTCCCCAACTTCACGTTCGTGTCGACCGACAAGGCGGTGGCGCCGTCGTGCGTGATGGGCGCGTCCAAGCGCTTTGCCGAGACCTACGTGCGCTCGCTGGCCCAGGTCTCGGCCACGCGCTTCGCCGCGGTGCGGTTCGGCAACGTGCTGGGCAGCAACGGCAGCGTGCTGCCGCTGTTCCACGAGCAGATCACGCGCGGCGGGCCGGTGACCGTGACGGACCCGCGCGCGACCCGCTTCTTCATGACGATCCCGGAGGCCTGCGGCCTGATCCTGCAGGCGACGCGCATCGCGCAGGGCGGCGAGGTCTACGTGCTCGACATGGGCGAGCCGGTGCGGGTGCTCGACCTGGCCCACAACCTGATCCGCCTCTACGGCTACGAGCCCGGCCGCGACATCGAGGTGAAGATCATCGGGCTGCGCCCGGGCGAGAAGCTGCACGAGGCGCTGGTGGACGAGGCGGAGACGACCGAGCCGCTGCCCACCGCCAAGCTCATGCGCATCCGCGGCCGGGGGCAGGAGAACAGCCGCTGTCGGGAGCTGCTCACGGCGCTGGAGACGGAGCTGCGCCACCGCGACGCGCCCGGCGCGCTGCGTGTGGTGGGGGAGCTGGTTCCGACCTACCGGAGCGCCTCCGGGCCGCTGCGGTCCGCGGGAGCCAAGGCGTCGTGAGCGTCCTCGCGATCGTCCCCGCGCGCAGCGGGTCCAAGAGCGTGCCGGACAAGAACGTGGCCTCGTTCCGTGGCAAGCCGCTGCTTGTCCACAGCGTGGTCCACGGCCTGGCCGCGCGCAACGTCGACCGCCTGCTGGTGAGCACCGACAGCCCGCGCTATCGGGACATCGCGCTCGCCGCAGGCGCGGAGGCGCCCTTCCTGCGACCGGCCGCCCTGGCGGGCGACCTCTCGACGGACGTCGAGGTCTTCACGCACGCGCTGGGCTGGCTCGAGCACCACGAGGGCTACCGGCCGGACGTGTGCGTCCACCTGCGGCCCACGTCGCCCACGCGCCGCGTGCAGGACGTCGAGAACGCGATCGAGCTGCTGCTCTCCGACCCTACGGCCGACTCGGTGCGGTCGGTGACGCTGGCGGCGCAGACGCCCTACAAGATGTGGCGCCTGGGCGAGGACGGGACGCTGCTGCCGCTGCTGCGGACCGGTCCGCTCGAGGCCTACAACATGCCGCGGCAGTCGCTGCCGCCCGTGTACGTGCAGAACGCGTCGGTGGACGTCGTGCGCTCCTCCGTGATCCTCGAGCGCGGCTCGATGAGCGGCTCGCGCATCCTCCCGTACGTCATGGACTCGTTCGGGGACGTCGACGACTGGCGCGAGCTGGCGCTGCTCGAGCGGGACGTCCCCGAGGGCGGCGTGCCGCGCGGCCTCACGTTCGCCTTCGACCTGGACGGCGTCCTGGCCAGCCTGGTGCCGGACGGGGAGTACGGCAGGGCGGAGCCCCTCGCGGCCGGCGTGGCGCTGGCTCGCCGGCTGCACGAGGCCGGCAACCGCATCGTCGTCTACACCGCGCGCGGAAGCGCCACGGGACGCGACTGGCTGGAAGTCACACGAGCACAACTGCTCCGCTGGGGCGTGCCTCATGACGCCCTTCATTTCGGCAAGCCCGCAGCGGATTACTACGTCGACGACCGGATGATCTCGCTCGCCACGCTCGAGTCCTGGATCGAGCCGGGTGGGCAAAGTCGGAGGAAGAGCGCATGACCCAAGTCTTTCCGGACCTGCTGTTCGTCTTCGAGATGGCCAACAACCACCAGGGCGACGTGGAGCACGGGCTCCGCATCGTCTCCCAGATGGGTCAGATCGCCGGCCGCTTCGGCATCCAGGCTGCCGTCAAGCTGCAGTACCGCGACCTCGACACGTTCATCCATCCCGACTACCTGGCCCGCACCGACGTGAAGCACATCCCGCGCTTCCAGGCCACGCGTCTGCAGTCGCGCGACTTCCACCGGCTCGTGAACGCGACCCGCCACGCCGGGATGCTGAGCATGGTGACGCCCTTCGACGAGCGCTCGGTGGACCTGGCGCTGGAGCACGAGGTGGACATCCTCAAGGTGGCCAGCTGCAGCGCGCTCGACTGGCCGCTGCTGGAGGCGATCGCCGGGGCGGGCAAGCCGGTCATCTGCTCGACGGGCGGCAAGACCATCCACGACATCGACAAGGTCGTCAGCTTCTTCGACCACCGCTACGTGCGGAACCTGGCGCTCCTCCACTGCGTGGGGCTCTACCCGACCCCGAACGCGCAGGTGCACATGCGCTTCATGCAGCGCATGCAGGAGCGCTACCGCCGGCTGCCCGTCGGCTACAGCGGGCACGAGGCGCCCGACAACCTGGACGTCGTGAAGGCGGCGGTCGCGCTGGGTGCGCGCATCCTGGAGCGCCACGTGGGGCAGCCGCGACCCGACGATCCCCTGAACGCCTACTCGCTCGACTCCGAGCAGACGGCGGCCTGGGTGCAGGCCGCGCTCTCCATGAAGGAGATCTGCGGGTCGGGCCGCGACAAGGCCATCACGCCGGAGGAGATCCGCTCGCTCCACCAGCTGACGCGCGGGACGTTCGCGCGCCGCGCGATCAAGGCGGGGGAGCCGCTCACCGCGGACGACGTGTTCTTCGCCATGCCCTGCGGCGAGGGGCAGACGACGAGCGGCGAGTTCCAGGACGGGATGACCGCGTCCCGCGACTACCAGCCCAACGAGCCGCTGACGGAAGGGCGCGTGCGCGGGCCGGTCGAGGTGATGCGCGAGGCCATCCACGACGCGAAGGGCATGCTGCAGGAGGCGGGCATCGAGATCGGCTCCCAGTTCGAGGTCGAGCTGAGCCACCACCTGGGACCCCAGCAGTTCCGCCGCTTCGGGGCCGTGATCATCAACCTGCTGAACCGCGAGTACTGCAAGAAGCTGATCGTGGTCCTGCCCGGCCAGCACCACCCGGGCCACTTCCACAAGGTGAAGGAGGAGACGTTCCACATCCTCCACGGCGAGCTCGACCTGTACGTCGACGGCCACGTGAAGCACCTGGTGCCGGGCGACATGCACCTGATCGAGCGCGGGCAGACGCACGAGTTCAGCTCGGCGACGGGCTGCATCTTCGAGGAGATCTCGACCACGCACGTGCCGAAGGACTCGCACTACAAGGACCGCCGCATCGCGGCCAGCGACCCCATGGTGCGCAAGACGCTGGTGGAGGCCTGGTGAACGCGATCGAGCGCTTCTCGCGCGCCGTCAAGGGCGTGGCCCAGTGGGTGGGCCAGCGCCCCATCACCGAGCCGGCGTTCCCCCGCCTGGCGCTCGACAGCTGGCGGGCCGAGCTCAAGGGCGCTCCGCCCGTGCGGCGCCGCGTGATGCTGACGGCCTTCCGCAACCGCACCTGGATCGAGTGGGCGGTGTACGCCGCCTGCCAGCTCCGGAAGCTGGGTGTCGCCACCACGCTCGTGTACTCCTCGTCGGAGATCCGCCGCCTCTAC
>JAICEW010000414.1 GCA_025923995.1 Vicinamibacteria bacterium | reverse complement strand
GCCTTCACTCCACCACCAAGCCGTTCAAGCTCAGCCCTCCGAGCCCGCATGACCTCGTGCCGTTCAGTCTGCAGAACACACGCTTAAGCTGCGGGCGGCGACTCAAGAAGCCGCGCGCCTCCCGCCACCGCCAAGGCGCGCATCCTTCGCCGCCCGTCAGCTTCAAGCGATTGTTGGACGGCGCCCCAGATCCGCCTTCAATACCCAGGGTACGAGGACACTCAGCAACATCGCGGCTGAGCATCCAACCAAGACAAATTGGGCAGCGCGCAACGATCGACTGATCTCCTCGATGCCGCCCGCAGTTGGAATGAGTTCCAGCCCAGCAAGGCTTCGATAGCCGAGCAGTGCCGAAATGCCGAGAAGAGCACTTCCGCGCACCCAAGTGACAGCCCAATGGCCGGAGCTTCGCCACACCTGTGCCGCTGTGACCACAAGAGCAGCGGCTGCTGCACCTGAAAGCGCCGCCTGGATCCTAATCTCCACGAACAGCCGGCCCAACTCCAGCGGTGGTGAGGATAGATAGAGGGAGAGAGCGACGGCTCCGGCCGACCATAGCAGGGCAACCAGCGCATCCAACCAAAGGCGACCCGGCTGAACATAAGCCCTCAGGCCCAGTGCTAACGAAGCCAGCGCTAGTGGCCCCGGGACGTATGGCAGGATCGAGCTGGCCACTCCACTCGATGTCGTTGCATACGGCGCGATAAGGCACAGTCCGGCGGCGAGCGCATACGATACCGGTACGATACGTCTCATGGCTCACCCCTCGTCCGTCCAACACTGAATAGACAGAACTCTCTTACAAGATAGTACTACCAGCTTCGCCAGGACGCGCCACCGAGGGCGGGGCGGAAGTCCTTGTCGTGGTCTGACATGGAGGTGTGCATACAGGACGGCAACCCTCGCGGCCCTACGAGATAGGGCCGCGAGGGCCGGGGCCCGCGATTTCGGGAGGGGCCGGCGACTCCAGCGGGCTGACGACACCTCGACCGCCTCGGTTCAGGACATGCGTGTAGATCATGGTCGTGCTGACGTCGCTGTGGCCCAGCAGTTCCTGGATGGTGCGGATGTCGTAGCCGGCCTCCAGGAGATGGGTCGCGAACGAGTGACGTAGGGTGTGGCAGCTGGCCGGCTTGGCGATGTGGGCGCGGCGCAGCGCATCCTTGAACGCTCGCTGGACGGCGGATTCGTGCAGGTGGTGCCGCCGCCGCCGTCCGGTCACTCGGCAGGTGTACAGGCGCGTGGCCGGGAAGACCCACTGCCAGGCCCATTCGGACTCCGCCGAAGGGTACTTGCGCCACAGCCGGCCCGGCAGTGCGACGGTTCCGTGTCCGGCCTTGAGGTCGGCGGCGTGCTGCGCCTCCATGCGGGCCAGGTGGCGGCGGAGCGGCTCGACGAGGGGCGCGGGCAGCATGGTCCGGCGGTCCTTGCGTCCCTTGCCGTCGTGGACCGTGATCTCGCGGCGCGAGAAGTCCAGGTCCTTCACACGCAGCCGCGCGCACTCCAGGAGACGCAGTCCGGAGCCGTACATCAGCCCTGCCATCAGCGCCGGCACGCCGTGCATGCAGCGGAGCAGCGCCGTGACCTCTTCCCGCGACAGCACCAGGGGCACCCGCACGGACCGCTTGGCCCTCACGATCTCGTCGAGGCCCGTGATCTCCTGCCGCAGGACCTTCCGGTAGAGGAACAGCAGCGCGCTCAGCGCCTGGTTCTGTGTGGAGGGGCTGACCTGCCGACGGACGGCGAGATCGGAGAGAAAGGATGTGACCTCGGGCGGTCCGAGTTCGGAAGGATGCCGCTTGCCGTGGAACACGACGTACCGCCGGACCCAGAAGATGTACGCCTCTTCGGTGCGCCGGCTGTACTGATGGGTCCGGATCGCCTCGCGCAACCGGTCGAGCAGCAGCGGCGGACGCGGCGCTGACGCGGCCTTTCCCCCCGACGGGAGGTCGCGTGTGGTCGGCGGGCGCTCCCCTGGCGGCGGAGTCCGCAGGATCTCGGCGATGGGGCAGCTCACTCCGGGAGCGTAGCCGGCGCCGACGCCACGATGGGACCACCCAGCGCGCGCGGACGGTCAGCCTTTGAGCTTTGCCTCCAGATCGGCCCATCGCGCGTAGAGGCGCTCGACCTCCGCCTGGGCGTCGGTGAGGGCGCGCAAGCGCGCGGAAAGCTCCACGTGGTCGGCCGCGATCGAGGGATCGGCCGCGGCCGCGTCGGCCGATGCGGCCGCCTGCTCGGCTTGTTCGATCGCGGACTCCATGCGGTCCCACTCCTGCTGCTCGCGGTACGAGAGCTTGCGGGAGGCGGGGCGAGAAGAGGGGGCTGGGGACTGACGAGGACGCCCCGCGACCGCGTCGACGGTCAGAGCCTCGCGCTGTGCGATCTCCCACTGCGTGTAGTCCGCGTAGGGCACCACTCCCCCGCGGCCGTCCAGGGCCAGGATGCGCGTGGACACGCGGTCGAGCAGGTAGCGGTCGTGGGTGACGAGGACGAGCGCGCCCGGGAACTCGAGCAGGCTCTCCTCGAGCACCTCGAGCGTCGGGATGTCGAGGTCGTTCGTGGGCTCGTCCAGGAACAGCACGTCCGCGGGCTCGAGCATCAGGCTCGCGATCAGCGCGCGGGCCTGCTCGCCGCCCGACAGTTGGCCGACCGGCGTCTCGAGCTGCTCGGACCGGAACAGGAACCGCTTGGCCCAGCCGGCCACGTGCACCGATCGCCCCTCGAACACGACCGAGTCCCCAAGCGGCGCGAGGGTCCGCTTCAGGGACAAGGCCGGATCCAGGCGTGAACGATGCTGGTCGAAGGTGACGACGCGCAGGTTCGGCGCGCGCTCGACCGTTCCGGAGTCGGGCGCCTCCAGCCCCGCCAGCAGGCGCAGCAGCGTCGTCTTGCCGCTCCCGTTCGCGCCCAGCAGGCCCAGGCGCAGGCCCGGCGAGAGCACCAGGTCGAGACCCGAGACGACCGCCCGTGCGCCGAACGACTTCGAGAGATCGGTCGCGACCAGGAGCCGCTTCGTGCGCCGATCCGTCCCCGCGAAGTCGATGCCGACCGAAGACGAGCGCGACCGCGAGTCCAGGTCGACCAGCTCGTCCTGCAGCCGATGCGCCTCGTCGATGCGCGCCTGCGCCTTGCGCGTGCGGGCCTTCGCCTTGCGCGCCAGCCAGGTCAGCTCGCCGCGCACGCGGTTGCGCAGCGACTCCTGGTACGACGCCTGGCCCGCGAGCAGCTCGTCCTTCTTCTCCAGGAAGACGCTGTAGCGCCCGCGCACGTCGAAGAGGCCCTCCGCGAACGCGCGGTTCAGCTCGATGACGCGGGCGGCCGCGGCCTCGAGGAAGTAGCGGTCGTGGCTGACCGCGACGAAGGCCTCGGGCTCGCGGCGCAGCAGGTCCTCGAGCCACAGGATGCCCTCGACGTCGAGGTGGTTGGTCGGCTCGTCCAGCAGCAGCAGCTCGGGCTCGCGCACCAGCTCGCGCGCGATGGCGAGGCGCTTGCGCCAGCCACCCGAGAGGCTGGCGACCGGCGCCGCGTCGGAACCGAAAGATGCCTTGCCCAGCGTCACTGCGATGCGCGCCTCGACCTGCTCGGGATCGAGCGGCTCGTCACGCAGGGCGCCCAGCAGGACGGAGCGCACGGTCGCGTCCTTCGCGAACGTGGGGTCCTGCTCGACGTGCCCGATGCGCAGCCGCTTGCGCGCGGACCGCGTCCCCGCGGAGGGCTCCTCGAGCCCGGACAGGATGCGCAGGAGCGTCGACTTCCCCGAGCCGTTCGGGCCGATCAGCCCGACGTGGTCTCCCTCGAACACCCCGAACGACAGGTCCTCGAACAGGGGTGCCGCGCCGAAGGCCTTCGCGAGGCCCTGGACGCTCAGCAGGAGGTCGGCCACGCCTAGGGCTTCTTCACCACCAGCACGCCCAGCTGATTGATCTGGTCGTCGTCCACGACGGACGGGGAGCCGCTCATCAGGTCGGTCGCGCTGGCGGTCTTGGGGAACGCGATGACGTCGCGCAGCGACGACTCGCGCGCGAGGAGCATCGCCAGGCGGTCGAGGCCCAGCGCGATCCCCCCGTGCGGCGGCGTGCCGTACTGGAGCGCCTCGATGAAGAACCCGAACCGCTCGCGCGTCTCCTCGTCCGTGAGCGACAGCCGCTTGAAGACTTTAGCTTGCAGAGCGGAGTCGTGGATACGGAACGACCCGCCGCCCACCTCCAGCCCGTTCAGCACGATGTCGTACGCCTTGGCCCGGACGCGGCCCGGCTCGGTGTCGAGCAGCGGCAGGTCCGACTCGAGCGGCGCGGTGAACGGGTGGTTGACGCTCACGAAGCGCTTCGCACCCGCGTCGTACTCGAACAGTGGGAAATCGGTCACCCACAGGAAGCGGAACGCGTTCTCGTCGATCAGCTTCAGCTCGCGCCCCATCTCCAGGCGCAGGATGCCCATCGCCATCGCCAGCGGGCCCACGGCGTCCGTCCCGACCAGCACGGTGTCGTCGTCCGAAGCGCCGCACTTCTCGAGCAGCGCCCGCGCGACGGGCTCGGAGGCGCCCTTCTTCCCGAGGTTGCCGAGCGCTTCCGCGGTCGCCTTCAGCGTGAACAGGTTCCGCTTCGACCCCCGCGAGTCGGGCACGATGCGGCCCAGCCACAGCTCCTCGTTGATCTTGCGCAGGCGCGTGCCCGAGATGCCGCCCGAGGCCGGCAGCACGATCGCGCGCGAGCGCGCGCCCTCGGCGATGAGCTGCGGGAACGTGTCCAGCCCCAGCGTCGCCATCTCCTCGGTCACGTCCGTGATCGGCATGCCGAAGCGCAGGTCAGGCTTGTCCGAGCCGTAGCGCTCCATCGCGGTCTGGTAGTCGAGCCGCGGGAACGGCCGCTCGACCGTGACGCCGATGAGACCCAGCGCGCGCTGGTAGAGCGGCTCGATCAGGTCGAAGATCGACTCGGGCCCCGGGAACGACATCTCGATGTCGACCTGCGTGAACTCGGGCTGGCGGTCGGCGCGCAGGTCCTCGTCGCGGAAGCAGCGCGCGATCTGGAAGTACTTGTCGTACCCGCCCACCATCAGGATCTGCTTGAAGATCTGCGGCGACTGCGGCAGCGCGTAGAACTGGCCGTGGTGGACGCGCGAGGGGACGAGGTAGTCGCGCGCGCCCTCCGGCGTCGACTTCGTGAGGAACGGCGTCTCGATCTCCAGGAAGCCCTGCTCGTCGAGGTAGCGCCGGATCTCCATCGTCAGCCGGTGCCGCAGCCGGATGTTGCGCTGCAT
>JAICEW010000413.1 GCA_025923995.1 Vicinamibacteria bacterium | reverse complement strand
GGGGATGGTCCGGATCGAGGCCAGGTCCCGGCGGCGGTCCTCCTGCAGCTTCAGGACCAGGTCGTACCGCCGCTGGCCGACCCAGACCTGCGCGAACTCCTCGCCGACCATCGCCACGCGGATCGCGCGGACCACCTCGCCCGGCGTGAGCCCGACGCGGACGCAGGCCTCGCGGTCGACCACGATCCGGAGCTGGGGGAGCCCGCTCACCTCTTCGGCACGGACGTCCGCCAGACCACGCACCCCGGCGACGATGCCGCGGGCCTGCGCGGCCAGGCGCCCCAGCTCGCCCAGCTCGGGCCCGAAGATCCGCACCGAGACGTCGGCGGGCGTGCCGCCCAGCCCTTCGTCGATCCGCATGCCGAGAGGCGTCGTGAACAGCGCGGACAGGCCGGGGACCCTCGAGACCGTATCGCGCATCGCGTCCTCGATCTCGTCGAGGGAGCGCCGGCGGTCCGGCTTGAGCACGACCAGGACGTCCGACACCGTGTGCGGCATCGGGTCCTCCGTCCGCTCGGCGCGGCCCGTGCGTCGCACGACGTCCTCGACCTCGGGGAACTCCCGCAGCAGGTCCTCCGCGCGATGGTTGGCGGAGTCCACCTGCGCGAGCGACGCTTCCGCCGGAAGGATGGTCTGGATCAGGAAGGCGCCCTCGTCCAGCCGGGGCATGAAGTCCCGCCCCACGAACAGCGCGAGGACGAGCGTCGGCACCGTCAGCGCGGCCGTGATCAGCGCCACCCGTCCCGGGTGCCCGACACACCAGTCCAGGACCGGCCCGTAGGACGCCTTCAGCCGCCGGACGATCGGCACGTCCGCGGGCGCGTCGGTGGCGGGCGGCCGCAGGACGACGGAGGCCAGCACGGGCACGGCGGTGAGGGCCAGCAGCAGCGCGGCCCCGACGGCGGACACGAGGGCGGCGGCCAGCGGAACGTACATGCGGCCCTCGATCCCGCTCATGCCGAACAGGGGCACGAAGACCGCCATCACGATCAGCGTCGCGAACGCGATGGGCCGTCCGACCTCCACCGCCGCCGAGAGGACCACGGGGCCGCGAGGCTCGCGCGGGTGCGTGCCGAGGCGGTGCAGCGCGTTCTCGACCATGATGATCGCGGCGTCCACCAGCAGACCGACGGCGATGGCCAGGCCGCCCAGCGTCATCGTGTTGAGGCCCACCCCCGCTCGCCGCAGCAGGAGGCCCGCCAGCGCGATCGACAGCGGGATGGTCAGGGTGACGAGCAGCGCCGCCCGCGCGTTGCCGAGCAGCGCGAACAGCACCAGCACCACGAACGCCGCGCCCAGCAGCACGGCGCGTCCCACGCCTCCGAGCGCGGAGGAGACGAGGGCCGACTGGTCGTAGACCATGCGCAGCTCGACGCCCCTGGGCAGGCTCGCCCGGAGGCCCGCGATGGCCTGGCGCACGCCCGCGGCCACCTTGACGGTGTCGGCGCCGAACTGCTTGGCGACGCGCGCGCTGATCACCTCGCCGCGCAGCCGGTGAGCCAGGCCCCGGCGCACGGCCGGCTCCTCGCGGACGTCCGCGACGTCCGCCAGGCGCACCGGTGTCGTGCCCCTGAGCGCGACGACCGTGTTGCGGATGTCCTCCGTGCCCTGGACGCGGCCGAGGGCGCGGACCGACCACTCGCTCGAGCCCTGCACCACGAAGCCGCCCGCCGCGTTCTCGCTCATGCCTTCGAGCGCGTGGACGACCTCCTCCAGCGTGACGCCGCGCGCGGACATGCGGTCGGGGTCGAGCTGGACCTGGAACTGCCTGAGATGCCCCCCCAGCGTCTCCACCGCGGCGACTCCGGACACCGCGAGCAGGCGGTTGCGCACCTCGAACTCCGTGAGGTCGCGAAGGGTCATCAGGTCGACGGTGCCCGCCTCCGCTTCCAGGGTGAACTCCAGGATCTCGTTCAGCCGGCCCGTGAGGCTCGAGAGGAGCGGCGCGTCCGTGCCCGCGGGAAGCTGGGGCGCCACCTGCGCGACCCGCTCGGCCACGAGCTGGCGCGAGCGGTAGTAGTCGGCGTCCGGCTCGAACTCCACCGTGACCTGGCAGACGCCGAGCTGCGAGCCGGATCGCACGCGCCGGACCTGCGGCAGGCCCGCCAGGGCGACCTCCATCGGCACGGCGATGCCCGTCTCCAGCTCCTCGGCGCTCATGGCCGCGTTCTGGACGATGACGTTGAAGACGGGCGCCGAGAGGTCGGGGAAGACGTCGCGCGGAAGGTCGCGCAGGGCGGCGACTCCCAGCACGGCACCGGCCAGCGCGAGCACGCCGGTGACGAGGGGCCTGGCGAAGGCGGCCCGGATCAGTCGCTCGATCATCTCAGTGGTGGTGATGCTCGCCCGCGCCGCGAGCCTTCTCCGCTTCGGCCTTCAGCAGGAACGCGCCGTCCACGACGACGATGTCGCCCGCCTCCAGGCCCCCCACGATCTCGACCTCGCCGCCCAGGTCGCGCCCGCGACCGACGTGCCGGACCTCGAAGGCGGCCTCGCCGCGCGGGAGGAAGACACACCAGCGGTCCTCGATGCGCTGCAGGGCCGCCGCCGGGACGGCCAGGACCGCAGCGCCTTCGCCCACCGGCAGCCAGGCCGTGGCCGACATCCCGGGCCGCAGCACGCCGCTGGGGTTGTCGACCTCGATGCGCACCGGGATGGTGCGCGAGGCCACCTCGACCTGCGCGCCGACCAGCGTGACGCGCCCGGTCATCGGCACCGCGGGCAGTGCGGGCACCGCGATGCGCGCACGTGCGCCCGGCCGGACCCGCACCGCGTCGCGCTCGGGCGCATGGGCCACCAGCCAGAGGACCGCCAGGTCCCCGACCTTGAACAGCGCCTCCGCCGGGTCCGCCGTCTCGCCCGGCACCAGGTGTCGCTCGATGACCGTGCCCGCGACGGGCGTGCGCAGCAGGAGCCGGGTCGTGTCGCCGCCCACGGGATCGGCGCCCATGGCGTCCAGCGCGCCGCGTGCGGCATCGCGCGCCGCCTCGGCGCTGCGCAGCTCCGCTTCCGCCTCCTGGACCTCGCGCAGGGGGGCGATACGCTCGTCCGCCAGGCTCCGTTTCCGCTCGAGGGACCGGCGCGCCAGCTCGACCCGCGCCTCCGCCTGCCGGTGCTCGCCTCGCGCGCGGCCGAGCTCGGGGCTGCGCAGCTCCGCGAGCACCTCGCCTGCCCGCACGCGCTGGCCGGGCGCGGCGAGCAGGCGCACCGCCCGGGCCGTGACCGGAGTCCCGATCTCCGCGTACGCGTCCTCGTTGACGCGCAGCTCCCCGAGCACCGGCGATCCCTCTCCGCCTGGCCGCGACTCCACGGCCGCCGTCGTGAGACGCAGGTCGCGCAGCATCTCCCGGTCGACCTCGACCCGGCGGCCGGTGTCGTCGTCGTGGTCGCCCGCGGCTTCCTCCGCGGGATCGTGCGGCGTCGCGGACGCCCTGGGCGCCGCTTCGGATGGCGCCTCCTTCCGGCCACAGCCCGTCAGCAGGACCGCCAGGACGACGGCGCTCCATTCCCTCCTCATCGCAGCACCCCCGCGCGCGTCTCCAGCTCGATCCGGGCCTCGGCCGCCTCCGCGACACGTTCCAGCAGGGCCGAGCGCGCCTCCGCCGTCTCGCGCCGCAGCAGGAGCAGCTCGCCCAGCCCGATCTGGCCGACCTCGTAGCTGCGCCGGGCCAGCGCGTCGTTGTCGTCGAGCGCGGCCACCTGCGCGCGCAGCTCGTCCGCCGCCTTCTGACGGAGCTCGTAGACCGTCCAGCCCGACCGGATCTCGTTGCGCACGGACGAGCGCAGCGCCGCCAGCTCGCCCTGGATGCGGCGGGAGCGGGCCGCCGCGGCCTCGCGCGTCTCCTGCCCGCGGTTCAGGAAGGGGAGCGAGACGGTGATCCCGCCCCAGAAGACGTTGGTGCCCGCGTCGCGCTCGTAGCGGAAGCGGGGCGCCAGCTCGGGCCAGGCCAGGCTGCGGCCGAGCCGCTCCTCCGCCTCCGCTTCCCGTAGCTCCGCCTCCAGCGCCTTGACGTCGGGCCTCTCGGCCGCTCGCGACATCAGCGCGTCCCGCTCCAGCGCCGCGCGCTCCTTGTCGCTCTCCAGCACGAGGGGCGCCTCGGCCTCGAGGGCGAGGAGCGAGCGCAGCGCGCCCTGCGCGGCCGCGTGCTGGGCGCCGATCGCGTGGACGTCCGCCCGCGCGCGGGCCAGCCCGCTCTGCGCGATATTGACGTCGAGCGCGGCCACGTCGCCGTGCTCGTGGCGCCGCCGCGCGATGCGCAGGATCTCCTCCGCGAACGTCGCCGCGGTCGCCGCGAGGCGCGCGCGTTCCTGCGCCGCGGCCGCCGCCAGGTAGGCGGTGCCGACCTCGCGCTGGGCGCGCCGCAGCGCGTCGTCGGCGCTCGCGACCTCTCGGGCGAGCGCGGCCGCCGCACCGTCCACGCGGGCGCCGCGACGGCCGCCGATCTCGAGGGGCTGCGTGATCCCGACGTCGAGATCCCAGCCTCCGCCGTCCTGACGACGCCCCGCGGCCGCGTCGACCTGCGGGTTCTCCCGCGCGCGCCCGGCGCCGCGCACCCGCGCACGGGCTTCGTCCACGCGCGCGAGGGCCGCAACGACCCCCGGGCCGTGCGTCCGGGCCCTTTCCAGGGCGTCGTCCAGCGTCAGGACGTCCTGTGCGAACGCGAGCCCGCGCGCGGCGGACCCGAAGAGAAGAACGGCCACGGCCAGGCGATGCATGGACCCTCTCGAGCAAGGCGCACCCCTCCCCGCGCGGGGGAGCGGGCGGCGGTTGAGGCGCTAGGAGAGGGTGGCTTTGGGAACGTGCAGGACGCCGCGGCCTTCGCCGGCGGGCAGCGTCACGATCGTCGCCGGGATGCCGTGGGAGGTCGCCTCGAAGGGCCAGGGCAGGACCGAGGGTCGAACCGCCGCCGGCGCGGCGTAGGTGCAGCAGGAGCAGCACAGGCCGTCCGCGCAGCGTCCCGCGTCGTCGTCGTCCGGGCAGGCCTCGGCGCAGCCTGCGAACGCCTCCAGGCCGGGCGCGAGCAGGCCCGCGACCAGCAGCACGAGGGCGGCGAGGGTGAGGACGCGGCGCATGCGGGTCCGCAGTGTAGCGTCATCGGCCACGGCGATCCAGCCTGGGCCCGTCCGGCCACCTTCAGACCGTGGCGAGGTCTAGGCCCGTCCCGCCTCGCGCTCCCGCAAGCGGAAGCGCTGGATCTTCCCGGTCGCGGTCTTGGGCAGCTCGGGCAGGAACTCGACGATGCGCGGGTACTTGTGCGGC
>JAICEW010000412.1 GCA_025923995.1 Vicinamibacteria bacterium | reverse complement strand
AGCGGCCGCCCCGTGGGCCTGGCTCGGCTCCGCGCGCGCGGCCGCGTGTCCCGCTCCCGGCTGGCGGAGGCGATCCGCGATCACGTGGACGCCGGCGAGGGCCCGCTGCCGCCGGTCGCGGAACGCCCTCGGGTCTCGATCGTGGTCTGCACCCGCGACCGGCCGGACTCGCTGCAGCGCTGCCTGCGGGCCCTGCGTCCGCTCCACGCGGCGGGCCACGAGGTCGTCGTGGTGGACAACGCGCCGAGCGACGACCGCGCGGCGTCGGCCTGCGCCGCCTATCCGTACGCGTACCTCCGGGAGCCGGCGCCCGGGCTCAACCGCGCGCGCAACCACGGCCTGCGCGCCGCCCGCCACGAGATCGTCGCGTTCACCGACGACGACTGCGAGCCCGATCCCGGATGGGCCGACGCGCTCGCGGCCGCGTACGGGGACGCCGCCGTCGGCGCCGCCACCGGCCTGGTCATGCCGCGGGAGCTGGAGACGCGATCGCAGGAGCGGTTCGAGGCGTACTGCGCGAACCGCCGGCGCTTCCGCGCCCGCACGTTCTCGGCCCCCGACACCCCGCCGTCGGCCGCGGGGGTCGCGGGCATGGGCGCCAACATGTCGTTCCGGCGCGAGCGGCTCGCCTCCCTGGGCGGCTTCGACACGCGCTTCGACGGCGGCATGCCGACGCTGTCGGGCGGCGACACCGAGGCGTTCGCTCGCGTCCTCGCGGCCGGGTGGTCGATCGCCTACCGGCCCGACGCGCTCGTGTGGCACACGCACCGGCGTGACGCGGCCGCGCTGCGGCGCGCCGTTTTCGGCTACGGCGTCGGGCTGTACGCGGTGCTCGCGAAGAGGCTGGTGGAGGACGGCGACCGGAGCGTGTGGCTCACGGCGCCGCGCTGGCTGCTGGGCCCGCCGCTCAAGGCCGCTTGGAACGCGGTCCGGCGGCGGCCCGCGACCGCGCCGGACCTGCTGCTCCTGGAGATGACCGGCGCGCTGCTCGGCCCGGCGCGCTTCCTGGCCGCCCGCCGCGCCGGGAGCGCGACGTGACGCCGCGCGCCGCCGCGCCCATCCAGGTCCTCGACTACGAGTGGACGCTCGGCCCTCGCGCGATCGAGGCCGAGGCGCGCTACACCGCGGCCCGCCTGCTGGTCCGCGTCCACGGCACGCCGGTGGGCGCGGTCATGGTGCCGCTGGAGCAGGGATGCTGCAAGGCGCGCCGCGTCGAGAGCGCGATCGGCGAAGCCTGCACGCCGGCGATCGTGGCGCACCTCGTCTCGGACGCGCTCCAGGCGCCCGGCGGCTGGCCCGCGGACGGCCTGCTGCGCGCGTCGCACCCCGACCGGACCGGGCCCTGGCCGCTCGTCACGGTCGCGGTGTGCACGCGCGACCGCGCGAAGCACCTCGCGCGGTGCCTGGAGGCGCTCCGGCACCTCGACCATCCCCGGCTCGACCGGGTCGTGGTCGACAACGCGCCCACCAGCGGCGAGACGGAAGCGCTCGTGCGCCGCCATCCCGAGGTGCGCTACGTGCGCGAGCCGCGCCCGGGCCTGGACTGGGCGCGCAACCGCGCGATCGCGGAGGCGCGGGGAGAGCTGATCGCGTTCACGGACGACGACGTGAGCGTCGACCCCGGCTGGGTGCGCGGGCTGGTGGCGCCCTTCGCCGACCCCGAGGTGATGGCGGTGACGGGCCTGGTGGTGCCCGCGGAGCTGGAGACGCACGCGCAGGTGCTGTTCGAGGAGTACGGCGGGTTCGGCCGCGGGTACGAGCGGCGCTTCTACCGCGTCCACGGCGAGGCGGGCGAGCGCGCGGCGCGGCAGCACGGCGGCGCCGGGATGTTCGGAACGGGCGCGAACATGGCGTTTCGCCGAGAGCTGTTCGACCGCATCGGCCCGTTCGACCCCGCGCTCGACGTCGGGACCGCCACCCACGGAGGCGGCGACCTCGAGATGTTCTTCCGCACGCTCAAGGAGGGGCACACGCTCGTCTACGAGCCCGCCGCGGTCGTCCGGCACTGGCACCGGCGCGACTACGCCCAGCTGCGTACGCAGATCCGCAACAACGGCGTCGGGTTCCACGCGTACGTGACGCGGGCCGCGCTCGCGTACCCGGACGAGCGGCTCACGTTCGTCCGCCTCACGCAGTGGTGGCTGCGCTGGTGGCACGCGCGCCGGCTGCTGCGCTCGTTCGTCCGGCCCCACGACTTCCCGCGGGACCTGGTCCTGGCCGAGCTCGGAGGCGTGCTGCCCGGCATGCGCTCCTACTTCTCCGCGCGGCGCGAAGCCGAGCGGATCGGCGGGTCGCCGTTGGGAAAGGAGCGCCGGCCCGCGCGAGCCGAGCGCCGCCGCCCCGCGGCCGAGCTCGCGCTGCGCCATGTCGACGTCGCGGAGCCCGTGCCGCCGATCGAGGCCGACGCCGCGCGCGTCCGCGTGCTCGTGACGCGCGGCGATCGGGCCCTCGCGGACGTCGAGCTGCCCCTGAGGGGCCGCCCGCTCACGGAGGCGCGCCTGCGTGACGCGATCGCGCGCGACCTGGCCGCGCGCTTCGCGTCGGAGCCGGCCGACCCCAGGGACGTGGCCGCCCTGCTGGACGCACACGTCCTGGGAACGGGCGCGGCTCTCGGGCCCGACGTCCCGGTCTCGGTCGTGGTCGCCACGCGCAACCGGCCCGACGACCTGCGGCGCTGCCTGCGCGCCCTGGCCGCGCAGGACTCGCCTCGGCCGGTCGAGGTCGTTGTGGTCGACAACGATCCAGCCTCGGGCCTCACGCCGCCGGTAGTGGCCGAGTTCCCCGGCGTGCGCCTGGTGAGCGAGCGGCGGCAGGGGCTCGCGTACGCGCGGAACGCGGGCTTCGCGGCCGGCCAGGGCGAGGTGCTCGTGGCGACGGACGACGACGTCACGATGCCCCCCGGATGGCTCGAACAGCTGGTCGCGCCGTTCGCGCGGCCCGAGGTCGGCGCGGTCACCGGCCTCGTCTGGCCGGAGTCCCTCGACGCGCCGGCGCAGCGCCTGTTCGAGGCCTACGGAGGCCTGGGCCGCGGCCTGCGGCCGCTCGTGGCCGACCCCGAGTGGTTCCGCGGGTTCCGCATCCGGGCCGCCCCCACCTGGCAGCTGGGCGCGACCGCGAACGCCGCGGTGCGCGCGTCGGTGCTGGAGGAGATCGGGATGATGGACGAGGCGCTCGGCCCCGGCATGCCGAGCGGCGTCGGCGAGGACACGAACCTGTTCTATCGGATCCTCCAGGCCGGCTACACGGTGCGCTACGAGCCGCGCGCCTACGTCCGTCACAAGCACCGCGAGACACGAGCCGCGCTGCGCCGGCAGATCTACGGCTACAGCAAGGGGCACGTGGCGTACCACCTCACGACCCTGCTCCGGCACCGCGACCGCCGCGCGGCCGTGCGCCTGCTCCTCGAGCTCCCGCTCGCGCACGCGCTGCGGGCCTGGCAGCGCGTCCGCTGGCGGTGCCCGTACCCGCTCTCCCTGATCCTGCTCGAGATCGCGGGCAACCTCGCGGGTCCGTGGGCCCTGTGGCGCTCGCGGGCCCGCGTCCGCCGCCTCGGCCGCAGCCAGGCCATGCGCGAGCGCACGCGCGTGCTCGAGCACGACCTGCTCGCGCCGAAGCCCATCGAGGGGCTGCGCCGCCACGGCGCCGCGCGCGTCCTTGTCCGCGCCGGACGGCGGCCGCTCGGCCTCGTGGACCTGCGCCTCCAGCGCGGCGAGACGGCGCTCGACACGGCGCGCGTCGAGGAGAGCGCCCGCCGGCTCGGCCTGGTCCCGGCGGAGTCGCCGCCCCCGGAGGCCGCGAGCCATCCCCCCGTCAGCGTCGTGGTGTGCACGCGCGACCGGCCCGAGTCGCTCGCGGAGTGCCTCGCCTCGCTCGAGGGCCTGCGCTATCCCGCGTTCGAGGTGGTGGTGGTGGACAACGCGTCGCGCGACGGCGCGACGGAGCGGGCCGTCGCCCACACGGGTGCGCGGTACGTGCGCGAGGCGCGGCCGGGCCTGGACTGGGCGCGCCGCCGCGGCGCGGCCGAGGCGCGGCATGACATCGTCGCGTACGTCGACGACGACGTGCGCGTCGACAGCTGGTGGCTTCACGGCTTGAGCGAGGCGTTCGCGGACCCGTCGGTCGGACTGGTGACGGGCCTGGTCCTGCCCGCCGAGCTGGAGACGCGGGCCCAGCACCTCTTCGAGCAGTACGGAGGCATGGGCAAGGGCTTCGACGCGCGCTCGTTCCGCGCCGACCGCATGACCGCCGACGCGCGCCTCGCGGTGCACGCGCTGGGCGTGGGCGCGAACATGGCGTTCCGCCGCGGCGCGCTGGAGAGGATCGGAGGCTTCGACACGGGCCTCGACGTCGGCACGCCCGCCCGCGGCGGCGGCGACCTCGACGCGTTCTCGCGCGCGCTCCGCGCGGGCCTGACCGTCCGCTACGAGCCGGGCGCGCTCGCCTGGCACCGGCATCGCCGCGACCTGGAGGCGCTGCATCGGCAGATCCGGGACAACGGCGTCGCGTTCGGCGTCTATCTGATCCGGGCGTGGCGCGACGGGCACGCGACCCCCGCCGAGGTCGCGCGCTTCGGCCTCTGGCGATGGTTCGGGGGCTACCTGCTGCGGCGGCTCGGCCGCGGGCTGGTGGGACGCGAGCCGCTCCCGCTGTCGCTGCTGTGGGCGGAGACGCGGGGCGCGCTCGAGGCGCCCTTCGCGCACGTGGCCGCGGAGCGACACGACCGGCGCATCCGCCGCGCGCACGCCACCGCGGCGAACGAGGCCGTGTGACGCTCCACCTCGCGCAGGCGGCCGACACGCTGCGTGCGCTGGTGGCGCGCGAGCTGAAGGTCCGCTACAAGGGCTCGGCGCTGGGGCTGCTGTGGGCGTGGCTGAGCCCGCTGGGCACGGTGCTGATCCTGCACCTGCTGTTCACGCGGGTCGTGCCCCTCCAGATCCCCCACTACGCGGCGTTCGTCTACAGCGGCCTGCTGCCGTGGACCTGGTTCCAGGGCGCGGTCACCACCGCCGCCTCCAGCCTGCTCGACAACCGTGACCTGGTCCGGATGCCGTTCTTCCCGCGGCCGATCCTGCCCGGCGTCGTGACCGCGACCAGCTTCCTGCTCTACGTCGCCGCGCTGCCGGTCCTCGTCCTGCTGCTCGTCGCGGAGTCGGTGCCGCTCACGCCGTACCTGCTGCTGCTCCCGGCCGTCTGGCTCGTGACCGCCCTTCTCGTCCTGGCCGCGTCCGTGCTGGTGTCCGCACTCGGGGTTCTCGTGCGCGACGTGCAGCACGTGCTGGGCGTCGT
>JAICEW010000411.1 GCA_025923995.1 Vicinamibacteria bacterium | reverse complement strand
GGAGAGCCAGAAGAAGACGCTGGCCGACCTGTTCGGCCGCGGGAAGTTCTGGGAGGGCGTCGACTGGTCGAAGACCAAGGCCTATGCGGTCGGCCTGGGCCAGATCTACTTCAACCTGCGCGGCCGGGAGTCGAAGGGCATCGTCTCGGCCGGCGCGGAGTACACGGCGCTGCAGAAGGAGATGGGCGACAAGCTGGTGCAGCTGGTCGATCCCGACACCAACCTGCCCGTGATGGCCGCGGTCTACCGGCGCGACGACATCTACAAGGGCGACCACATCGTGAACGCGCCCGACCTGCAGGTCGGCTTCAACGACGGGTACCGCGTGGGGTGGCAGGACACGATGGGCGGCATGAACCGCGCGATCGTCACCAACAACAACCGCAAGTGGAGCGGCGACCACTGCGCGACCGCGACCGAGATCTCGGGCGGCGTGTTCTTCGCCAACCGCAAGATCGCGACAGACAAGCCGCACATCATGGACCTCTCGCCGTCGGTGCTGAAGGTCCTGGGCGTGCCGCTGCCCGCCGACCTGGACGGCAAGCCGCTGTGGTGACCGCGCGGGCGTGAAGCGCCTGGCGCTCGCGCTGCTGGCGGCGACGGCTGCGGCGCAGCCGCCGTCTCCCTCCGAGTCGCCCTCGCCGTCCATAGCACCCCCGCGCGCCGAGGACGACACGCTGCGCCGCGTGCAGGAGCGCAAGGCGCTGCTGGAGCGGGAGCTGGCGCGGCTGCGCGGCCAGGAGAAGTCGCTGCTGGGCGAGGTGGAGCGCCTCGAGATCGAGGTGCGGCTGCGGTCCGAGGAGCTGCGCGAGATCCAGGCGGTCCTGCAGAAGACGAACGCGCAGCTCGACGCCGCCACCAGGGACGTGCGTGCGCTCGAGGCCAGCATCGCCGCGGAGCGGCCGGTGCTCGCGGCCCGCGCGCGGGCGCTCTACAAGATGGGCGACCTGTCGTACCTGCGGCTGCTGCTCTCGGTGGACCGCCCCTCCGACATCTTCCGCGGGTACCGCCTGGTCACGACCGTGGCCCGGCGCGACAACCTGCGCATCGCGCGCTTCCGTTCCGACCTGGCCTCGCTCGCCGACCGGCGGGCGCGGCTCGAGCAGGAGACCCGAAGCGCGATGACGCTGCGCGCGGACCTCGACCGCGCTCGCCGGACGCTCGACCAGGACCGCCGCCGCAAGACGGCGCTGCTGACGTCGATCGTGGAGAAGAAGGAGACCAACGCGGCGTTCGTCGAGGAGCTGGCGCAGGCCGAAGGCCGCCTGCGCGACATGCTGGCCGGCATGGGCGACGGGGACGTGACCGTCCCGCTGCCCGTATTCCGCGGGTCGCTGCCCTGGCCGGTCGACGGCGACGTGCGGGCGCCGTTCGGCCGGCGCAAGCACCCGCGCTTCGAGACCTACACCGTCCAGAACGGCCTCGACATCGAGGCGGTCGTCAACGCGCCCGTGATGGCCATCCACGAGGGCACCGTGGTCTTCGCCGACTTCTTCCAGGGCTACGGGCTCATGGTGGTGCTCGACCACGGGGGCAAGCACCATTCGCTCTACGCGCACCTGGCGGAGACGCGCGTGCACGCCGGCGATCGCGTGCGGGCGGGGCAGGAGATCGGGAGCGTCGGGGACTCGGGTCTCACGGGATCGGGGCTGTACTTCGAGATGCGGTTCCAGGGGAAGCCGGTCGACCCGGCGGACTGGCTCAAGCCGGCGGGACGGCGGACGGGCGCCAATCCCTGACGTTAGCGAACGGAGGCGGCCATGCCGATCAAGAGCAAGGCGCAGCGCAGGAAGTTCGCCCAGCTGCTGGTCGAAGGCAAGATCTCGCCCCAGACCTTCGAGGAGTGGAATCGCGGCGCGGGCAGCGCCGAGCTGCCGGAGCGGCTCCATCCCAAGCGGACCCGCAAGACGAAGCGAAAGACCGCGGCGAAGCGCACCACCAGGCGGAGCCCCCGGAAGCGCGCGGCTCGGGCTCGGAAGCGCGCGTGATGATGGCTGACCGCCGCCCCGCTCGATCGCCAGGGGAGCCAAACCCGTCACGGCCACACCTCGGCCATCCCCACGCAACCGGCCGCGCGGCCGGTTGCGTCAAGGACTCAAGCGTGCCTATGGCCTCACCTCGACCTCGACCGTTGCGGAGGAGTTGAAGATCGGGCACGTCTCGAGGGAGGGCTCATCGCCGGGCGCGAACGTATCCACGCCGAACTGCTGACGGCCGGGCTCGAGCCCCGTGACCAGCATCGAGACGGATTCCACGCCCCACCCGCTCAACGACGTCGCATCCCCCAGATCGACGATCTCCCTGCAGGTGCCCGCGGGTTGGCAGGCGAAACCGGATATCGAAGCGGCTCTGGACGAGCCGTGCCACACGTCGATCCGGGTCACGGCGCGCTGGCGGACGACGAGCGTCAACGAGGTGGTCTGGCCCACGCGGACCGCCGGCCGCGCCGGCTGGAAGTCCGCCGCGCGCGGCAGGTCGTCGTAGTTGTCGCACTCGGGGCCCAGGAGCTCACATCCGACCAGGGTCAAGCCGAGCAGCAACGAGGTCACCGACGGGTGCCGTCGCATCTCCGACCTCCAGGGGCCACTCTGTGCCGCCGGGACGGTGCCATCGCGGTCGCCTGTGACGGTTCCGGACGGTGTCCCAAACGGTCCAGCCGCTTGAACGTCCGCGGCACGAGCGGAAGAAGGTCCCTCCGAGCCGGTCGGGTCTATACTTGGAGGATGAGTCCGCGCAGCCGCCTCTTCGTCGCCCTCGTCTCCACCGCGTGCGTCGGTTACATCGCGGTGGGCTCCCTGCTCAGCCGCGTGTGGGGGGACACCAGCTACACCCAGCTCGCCATCTTCAACGAGGTGATGCGCATCGTGCTCGAGGCGTACGTCGAGCCGGTGAACCTCGACCGCGCGATGGGCGGGGCGCGCCTGGGCCTCACGGAGGCGCTGGACGGCGACTCGGCCTACCTGGACGCCGAGGAGTTCAAGGCCTACCAGCAGAACAAGGACGGCGACGCGGAGGTCGGCCTGACGGTCTCGCGGCGGCTGGGCTTCCTGATGGTGGTCTCCGCGCGCGCCGGCTCGCCCGCCGAGAAGGCGGGGATGCGGCCGGGCGACGTTCTGAAGACGATCGACGCGAAGCACACGCGGCCGCTGTCGGCGCAGGTGGGGCAGCGGCTGCTGCGTGGCGCGCCCGGCTCGGTCGTCAAGCTGACCGTGCTGCGCGCGGGCGAGTCCGATCCGCTCGAGATCTCCATGGTGCGCGAGAAGGCCGTCCCCGCTCCTCCCAAGGGGCGGATGCTCGAAGGGACCACCACCGGCTACCTGAAGATCGCGGAGATCCGTCCCCAGTCGGCCGACGACGTCCGCTCGGAGCTGGAGGCGCTGCGCAAGTCCGGCGCGCGCGACCTGGTGCTCGACCTGCGCGGCGTGGCCGAGGGCAGCATGGGAGAGGCGGCGCGCGTGGCGGAGCTGTTCCTCAAGGGCGGCGTGGTCGCCAAGGTCAAGGGCGCGCACGTCGCAGAGGAGGTCTTGAAGGCCGATCCCGCGCGCTCGATGTGGGACCTGCCGATGGCCACGCTGATCGACCACGGCACCGCGGGCCCGGGGGAGATCGTGGCGGGCGCCCTGCTCGACGCCAGCCGCTCGCCGCTCGTCGGCAAGCGCACGTTCGGCCGCGCGCCGTCGCAGAAGGCGGTCCCGCTCGACGAGGGCGGGCTCGTGGTGACGGTCGCGAAGTACTACACGCCGAAGGACAACGCGATCCACGGCAAGGGCGTGGAGCCGACCGTCCCCGTGAAGACCGTGGACGACGACGACGAGGCCGAGGAGGGCGCGGCCCCAACCGACGTCATCCTGGAGAAGGCCCTCGAGGTCCTCCACAACGGCGAGGCCAAGAAAGCCGCCTGACGAAGCGATCCAGGCGCCCGGACGTCGTCGTCATCGGCGCGGGCGCGTCGGGCCTGGCAGCGGCCGTGGCGCTCGGCCGCGAGGGGTTGCACGTCGTCGTCCTCGAGGCGCGCGACCGCATCGGCGGCCGCATCCTGACGATCCACCGCCAGGGCTGGCCCGTGCCCCTCGAGCTGGGCGCGGAGTTCCTCCACGGCGACGCGGAGGCGACGCGGAGCGTCGCGGCGCCCGCGAGCCTGGCCACGGTCGAACTGCAGGACCGCCACGCGTGGGTCCATGGCGGCCGTTGGACCGAGCGCTCCGGGTTCTGGGACGAGTTCCAGGCGCTGTGCCGCCAGATCCGTCCCACACGGCGCGACCGCTCCTTCGCGGCGTTTGTGGCCGCCCGCCGCAGCCGCGGGCGGCGCGAGGAGCTGGGGCGGCTCATCGTCGAGGGGTATCACGCGGCGCCCGCGGACGACATGAGCGCGCGGTCGCTGGCGGAAGCGGCCGCGGGGGACACGGGCTCGAACCGCCAGCGGCGCCTGCCGTGGGGCTACGACGCGATTCCCCACCTGCTGCGGACGGCGCTCGATCCCGAACGCGTCGAGGTCCGGCTCTCGACGGCGGTGACCCGCGTGAGCCACCGGAGCGGCGAGGTGCGCGTCGACTGCGTGTCGGCTCTCGGCAACGCGCTTCCGTCCGTCGCGGCGCGCGCCGCGCTGGTGACGCTCCCGCTCGGCGTCCTGCAGGCACCCGCAGGCGCCCCCGGCGCGGTGCGCTTCGACCCGCCGCTCGAGAACAAGCAGGCGGCGCTCGCCGGGCTGGGCGTGGCCCGCGCGCACAAGGTGGTGCTGCGCTTCCGCGAGGCGTTCTGGGAGGAGCCCTCCTTCGTGAAGGCCCGCACCGGACGGGACGAGCCGGCCGTCTTCGACTTCCTGCATGCGCCAGGGACGGCGTTTCCGACCTGGTGGACGAGCGCGCCGCTGGGGGCGAGCGTGCTCACCGGCTGGGTGGGCGGGCCGGGCGCGGCGCGCCTCGACGGGCGCTCCCCGCGCGCGATGCTGGCCGAGGCGCTGGACGCGCTGGCCGACGTGCTGTGCTGTCCGCGCCGGCACGTGGAGCGCCTCCTCGACGGCTGGGCGTGGCACGACTGGCAGTCGGATCCGTTCGCGCGCGGCGCCTATTCGTACCCGCGCGTCGGCGGGGCCGGCGCGTCCGACGCCCTCGCGCGGCCGATCGGCGGCACGCTCCACTTCGCGGGCGAGGCGACCGGGGCCGACGAGGCGGGCACCGTCTCGGGCGCCATCGCGAGCGGGCGGCGCGCGGCCCGTGCCATCATGGGCTCGTGAACAAGGCCGAGCTGGTCACGCGCATCGCGCGCGAGTCGGGGCTCACGAAGGCGGACTCGCTGCGC
>JAICEW010000410.1 GCA_025923995.1 Vicinamibacteria bacterium | reverse complement strand
GGCTCCGTGATTCCGTGCGCTTGGGGGTGATACCGGGTCGCCGGTCCCTCTATTCCGGCAGCGGGCTCACCGGCGCCACCGCGGGCGGAACGTTCGGAATGCCGTAGCGTTCGCGCCTACCGCCGCGACGCGCGCGACGACGATCAGCTCCGCCTCGCCAGCTGCCACAACGCGACCGGTGGAATGGCGGACGCCTGCGCGAGCGGTGCCCCGAGCAGAACGGGTCCAGGAGCCAGGAGCGGACCGGGCGAGGGGCGCATCCACGCACCTCCGCGCAGGCGTCACAGTCTTGGACGCGGCCTGCGGCCGAACGGCTCGGGTTGAGTGGCCCGTTATCAACACGTTCTGGAACGTGTTGATAACGGCACGCTCAAGCTCTCGTTCGGTTCGTCCGTCGCTTCTACCGGCTCGCAGCCGCCTTGGGCTCGCCCAGGCCGACCACGTGCCCGAGCGTGCGCACCACCATCAGGCCGTTCGAGATGGCCGGCGTCGCCATCACGACTTCGTCCATCACGTTCGTGGCCAGCAGCTCGTACTCGGTCCCGGCGCGCAGGACGTAGACCTCGCCCGTCTCGCTCGGGAAGAAGATCCGCCCGTCCGCTGCGACGGGCGACGCGGAGAACGACGCGCCGGCCGCTCCCAGGCGCGTCTGATAGACCTGCTCGCCCGTGTCCGCGCGATAGCAGGTCAGGATGCCGTTGTTGTTCACGGTGTAGAGGTGCCCGCGGTAGTGGAGCGGCGTCGGGATGTAGGTCCCGCCGCGCGCGTGGCTCCAGGCGATGGCCGCGCTCGAGCGCTGGCCCTCGGGCAGCGTGAGGTTGCCGCGCTGGCCCGGCCGCACCGCGTAGACGGGCCGCACGGGCGGGTAGCCCGCCGTGATGAAGGCCATGCCGTCGGCCACGACCGGCGTCGCGACGATGACCTCGGAGTTGGGACCCAGCGTCCACAGGACCTTGCCGGTCAGCGGGTCGTAGCCGCGGATGGTCTGGCCGTTCGTGAGCAGCTCGTCGCCGGAGGGCGTCGACAGGACGTTCGGCGTCGCCCACGTCGAGGGCTCCTCGCGCGCGACGCGCCACGCCTCCTGCCCGTCGGACAGCCGATACGCGGCCAGGAACGAGTCCTTGCGCCGGTCGCCCTGGACGAACACGAGGTCCTTGTACAGGATGGGCGAGCTGGCGTGGCCCCACTCGGCCGCGCCCGCCTGCGGGTCGTTGCAGTCGAGCACGCCGACGTCGCGCTTCCACAGCGGCTTGCCGTCCAGGTCGAACGCCGCCAGGGCCCCCACGGTGCCGAAGAGCACCACGATGCTCCTGCCGTCCGTCGCGGGCGTCGCGTTCGACTGGCTCGACTTCAGGTGGCGCCGGACGGTCGGCGCGCTCTTGTGCACCTCGCGCTCCCACACGACCTTGCCGGTGCCCGCGTCGAGCGCGTACAGGCGGTACGAGTGGACGGACACGTCGTCCACCGACGTGCCGTCGCCGTAGAGGCCCGTGCGGAACGTCCTGTCGTTCTTCTCGCTGACCGCGCTCGTGATGTAGATGCGGTCCCCCCACACGATCGGGCTGCTGTTGGAGATGCCGGGGATCTCGGTCTTGAACCGCACGTTCACGCCCTTGGCCACGTCCCAGACGGGCGGCGCGCCCTGCCCGTCGCCGTTGCCGGACGCGCCCGGCCCGCGGAACTGCGGCCAGGGCCGCGCGGCCTCGCGCGGCGCCTTCTGGTCGAGCGCGGGCGCGATCGCCGTCTTGAGCGGCGCCGGGTCGGCGCCCGCGACGCCGAAGCCCGTGACGTCGCCGTCGCGGTTCACGCTCAGGAACTCGATCGTGCCCGCGCGCCCGCCGAACCGCGCCTCGGCGTCGCCGCTGGCGCTCTCGAAGCGGCCCTCCGCGATCGGTGAGAGGACGAGCTCGGGTCGCGAGCCGGACGCGATCACGAGCTTGCCGTCGCGGACGGACACCGTGGCCTCGTTCGGCCCGCCGCGGTAGCGGCCCGCGTACTTCTGCATCTGCTCGGCCGAGACGGCGTACGCCGTCCGCTTGGGCGCGGCCGCGCTCGCGCTGGCGAGGAGGGCCTGGATCTCCGGCGACGGCTTCTTCGCGGCCGCCGCCTCCTTCCGCGCCGCCTTCAGCTCGAGCGGCTCGAGCAGGCCGGTCGCGATCGCGGCCTTCGCCAGCTCGACGTTGCCCGTCTCGATCGCGGCGTCGATCGCGTCCGCTGCGTCCTTCGCTCCGTGCTGCAGGAGGTACACGGCGACGTCCGCGGCCTCGCCGCGCAGCGCGTCCTTGACCGGGGTCTGGCCGAAGAACCGCTCGCGCGCGTTGACGTCGGCCCCGCGCTCGACCAGGAGCTTCACGACGTCCATCCGCCCCTTGCTCGCGGCCAGCAGGAGCGCGGTCTGGCCGTGGCGCGGCGCGGGGGCGTCGATGGGCACTCCGGCGTCGAGCAGCGCCCGCACCTGGGCGACGTCGCCCAGAAGCGCGGCGTCGCGCAGCGTTTCGCCGCGATCGGGCGCGCCGGGAGCGATCAGCGCCGCCAGGGCGGCGAGCGTCAGGAAGCGGACCATGGGGGGAACCTCCGTGTGGTTCCCGATTCTAGTCCCGGGCGAGCCCGCTAGAATGAGGTGACGTGATCTACCTCGACCACCACGCGACGACCCCCGTCGATCCCGCGGTACGGGACGCCATGCTGCCGTACTTCACCGAGCGGTTCGGGAACCCCTCGAGCACGCACCACGCGTTCGGCCAGCAGGCCGCGGCCGCGGTCGAGGAGGCGAGGGCCCAGGTGGCCGCGCTCGTCGGCGCGCAGCCGGGCGACATCGTGTTCACCTCGGGTGCGACGGAGGCGGACAACCTGGCGGTGCGAGGCCTGGCCCAGGCGGCGGGCAAGGGCCACGTGGTCACGACGACGATCGAGCACGCCGCGGTGCTCGAGCCGTGCCGCACGCTGGAGCGGCAGGGATGGACGGTCACGCGCGTCGAGGTCGACGCCTCGGGCGTCGTCGACGCGCAGCGCGTCGCGGAGGCGCTGCGGCCCGACACGATCCTGGTCTCGCTGATGGCGGCGAACAACGAGATCGGCACCCTCCAGCCGATCGCGGAGGTCGGTGCGCTCTGCCGCCCGCGCGGGATCGCGTTCCACACGGACGCGGTGCAGGCGATCGGCCGGGTTCCGCTCGACGTCGAGAGCGCCGGCATCGACCTGATGAGCCTCTCGGCGCACAAGATGTACGGCCCCAAGGGCGTCGGCGCGCTCTACGTGCGCAAGGGCCGTCGTCCGCGCCTTCGCCTGATCGCGCAAGCGGAAGGCGGCGGACAGGAGAAGGGGCTGCGCTCGGGCACGCTCAACGTGGCGGGCATCGTCGGCTTCGGCGAAGCGGCGCGGCTGGCGCGCGAAGCGCATGACGCGGGCGAGCCCGAGCGCATCGCCGCGCTGCGCGATCGGCTCCTCGCAGGGCTCACGTCACGCATTGCGGGAATCGAAGTGAACGGAGCGATGACGCCGCGCCTGCCCGGCAACCTCCACGTCTCGATCGAAGGCGCGGAAGCGGAGACGCTGATCCTCTCGCTCGGCGGCCGCATCGGCATCTCGTCGGGCGCGGCGTGCGCGGAGGCGGGCGGCAAGGGCTCGCACGTGCTCCGCGCCCTGGGTTTGCCTGACATGAGGGTCTACACGGCGCTTCGTTTCGGAGTGGGCCGCTATAATACGCGCGCCGAGATCGACGACGTCGTCGCGTCGATCGCGGAAGCGGTCGGCGCCGCGCGAGCGCGCGCGTCGGTGCCGCGCTAATCGCCGCGAAAACACCGCGCGTTTTCGCGGGATCCTGGAGAGAAGACGTCGAAGCGCCCATCACGCAAATCGCATGCCTCCGTCAGGCTGCTGTCACAGGTTGCAAATCGCACGAAGTCTCTTGCGCCTAACGGCTTAGAAGCCATGCACCGCGGAGTTTCCACAAGGTTTTCCACAGGTTCTGTGGAAGCGCGAGAGCGTCGATCCAGGGGCGTTCGAAAGGGAAGATGATCAAGAAGCAACGGCTGTTCACGCCGGGCCCCACGCCGCTCCATCCCGCCGTGCAGGAGGCGATGGCGCGGCCGATCCTCCATCACCGCACCGACGAGTTCCGCGCGGCGTTCGCGGCGTCCGTCGCGGGCCTCAAGCGGTTCCTGAAGACGACCGACGACGTGGTCGTGCTCGCGTGCTCGGGAACCGGCGGCATGGAGGCCGCGCTGCTCAACGTGCTCTCGCCCGGCGACGCCATGCTCGCGTGCGTGGCGGGCAACTTCGGGGAGCGCTGGGCGGGTCTGGGTCGCGCGCACGGCATGGACGTGCGCACGCTGGAGGCGGCGCCGGGCGAGGCGATCGCACCGGAGGACGTCGCGAAGGCGCTGGCGGCCGACCCGGGGATCCGCGCCGTGTTCGTCCAGCTCTCGGAGTCGAGCACGGGCGCGACGCACGACGTGCGGGCGCTGGCGGGCGTGGTGCGCGAGGCCCCGGACACGCTGCTCGTCGTCGACGCCATCTCCGGCGCGGGCGCGATGGCGCTCGACACCCAGGCCTGGGGCGTCGACGTGGTCGTGGTCGGCAGCCAGAAGGCGCTCGCGCTGCCGCCGGGCCTCGCCTTCCTCGCACTGTCCGCGCGCGCCTGGGAGCGCGTGGAGCGCACGACGTCGCCGCGCTTCTACTTCGACCTGCGGCGCGAGCGCAAGGCGCAGAACGCGGGCGAGGCGGCCTTCACGCCGGCCATCTCGCTGGTGCTCGCGCTCAAGGCCGCGCTCGACGCGGTCGAAGCCACGGGAGGCGTCGACGCGCTGGTCGCGAACGCGGCCACGCTGGCCGCGGTCACCCGCGCGGCGGCCGGCGCGATCGGTCTGCCGCTGCTCTCGCCGCGCCACCACGGCGACGCGCTCACCGCGCTGCTCCCGCCCGCCGGCCTGGAGGCGGGGCCGATCGTGAAGGCGCTCAAGGCCGAGTTCGGATCCACGGTCGCGGGCGGACAGGGCTCGCTCAAGGGCAAGATCTTCCGCGTCGCGCACCTGGGCTACTACGACGTGACCGACATCTTCGGCTTCCTGGCCAGCCTGGAGGTCGTGCTGAGCCGGAGGGGCCACCGCTTCGCGCTGGGCGCGGGCCTGGCCGCGGCGGAGGGCGAGTACCTGAAGCGCACGGAGGTGCGCGCATGAGCACGCGCATCCTCGTGCTCGAGGGCATCACCGACCGCGGCCTGGAGGTCCTCAAGGCCGAGGGCTGGGAGGTGGAGGTCAAGAAGGCGATGCCCCCCGCGGAGATCGCCGCCGTCATCGCGCCCTACCAGGCG
>JAICEW010000409.1 GCA_025923995.1 Vicinamibacteria bacterium | reverse complement strand
GCGCGCACGCCGCCGGCGTCGTCCTCGCCCCCCGCGGCGCCCAGCCACTCGCGGGAGGTCACGTACGCCATCGCGATCGTGATGAGGAAGAAGGTCTGCGCCAGGCAGGCGTGCGTGACCGAGATGGCGGTGGGCAGCAGGTAGATGACGGTGAGGCCGCCCAGCCCGCCCTGTACGCAGACGGCGACGAGCGCGATCCAGCCCAGGCGGCGCACGCCGGGTCGGCGCTCCCGGTGCGCGGTCCAGGCCGTCAGGACCAGGGTCAGGAAACCGACGAAGGTCGCCACCATGCGATGGCCGTGCTCGTAGAAGACGCCGCCCACCATCGGCGGCATCAGCATGCCGTAGGAGAGGGGCCAGTCGGGGACGGCCAGGCCGGACTCGGTGCTGGTGACGAGCCCGCCGATGAAGATGAGCGCCAGGGTGCTGGCGACCAGCAGCAGCGCCAGGCGATGGCGCCAGGGCTCGAACAGGAAGACGCCCCCGCGGCCGGCCACTGGCTCAGCCACGGACGAGCCGTGCGCGCGGGACGCGGGCATCGCGGGAGCGTCTCACCGGGCCGGGCCTACCCCGCGAAGGCCAGGTCGACCTTGGCCGGCTCGCCGGCCTTCACCGAGGCCTTGCCGGTCTGGGTCTTGAGCTTCTCGTGGTAGACCTCGACCTCGTACTCGCCGGGCGGCACGTTCTTGATCTCGTAGGAGCCGTCCTCGCCGGTGACGGCGAAGAACGGATGGCTCACCACCGAGATGTAGGACCGCATCCACGGGTGCACGTCGCAGCCGACCGGGATCATCACCTCTTCCTTGTCGAACTTGCGCGTGGCCTCCATCCCCTTGCGCGCCTGGCCGATGTTGAACTCCGCATTCACGGTCGGGCGGGGGTGGATGTTGTGGAGCGTGTCGTCGCTGTTGCGGATGGTGATGTCCTGTCCGACCTGCACGCCGATCACGTGCGGGTGGTACATGCAGCCCTCCTGGTCCAGCAGCACGGGCGTGGCGGGCGCGGGGTAGCTGCCGCTGACGCCGGACTTCAGGTACACGAACGCGTGCGCCAGCCCGCCGTCCTTGACCATGATCGTCTGCTTCTCGAGGCCGTCCTTGTGCATGGCGGCGCACTTGGGGTCGGCCGAGGTCTTCACCTTCTCCGCGGGCGGGACGGCTCCGGCGTAGGTGACCTTGCCGGTGATGGAGCCGGTGGCGCCGGAGGGAGCGGCGGCGGTGGTGACGGGGGCCGTGCTGGCGGCGGGAGGCGGCGTCTTGGTCTCGGAGCCGCCGCAGGCGACGACGAGCGGCAGGGCGGCCGTCAGGACAGCGAGGGGCGTTCTTCTGGACATCGCGTATTGGCTCCTGTCAGCAAGAGAGGTTGAAATGACGATGCGGGGCCGGATGGAGGCTCCTCGCGTCGGAGTTTTGCAGCCCCCTCCGGGGTTGTCAAGGTTTGGCGGGAGAAGGCGGTACCGGGTCCGGCTGGGCGGGCACACGCCATCCCGCGAGCGTGTCGTCGCGCAGGGCGGCGTACACCGCGCGGCCGTCCGCGGCCGGCGGCCACTTGAGCTCGGCGGGGGTACGGAGGTCGCCCAAGCGCCGTCCGGTGAGCCCGTCGAAGCCGACGAGGAGGCTCTCCGACGGCCGCAAGCCGTGGCAGGCGACGAGCACCGCGGTGCCGAAGCGCATCGGGCCGCCCAGTGTCCGCGACGGGAGCGCCGCCCGCCACGTCATGTTGCCCCCGCCCCGGCGGAGGCCCCACAGCACCGCCTCCTGCGTCGCTACCACGGCGTTGCGCTCGATCACCACGCCCGCGGTCGTGACGTCCGCACCGACCTTCCAGCGCCACTGGCGCTTCCCGTCCTCCGCGTCCAGCGCGATGATCCCGTGCGCGGTCGTGCCCAGGATCAGCCGGCCCTCGCCGTCCGGCAGCGCGGGGGCGAGCACCTCGCCGCCCGACGCATGGGTCCAGCGGCTGGCGCCGGTCGCTGCGTCCCGCGCGCGCACGGTCCCGTCCGCCTCGCCGACGATCACCAGGCTGCCCGCGACGACCGGAAGGGCCGTGACCTTCGGCTCGCCCGGCGCGCCCCACGCCACGCGGCCGCTGGCGGCGTCGAGCGCGGCGATGCCGTCGCCGGCCACGAGCACGCGGTCGCCGTCGACGACGGGCGGAAGCGTTCCCGCGATGCCCGACTCGACCTTCCATCGCGCCGAGCCGCTCCCCGGCTCGATGCCCCAGACGGTGCCGTCCGCCTCGCGCAGCGCCAGCAGGTGAGGGCTGGCCGCCAGCGTGCCTTCGCGTCCCGCGGTGGTCCACAGCACCTTGCCGTCCGCGGCGTTGACGGCGTGCAGGGACCCGACGCTCACGTAGAAGACGCGCGTGCCGTCCGCGACGGGGCCGTGGTCGACCCCGCCCGGCACCGCGACCTGCCAGGCGTTCTCAAGGGGGAACAGCGCCGCCGGCGGGGCGACCCGCGCGTGCCCGCATCCAGACAGCGCGGTCGCGAGGCAGGAGATGACCGTCGCTCGCTTCAAGACCCGAGACGATACCACGGGTGACCTGAGCGGCTTCCCGCGGACGATATAATCCCGCTTCCATGGAACGAGACCGCATCGCCATCCTCGACTTCGGGTCCCAGTACACCCAGCTCATCGCGCGGCGCTTCCGGGAGCTGCAGGTCTACTCGGAGATCCTTCCCCCCGGCACCAAGGCGGCCGCGCTGCGCGCGCGCCGTCCGCGCGGGCTCGTGCTCTCGGGCGGCCCCGACAGCGTGCACGACAAGGGCTCGCCGCGTCCCGACAAGGGGATCTTCGAGCTGGGCATCCCCGTGCTCGGCGTCTGCTACGGCATGCAGGTGATGAGCCACCTCCTGGGCGGCGACGTCCAGCGGTCCGGGAAGCGCGAGTACGGCCAGGCCACCTTCGAGACCAACGGGCGCTCGCGCCTGTTGTCGGCGCTGCCGGCCAAGGCGCGGGTGTGGATGAGCCACGGCGACTCCGTGCGCCGTCCGCCGGGCGGGTTCACGGTGGTCGGGTCCTCCGAGAGCAACGCGGTGGCGGCCGTCGAGTCCGCGGACCGCAAGCTGTACGGGATCATGTTCCATCCCGAGGTGAACCACAGCGAGGGCGGCACCGCCGTGCTCGCGCGCTTCCTCGACCTGTGCGGCTGCCGGCGCGACTGGTCGAGCGCGTCCTTCACGCAGGAAGCCGTCGAGGCCGTGCGCGCGGAGGTGGGGAGCGAGCGCGTGCTGTGCGCGCTGTCGGGCGGCGTCGACTCGGCCGTGGCCGCGCTGATCGTGCACGAGGCCATCGGCGACCGCCTGACCTGCGTGTTCGTCGACAACGGGCTGCTGCGCAAGGACGAGGCGGCCCAGGTCAAGAAGCGCTTCGCGGACAAGCTGAAGCTCAAGGTGGTCTCGGTGGACGCGTCCAAGCGCTTCCTGTCCAGGCTCAAGGGCGTCAGCGACCCCGAGCGCAAGCGCAAGATCATCGGCAAGGAGTTCATCGACGTCTTCCGTTCCACCACGCGGCGGCTGGGGAAGATGAAGTTCCTGGCGCAGGGCACGCTCTACCCCGACGTCATCGAGTCCACGTCGGTGCGCGGCCCGTCCGCCGTCATCAAGAGCCACCACAACGTGGGCGGGCTGCCGAAGAAGCTGGGCTTCAAGCTGGTGGAGCCGCTGCGCGAGCTGTTCAAGGACGAGGTGCGCGCGGTCGGGCTGCGGCTGGGCCTCGACGAGGAGTTCGTCTACCGCCAGCCGTTCCCCGGCCCCGGGCTGGCCGTGCGCTGCCTGGGTCCCATCACGAAGGAAGGGCTCGACGTCCTGCGCGAAGCGGACGACGTGTTCGTGAAGGAGGTGAAGGCGGCCGGGCTGTATCGGACGCTCTGGCAGTCCTTCGCGGTGCTCCTGCCCGTCCGCTCGGTGGGCGTGATGGGTGACGACCGCACCTACCAGAACACGATCGCGCTGCGCGCGGTGGACTCCGCCGACGGCATGACGGCCGACTGGGCCCGCCTGCCGCACGAGCTGCTGGCCCGCGTCTCGAGCCGGATCGTCAACGAGGTCCGCGGCGTCAACCGAGTCGTCTACGACGTGTCCAGCAAGCCCCCGTCCACGATCGAATGGGAATGACGGAGTTCGTCCATCTCCATCTGCACACCGAGTACAGCCTGCTGGACGGGGCGTGCCGGGTGGACGAGCTCGTGGACCAGGCCGCGAAGCTGGGCATGAAGTCGCTCGCGGTGACGGACCACGGGAACATGTTCGGCGCGGTCGCCTTCCACGACGCCTGCCAGGAGCGTGGGATCAAGCCCATCCTCGGGTGCGAGGCCTACGTCGCCATCGGCAGCCGCTTCGAGAAGGCCGGCACCGGCATCCAGGAGGCCTACAACCACCTCACGCTGCTCGCCGCCGACGACGCCGGCTACCACAACCTGGTGAAGCTGGTCTCGTCCGCGTACCTGGAGGGCTTCTACCACCGGCCGCGCATCGACAAGGACCTGCTGGCGAAGCACAGCCAGGGCCTGATCGGCCTCTCCGGGTGCCTGTCGGGCGAGATCGCCACCCACCTGCGCAACGGGCAGGACCAGGCGGCGCTCAGGTCGGTCGGCGAGTTCTCCGAGATCTTCGGCCAGGACCGGTTCTACCTGGAGGTCATGGAGCACGGCATCGAGCCCCAGCGGCGCGTGAACCAGGGCCTGATCCGCATCAACGGCCAGACCGGCCTGCCGCTGGTGGCCACCAACGACGCGCACTACCTGCGCGAGGACGACCACCACGCGCACGACGTGCTGCTGTGCATCGGCTCGGGCAAGAAGGTGGCGGACACGGAGCGGCTCCGCTTCGACACGAACGAGTTCTACCTGAAGTCGGGCGAGGAGATGGCGCGCCTGTTCCCGGACCACCCGGAGGCGCTGCGCTCGACCGTGCAGATCGCGGAGATGTGCTCGTTCGAGCTGCAGGGGGCATCCTCGCTGCCCGCGTTCGACGTGCCGCCCGGGTTCACGATCGAGAGCTACTTCGAGAAGGTCACGCGCGACGGGTACGAGGAGCGCTGCAGGGCCCTGCGGCCGCTGGCCGAGGCGGGACGCCTGCGCTATCCGCTGTCGGTGTACGAGCAGCGGCTGGACAAGGAGATCGGCGTCATCCGGCGCGTCGGCTTCTCGGGCTACTTCCTGATCGTCTGGGACTTCATCCGCTACGCGCGCGAGCGCGGCGTGCCGGTCGGTCCCGGCCGCGGGTCGGCGGCGGGCAGCCTCGTCGCCTACTGCCTGCGCATCACCGACATCGACCCCATCGAGTACGACCTCATCTTCGAGCGCTTCCTCAACGAGGAGCGCATCAGCCCCCCCGACATCGACATCGATTTCTGCG
>JAICEW010000408.1 GCA_025923995.1 Vicinamibacteria bacterium | reverse complement strand
GGCCGCGCGGCGCTCGAGGAGATCGAGCGGCTGCGCGGGAAGCTGGTGTCGGACGACTTCATGCGCCAGGGATTCGGCGAGCGCGTCCAGGAGATCTACGTGTTCGTGGTCGGCGTGCTCCAGCGCCTGGGTCGCACCGAGGAGGCGCTGGAAGCGGCGAGCCGGGCGCGCGCCCGAGCGTTCCTGGACCGCCTGGGGACGCGGGGAGCAGGCGCCGCCGCCGGGCGCATCGCGCCCGCGACCGTGGCCGACGTGCGTGCGACCGCGCGACGCCTCGACTCGACCGTCCTCGTCTACTTCGTGGGACCCGAAGACGCGTACGTGTGGGCCGTCAACGCGGACGGCCCCGTCGTGTCGGCCAAGGTCCCCGCGAGCGCCAGTCGTCTCGCGAGCCTCGTCGAAGGCGCGGGCAACGGCGGGGCGTCAGCCGCGGTCCGCCGCCGCGCGATCGAGATGCCGACACGCGCTGGCGGCCTGCTGGTCCTGGGCGACGCGGAGCAGCGCTGGCGGCGGCTCTACGACCTGCTGCTGCGGCCGGTTCGGCGGAGCCTGCCGACTTCGGGCGCGCGCCTCACGGTGGTCGCGGACGGCCCGCTGCTGCGTCTGCCGTTCGCGGCGCTCCGCGACCGCAGCGGCCGCTACCTGATCGAGCGCTATTCGATCCACTACGCGCCCGCGGTCGCCTCGCTCGCTTTGGCCCCGACCTCCACGGCCAACGCGAACGGCGGTCCACGCCCGGTGCTGCTGGTGGGCGATCCCGAGACGTACCCCGACCCGGGCGATGGCACCTCTCTCGCGGCCCTGCCCGGAAGCCGCCGCGAGCTGGACGGGATCGCGCGGCTCCTGGCGCCGGAGCGGGTCGAGCGGCTCTCGGGAGCGGCGGCGACGGAGGCGCGGCTGCGCGAGCGCGCGCGCGGGATGGACGTTCTGCACTTCTCGACTCATGGCGTCGTGCGCGACGACGTGCCGCTCGAGTCGTTCGTGGCGCTCTCGCCCGGAGCCGGCGGCCAGGCGGACGACGGACGCCTCACCAGCGCGGACGTGTACGGCCTCTCGCTCGACGCCGATCTCGTGTTCCTGAGCGCCTGCCGCACGGGGCGCGGAGGCGTCTCGGCCGACGGCGTGACCGGGCTCACCCGCGCGTTCTTCCACGCGGGGGCGGCGTCCATCGTGGCCACGCTCTCGGACGTGGTGGACGAGCCCGCGCACCGTCTCGTGTCGGACTTCTACCGCGAGCGCGAGGCCGGCGCCGGCAAGGCGGACGCGCTGCGCCGCGCCCAGCTGGCAATGCTGCGCGCGCTGCGGGCCGGGCAGGTGCGCGTCGACACGCCGGCGGGCCCCGTGACGCTGCCCGAGAGCCCCGCGCTGTGGGCGCCGTTCGTGCTGCTGGGCGAGCCCTAGCGCCGCGTCAGCGGCTTCATCGCGCGGTAGACCGGCACCAGGCCGATCGTCTCGTCCCAGTACGGCGTGCGGCGCGCCCACCACTCGGAGCGCGCGGCCGCGTCCTTCGCGAACGCGGGGTCCGCGAGGGCCGCCTGCCACTCCGCCGCGACCTTCGGGTCCTGGAGCCGGTCCGCGGCCATGCGCTCCAGCTCCGGCCCGTCGATCCACTCCTTGCGCTCGAAGATGCCGGAGAGGACGCCCCAGGCCAGCAGGGAGTCGGGCGCGTCGGGCTCGAGCAGGTGGACCGCCACCTCGAAGTCGGGCTGGTCGGCGGGCACCCACAGGGCCCCGGCGGGGATGGATCGCTTCTCGGCCTGGCGGGTCACCTTCATCGACGTCACGAGCGTCGCGCCCTGGTAGGGCGTGCTCGCGAACTTCGGATCCGCGACGCGGATCGTCTCCACCTCCGCGTCGGCGATCGCGGGCAGCGCCTCGACGCGCAGGCCGTGCGCGCGCAGCCGTTGCTCGATCGGCGTCCAGCCGGGCAGCACGACGTACCCGCGCGGCCGCGGAACGGCGTGCGCCACGCGAGGCGCGTGGTACCACGGCAGCTCGGTCTCGCGCAGCGTCCCGCGCGCGTAGGTGGTGAGCGGCGCGCCGGTGACGACCGAGGGCGCGGTGGACCAGGCGTAGATCGGGATGCGCACGCGGTCGGGCGTGCCGCCGCCCGCGGCGGGGTCGTCCCTGTCGGGGCCGAAGCGCAGGACGGCATCGGAGGGCGCGGCGTCGGGCGCGCCCATCGCGACCGTGCGCCGCTCGGCCGCGGCCACGGCCTCGACCAGCGCCGCGGGGCGCCGCGCGATCTGCTCGAGCAGCGCGACCATCCAGGCATGGTTCGCCCGCACGCGGACGCGGAAGGGCTTGTGCGAGTGCGTCTCGATCAGGACCGAGGGACGGTTGCGCAGCGCGAAGTATCCGGTCGAGTAGCGCGGCCGGTAGGGCGGCGTGATCGCCCCCTTCGCGGGGTCGTCGCTCGACAACAGCTCGAGGTAGGGTCCCAGCGGATGACCCGCGGCGCGCGTGGCCTCGGCCGCCGCGGCCAGCGTCTCCCGCGCCCACGCGTCCACCGTCGGGGCCGCCTGCGGAGCCTCCGCGGTCGCGAACCCCAGCTCCCACGCGTGGTCGAAGCCGTCGCTCACGTGGTTGTCCACGTGCAGGTGGGGGCGCCACTCGTTCACGAGGGCGACGAGCGCGCGCGCCTCCGCGCTGTCGAGCTTCAGGTGGTCGCGGTTGAGGTCCAGCCCGCGGGCCGTGGTGCGGAAGCCCTGGCCTTCCTCGGGCCCGTCCTGCTGCGAGCGGTTGAAGCGCGAGACGCGCTCGTGGCCGTCCACGTTGTAGATCGGCACCAGGACGAGCGTGATCGCGTCCAGGATCCCCGGCCGCGCGCCCGTCGCGATCTCGCGCAGCAGCATGAGGCTCGCGTCCTTGCCGTCGATCTCGCCCGCGTGGATGCCGCTCTGCAGCAGCACGATCGGCTTGGGCAGGCGCCGGGCCTGGGCCGCGGTGAACGCCTTCTCCTTCGACACCACGACCAGCGGGAGCGAGCGTCCCTGCTCGGACGTGCCGGAGGAACCGACCTTCACGAACGGCGACCGCGTCTCGAGGCGGCGCAGCAGCGCGAGCGTCTCCTCGTAGCTGGAGGTGGCGCGGAAGCCCGACGCCTCGGCGCGGGTCAGCAGGTCCGGCGGGACCTCGGCGCTCGTCACGAAGAGGGGCGCGGCGGCGATCACGAGAGCGAAAGCGTGGGAACGGGGCATGCGGCATTCTAGTGCGCTCTCGCGTCGCTCCAAGACATTGGACGCTGCGCTCGTGCGTTGTCCCCTATACTTCGAGTCCTGCGGGGCACGCGAGGTTCAATCGCATGAAGGCTCGGCGCATGCGGATTCCGAGGGCGGCGCTCGCCTGCCTGTTCGTCGCATCGTCCGCCGCGGCGGCGCCCACGCGCGCGTCGCGCGACTGGCCGGGCCTGCGCGGCCCGACGCACGACGCGACGGGCTCGGGCCCGTTCGACGGTGTGTCCGCGCCCGGCCTCGCGGTGGCCTGGACCGCGCGCGCCGGATCGGGCTACTCAGGGGTTGCGGTCGTGGAGGGCCGCGCGTTCACGGCGTTCGCGGCCGGTGCTACCGACGTCGTGGCGGCGTTCGACGCCGCCGCGGGCCGCGAGCTGTGGCGCGCGCCGCTCGGCCCGTCGCACGCGGGCCACGACGGATCGCACAGCGGGCCCATCGCCACGCCCGCGGCGGACGCGCGCAGCGTCTACGCGCTGGGACCACGCGGGCGGCTGGTGGCCCTCGACGCGCGCACCGGCGCGGTGCGCTGGTCGCAGGACCTGGCGAGCGCCAAGGACGCCGTCGTCCCCTACTACGGCTGGTCGACGTCCCCCCTGCTGGCCGGGAAGTGCGCGATCGTGCAGCACGCGGTCAAGGACACGCAGTCGGTCGCCTGCTTCGACCGCGAGACCGGCCGCGTGCGCTGGACCGCGGGCCGCAACGAGGTCTGGTACCAGTCGCCGGTGCTGGCGACCCTCGGCGGCCGCGAGCAGGTGGTCGCCGCGGACCACAAGAGCGTGTACGGACTCGACGTCGACACGGGCGCGGTGCTGTGGGAGCACGCGCACGAAGGCGACGGCTTCCCCATCTCCACCGGCAGCATGGTGCCGCTCGTGATCGAGGGCGACCGCGTCCTCATCACGCCGAAGGACGACGGGACGGTGCTGCTGCGCGTCACCCCCAAGGCCAAGGGACCCTGGACCGTGGAGACGGTCTGGACGACGAAGGCCTTCCGCCGGACGTACAGCCGGCCCGTCTACCACCGCGGGCTCATCTTCGCGTACTCGGGCGCGTTCCTGGCCTGCGTGGACGCGGCGACCGGCGAGTCGAAGTGGCGCTCCCGCGCCCCCGGCGACGGGTTCCTCGCCGTCGTGGACGGCCGGCTCGTGATCCAGACCAAGACCGGCAGCCTGCACGTCGCCGAGCCCAGCGGCGAGGGGTACCAGGAGCTGGCGCAGCTCCAGGTCTTCGACGACCACTCCTGGACCGCGCCCAGCGTGGCCGGTGGCCGCCTCTTCGTCCGCGGCATGACGCACGTCGCCGCCGTGAGCGTCGTCGACGCCGCCAAGGCGACCGCGGCCGGCTCGTCCACGCTCCCGCTGGGCCCGCGGCTCGCGCGCTTCCTCGACGAGGTGGGCCGCGCGACGGACAAGAACGCGACGGTCGAGTCGTTCGTCTCAGGGGTCGAGGCGTTCCCGTTGATCGAGGGCGACGTGGTCGAGTTCCTCTACCGCGGCCCGGGCAAGGACCTGGGGATCGCGAGCGACGTGATCGGCGCGCGCGCGCAGCGACCCATGAACCGCGTGGAGGGCACCGACCTCTTCTACTGGACGGCGCGCGTCCGTCCCGGCGCGCGCCTGACCTACCGCTTCGTGCGCGATCTCGACGAGAACGTGCCCGACCCGCGCAACCCGCGGAAGGAGCCCGGCCAGGGCGGGGACATGTCGTGGTTCGCGATGCCGGGATGGCAGGAGCCGCCCTTCCTGGCACCGGCGCCCGCCGAGCGGAAGGGACGCGTGGAGACGCACACGATCGACAGCGCGAAGCTGGCGGCCAGGCGCACGCTCGACGTCTACGTGCCCTCCGGCTACGAGGCCTCCGCGGAGCGGCTCCCGGTCGCCTACGTTCCCGGCGGCAAGGACGCGATCGAGCAGGGCGGGCTGCCCAATGCGCTCGATCAGCTGATCGGCCGCAGCGCCCCCGCCATGATCGTGGTCTTCGTCCATCCGCTCCCGCCGCCGCCGCCGGGCACGCAGCCGCCCGACGACCAGCTGCAGCGGCTCAGCGAGTGCCTGGCCGACGAGATCGTGCCCTTCGTCGACGGCCGGTACCGCACGCGGGCCGAGCGCGGGGGCCGCGCGGTCGTCGGCGGCGGCTTCGCCGGCTACGAGGCGCTCGACGCGGCGTTCCGCCGT
>JAICEW010000407.1 GCA_025923995.1 Vicinamibacteria bacterium | reverse complement strand
CTGCGAAGCTGAGCGAGCGGATGCCCAGCAACTCGATCGCGATCACGAGGAACACACCGAGCAGCACCAGGCCCCAGGGCAGCTTGCGCGAGAGGATGCCGTTGATCACGACCGACATCAGGCGTGCCTGCGGTGCGGGCGCCTGCTGGCTGCCGATGCCCTGGATCCACTGCTTCTCCACCTGGCCGGTGGCGGCGTTGTAGAGGAACTTGCCCTCGGGGACGGTCTTGGAGCCGAGCGAGTTCACGAGCGTGTAGGTCCTGCCCTCGTGCTCGAACGCGTTGTTCTCGACCACCACGCCCTCGGGCAGGTTGGTGGCGTCGAGCGCGAAGGCCACCGGCTCGTACTTCTCGAGCCCCTTGTTCATTCCGATCAGCGTGAAGCCGATGAAAATGGACGCGGCGGTGACACCCGCAAACAGCCCCATCTGCTGGTATGAGGGCGTCGCTCCCACCAGGAAGCCCGTCTTCAGGTCCTGCGAGGTCGCGCCCGCGTTCGCGGCCGCGATGCAGACCACACCGCCGACGGTCAGGGCCAGCACGGCATAGGCCGGCGTCGTCCATCCCGCCGCCAGGAACAGGGCGCAGGTCGCCATCAGGGTGGCGATGGTCATGCCCGAGACGGGGTTCGCAGACGTGCCGATGAGGCCGCAGATCCGCGACGACACCGTCACGAACAGGAAGCCGAACACGACCACGAGGACCGATGCGATCAGGTTGTTGAACACGCCCGTGGCGGCTCCCGGCACGGGCTTGAAGGTGAGGAGGGCCCAGAGCAGCAGCACGATCGCCGCTGATCCGCCGAGCACCAGCGTCCCCGGAAGGTCGCGGTTGGTGCGCCCCGCGCCGCCGACGTCTCCGCCTTCCTTCTTCGCGAACCCCGCCCTTAGCGCCGCCACGATCGTGGGGAGGGTCTTCATCAGCGTGATGAGGCCCGCAGCGGCCACGGCGCCCGCACCGATGTAGCGGATGTAGTAGTTCCAGAGCTGGTCGGACGTCATCTGCGCGATGGGGATGGGGCTGGGGAAGATCGGCGTCGGCACCAGGCTGCCGAAGAACTTGATGGCCGGCATCATCACCAGCCACGAGAACACGCCGCCGGCGAAGATGACGCCCGCCACCTTGGGCCCGATGATGTAGCCGACGCCCAGGTACTCGGAGGTGATGGCCGCGCGCAGGGACGCGCCCGGCATGAAGCCGGGGTTGTAGGTGGGCGTCTCCTTGATGACCGCGAAGGCGTTGCTGTTCTGGAACAGCGTATACACCCCTCCCAGGCCGAGCCCGAAGAAGACGCGGCTCGCGAACGATCCACCCTTCTCGCCCGCAACCAGCACGTCTGCGCAGGCGGTGCCCTCGGGATAGAGGAGGTTGCCGTGCTCCTTGACGATGAGCTGCTTGCGCAGCGGGATCATGAAGAGCACGCCCAGCCAGCCGCCGATCAAGGCCAGCAGGAAGATCCGGGACAGCTCCAGCGGGAAGCCCAGGAAGATGAGCGCGGGCAGCGTGAAGATGACGCCGGCTGCCACCGATTCCCCGGCGGAGCCCGTGGTCTGGACGATGTTGTTCTCCAGGATGGTGGGCTTGCCCAGCCACCGCAGCACGCTGATCGAGATCACCGCGATCGGAATGGACGCGGAAACAGTCAGCCCGGCGCGCAGGCCGACGTAGACCGTCACCATCCCGAAGATGATCCCGAAGAACATGCCGAACAGCACCGCCCGCACCGTGAACTCGGGCACGTTCGCGCTGTCGGGCACGTAGGGCTTGAAGTCCTTCGCGGCGGGAGCGGCCGGCTCGTGGGCCATCGCGACCTCCGGGTGCTTGAGGAAAAAGGCTGATCCGGGTGCGAAAGGAACGGACGGGTGACGGATCGTATCCGCGGCCCGGCGGGGCCGTCAACGCCCTTGACCACGCCGAGGCCGCCGGGCCTATACTCGTTTCGTGAGCCGGCGGACCCCCCTCGCGCTGCTGTACCTGTCCCTGGCGGTCCCCGCCGCGGCCCAGTTCGACGAGGGCGCGGTCGAGAGCCGCTACGACGTCCAGTACGGCAAGCCGGTCGACGTCACGCTCAGCGACCTCGGCCTGAACCCCGAGATGTACGAGTCGCGCGCGGTCCGCACCCACGGCCGCCTGGAGCGCTCCTTCGACAACCGCGACCTCTACTATCTGCGCGACCTGAACGCGGCCGTGACGCTGGTGCCGGTGCAGGACATACGAGTCCACTTCGACGAGGACGCCCGCACCTGGATGGGCCAGGTCATCGAGATCACGGGCGTCGTGACCGCACGGATGTCGAGCGCCAGCTCGGGAGTGGGCTCGGACCAGCCCCCGGTCGTCATCACCTTCTGGAAGTACATCGGGCCGGAGTCCAAGGAGTCGAAGGACAAGCAGGCGCCCGCGTCCGCGGTCACGCTCGAGACGCTGGTGACCCAGGCCGGCAAGCGGGACGGCCAGACCGTGCGCGTGGTGGGACAGTTCCGCGGGCGCAACCTGTACGGCGACCTGCCCAGCCGCAGCGAGCGCGACAGCGACGACTGGGTCATCAAGGACGACCTCTACGCGGTCTGGGTCTCGGGGAAGAAGCCGAAGGGATCGGGCTGGTCGCTGGACTCCGGGCTCAAGCGCGACACCGGCAAGTGGATCGAGGTGGTGGGACGCCCCGTGACCGTGAACGGCGTGACGTACCTGCGCGCGAGCGACATCAAGCTGACCGGTCCGCCCAGCGCCAATGCCCAGGCCGCGCCGCCGCCTCCTCCGCCCGAACGTCCCAAGGTGGCTCCGGTGGTGGTGTTCGCGCTGCCGCTCGACGGCGACTCCGAGGTGGCCCGCGACAGCCGCTTCGTGGTGCAGTTCAGCAAGGACATGGACGAGGCGACGTTCGCGGGCCACGTGATCCTGCGCTACGCAGGGCCCGTCCTGCCCGGCGATCGTCCGTTCGACGGAGCCAGGCTGACCTACGACGAGGGCCGCAGGGCCCTCACGATCGATCCCGGCGACGTGCTGAGGCCCGGCCGGCAGATCGAGCTGATCCTGCTGCCCGGTATCGTCGACATCGACGGCCTGCCGCTGACCAGCCGCAAGGGGCCCGTGGCCGAGAACGACGTGGTGGACGTCCTGCGCTACCTCGTCGGGATCTGACCCGCCTTCCGCATCACCACGATCTCGGGATCGAGGAACTCCGCCGGCGGGCGCAGCCATCCGCGCTGGCGGAAGCGCGCCGCCTCGACGTAGCCCAGCCGCCCGTCCAGCAGGTCGCTGAAGAAGCGCGCCCGCTCGGGACGCTGCTGGGGATGATCGAGGAAGCGCTCGTAGAACGACGCCGTGAGCACGAGCCACGTCGCACCCTCGGAGGGGTAGCGTCCGGCCGCCTCCGCGAACCGCTCCGGGGGAGCCATCTCCCGCGACAGCGTGGGGACCATGCGCAGGGTCCGGCCGGGCGGCGCGCTGGGCGCGTAGCCGGGCGCATTCGCGATCAGGTCGATGGTCGCGCCGGGCGCCGTGTGCGCGCCCAGCCAGCGCGAAGCCAGGAGGCGCGAGTCGACGAAGAACAGGCGCAGGACCAGCGCGGCGCCCAGCGCGGTGCGCGCGGCCACGAGCCAGCGTACGGGTCCGCGCACGCGGCCCGGCAGGGCCGCCAGCCCCAGCGCCGCCAGCCAGGCGGCGGCCGGGAGGGCGGGCGCCACGAAGCGCAAGGCTTGATGACCCGAGGACGACACGAGCAGGTACGGCATCACGAGCGCGGTGGCCAGGACCAGCGCGGCGGGGTCGCGCCGCAGCGCGCGCCCGGCGCACACCGCGAGGCCGAGCCCGGCCGCGGCCAGCAGGGGCCAGGTGAGCCCGTCGGCCAGCAGCGCGAGATAGGGACCGAAGGAGGTCGCGGTGCCCGAGAGTCCCTTGTACTCGAAGCGGGTCTGGTCGTTGAAGGCGAGCCCGCTCAGGAACGCGAGCGGATCGGCCAGCGCGTAGGGCGAGCCGATCACGCAGCCGGCGACGGCGGCGCCGGCGAGGATCGCGACCTCGTCGCGGGCCAGGTGCGCCGCCCAGCCGACCCCCTTCCGCGCGAGCGCCCACAGCGCGACGCCGGCCACACCGGCCAGCGTCAGCGCGAGCGCCAGCTTGCGCAGGAACGCGAACGCGTAGGGCGCCTGCAGCATGCGCGCGTCGTCCAGATGGAGCCGCGGCCCCAGGCGCTCGACGCCGGCCAGCCCCAGCCCGAGGCCGCCGGCGAGCGCGACCACGGCGAGCCCCAGGAAGGCGCGCGCCGTGCCCGAGCGTGGCGGCCGCCAGGCCACCGCGATCAGCGCCGGCACCGCGAGCGCGGCGGCCGTGTACTTCGTCGAGGCCGTGAGCCCCAGGGCCAGCCCGACCGCCCAGGCCGCCGCCTGCCCGCGCAGGTGGGCCAGCGCCAGCGCCACCGTCGCGCAGGTGCCCAGGATGAGCCAGGGCTCGGGCGTCGCGAAGTGTGCGAGGTTCACCGTCGCCGGCGCGATGGCCAGGAGCGCCGCGGGCCACAGGCCCAGACGCGGGTGCGCGGCCCGGCTGGCGCGGCCCAGGACCATCACGGCCGCGGCCACCGCGGCCGCGGAGAGCAACCGCATCACGATCAACGGGTCGCCCGCGCGTCCGCCCAGCCAGCCCGCGTCGGCCGCGAGCTGCTGCGCCCACACGAACGGCAGCGCGAGGTTCAGCGCGAGCGAGGGGTTGATGAACGAGTCGGGCCGCAGCGAGCCCTGGTCCAGCATGCGCGCCACGACGTCCGCCTTCTCGTCGGGATGCCAGCGGGCGGGAAGGCCCCACGTGAGGCCCGCCAGGTTGAGCGCGAGGCTCAGCACGACGATCGCCCACAGCGCATCCGGACGCGAGCGGCCGTCGGGAGCGGGCGATGGGTCGGGCGCGGGGTGGGTCAGCTCTTCAGCAGCTCCCGGAGCTTCGCGGGCAGGTCCTTCGACTTCGCGAGCACGTCCTCGGTCTGCTGGGCGCGCTTGGCCTTGAGCCGCCCGCGCAGGTCGGGGTCGGACAGGGCGAGGATGGCCGCGGCCAGGTGGCCCGCGTTGGCCGCGCCCATCGGGCCCACGCCGACCGTCGCCACCGGGATGCCGGGCGGCATCTGCACGGTCGACAGCAGCGCGTCGAACCCCGAGAGGGGAGAGCTGGCCAGCGGAACGCCGATCACGGGCAGCGTCGAATGGGCCGCCACCGCGCCGGCCAGGTGCGCCGCGCCGCCCGCGCCGCAGACGATCACGCGGAAGCCGCTCGCCTCCGCCTCGCGGCTGAAGCGCGCGGCCTCTTCGGGGCTGCGATGCGCGGACAGCACGCGGATGTCGTAGCCGATGCCGTACTGCTCGAGCACCTTCACGCAACCCGCCATGACCGGCAGGTCGCTGTCGCTGCCCATCAGGATGGCGACGGTGGGGTGGGCCACGGTCTAGCG
>JAICEW010000406.1 GCA_025923995.1 Vicinamibacteria bacterium | reverse complement strand
CGCACGATCCCGCTCGGCGGCCGCTCGCGGCTGGAGGCCCTGGGCGAGGTCTTCAACCTGACCAACCGGCAGAACGCGATCGCGATGAACGGCAACTTCGGATCCGGCGCCTACCCGACGAGCCCGTCGCCCACGTTCGGCCAGGTCACCGCGGTCGGCGAGCCGCGGTCGTTCCAGCTCGGCCTGCGGTTCAGCTTCTGATGATCGGGCGCGCGATCGCCGTGCTCGTCGCGTGCGCCGCGGCCTCCGCCGTGGCGCGCGAAGGGTCGTCGACGGCCGCGTCGGTGCGCCTGGGCGTGCCGGGCGCTTCGAACGCGCACGCCTCGGTCGCGTCCGACGGCTCACGGGTCGTCGTGACGTGGGCGGCCGCGCGCGAGGGATCGCCCACCGACGTCTTCGCGGCGTTCAGCACCGACGGCGGCGCGTCGTTCGGCGCGCCCGTCCGCGTGAACGACGTGGCGGGCGACGCGCGCGCGTCCGGAGAACAGGCGCCACGCGTGGCGGTCGGGGACGGCGTTCGCGTGGTGTGGACGAGCCGCCGGGACGGCCTGTCGATGCTCCGCGGCGCCAAGGCCTCGGGGGACGCCTTCACGCCCGCCACGACGATGCACGCGGAGAAGCTGGCGGGCGCGCGCGGATGGGCGTCGCTGACCGTGGACGGGAAGGGCGCGCAGCACGTCGCGTGGCTGGACGGCCGTGGCGATGGCGCTCCGCCTCCGTCCTCGGGAGAGGGGGGCGGTCGCGCCCGACCGGCGCGTGCCGCGATGCGGCAGGACCTCTATCACGCCGTCTCGCGCCCCGACGGCACGCGCGACGAGACGCGCATCGCGACCGACGTGTGCTTCTGCTGCAAGACGTCCGTGGCCACGGGGCCGGACGGGTCGGTCTACGTGGCGTTCCGCCACATCTACAAGCCCAACCTGCGCGACGTGGCGGTCGCGCGATCGACCGACGGCGGACGCACCTTCGGTGCGCCCGTACGCGTGAGCGAGGACGGCTGGGCGATCGACGGCTGTCCCGACGACGGACCGGCCGTGGCCGTGGACGCGCGCGGCGTCGTCCACGTCGTCTGGCCGACGCTGGTCTCGGAGAGCGCGGGCAAGGGCGTCTTCTACGCCTACTCCACCGACGGCGCGCGGACGTTCCAATCGCGGAGCCGCCTGGACGGCGAGACGGGCGGGGCCGCGCATCCGCAGATCGCAGTGGCGGGGGACCGGGTCGTCGTGGCCTGGGACCAGGCGCGCGGCGACGGGACACGAGCGGTCGTGCTGCGCGAGATCGCTGCCGCCTCGTCCCACCGGCCGCGGCTCGGCCCGTTATCGACGCTCGGCACGGATGCGAGCTATCCGTCGGTCGCGACCGCCGCGGACGGGGCTGTCCTGACCTGGACCGAGCAGGCGCCCGGCGGCTCCGAGATCCGCGTCCAGCGCGTGCGCTGAAGCCTTCCGCGTCTAGCGGGGGAGCGGGTACTTCGAGAGCTTCCGCTGCAGCGAGCGGCGGTGGATGCCGAGCAGCCGCGCCGCCTGCGACACGTTGCCGCCACAGTCCGCCAGCACGCGGTTGATGTGCTCCCACTCGACGCGGGCGAGGCTGGCCGGCGTCGTCTCCTCGGGCGGCGTCACCGGCGCCCCTCCCTTCGCGAACGCGGCCACGATCTCGTCCGCGTCGGCCGGCTTGGTCAGGTAGTGCGTCGCGCCCAGGCGCACCGCCTCCAGCGCGGTCGCGATGCTCCCATAGCCGGTCAGCACGACCACGATCGTCGAGGGCTCGAGCTGCTTGAGCGCCTGCACGACCTCGAGACCCGAGATCCCGGGCATGCGCAGGTCGACGACGGCGTGCTCGGGCGGGTCGCTGCGGGCCAGCTCGAGCGCGGTCTCGCCGTCGGGGGCCTCGCGCACCTCGAAGCCGCGCTCGCGCAACGCCCGCGCCAGGCGCGCACGCAGGACGGCGTCGTCCTCGACGATGAGCAGCGACGGCGTGACGTCGCCGCTCATCCTCGCGAGCCGGGGAGCGGCAGGTCGAGGCGCGCCTGGGTGCCGCGGCCCTGCGCGGACTCGAGGGCCAGGCTGCCGCCGAGCTGCTCGGCCAGGGTGCGTGTCAGGAAGAGGCCGAGCCCCAGGCCGGCACCCGGCGCCTTGGTCGTGAAGAACGGCTCCGCCGCGCGCTCCAGGACGTCCGGCGGCATGCCCGTCCCGCGGTCCTCCACGATGAAGGCCATGCGCTCGCCCTCCACCCGGGCGGCGACGCGCACCGGCGAGCGATCCGCCGACGCGTCGATCGCGTTGCGCACCAGGTTCTCCACCGCGCGCCCGAACGCTTCCCGCGGGAGCTGGAGCGTCTGCGCGGGCAGGGGCTCCTGCACCTCGATCCGCTCCGCCAGCGTCGCGCCCAGGCGGCGGCGGACGTCCTCGACGATCTCCGCGGGCGTCAGCGCGATCGGCGTCTCGCCGACGGTCTCGCCCGACTGCGCGGCGACGTTGTCGAGGACTGCGCGGCAGCGTCCCAGCTCCGCGCGGATCAGGCGCGCGTCGTCGGCCAGCGCCGCCCCGTCGGGCAGCTTCTCCAGCGCGCGCTCCAGCTCGCGCGCGGCCACGCCGATGCTCGCGAGCGGCGTGCCCAGCTCGTGCGCCGCGCCGGCGGCCAGCGTGGAGAGGGCCGCCACGCGCTCGTAGCGCAGGGCCCGCTCGCGGACGGCCGCGATCTCGCGGTCGCGCTTCTCCACGGCGCCCGCCAGCTGGCTGACGAAGAACGCGGTGAGCACCGCGGCGATCACGAACGCGACCCACATCCCGTGCAGGTGGCTGGCGTACGAGTGGTGGATCGCTTCCGGCATCGGGTCGCCCGCCCCCAGGAAGAGGGTGCCGTAGCCCGCGATGGCCAGCAGCGTGAGCATCCAGGTCCAGCGGGGGCCCAGCACCACCGCGGAGAGCGAGATGCCGACCAGGTAGAGGACGCTGAACGGGTTCGCGGCGCCGCCGCTGCCGCGCAGCAGCAGCGTCAGCACCACCGTGTCGAGGGCGAGCGCCGAGCCGCACAGGGCGGCCCGCCCGGCCTTGGCGGCCAGGCCGGGCTCGCACAGCGCGACGTTGCTGGCGAAGGTGAGCGCGAGCAGCGCGAGGCCGCGCGACAGGGGCGGCCCGGAGTCGAGGATCGCGCTCCCCATCGCGACCGCGACCGCCTGGGCCGCCAGCACGCCCCAGCGCAGCCGGACGAGCCAGGGCAGGCTCAGCGCGGCGCGCGCCGGCAGGCCTTCACTGACCGCGGTCGATCCCTGCACCCTCGAAGCGTACCACCCGCTGTCCTCCTACCGCGGCACGTAGATCTGGTCGAACAGCCCGCCGTCGGCGAAGTGCGTTCGCTGGGCCTTCTGCCAGCCGCCGAAGACCTCGTCGATGGTGATGAGGTTCACCTTGGGGAAGGTGGCCGCGTGCTTCTTCGCGACCGTGTCCAGCCGGGGCCGGTAGTAGTGCCTGGCCGCGATCTCCTGGCCTTCGGGCGCGTAGAGGTACTCGAGGTACGCCTGCGCGACCGCGCGCGTGCCCTTCCTGTCCACGACCTTGTCGACGACCGCGACCGGGGGCTCGGCCAGGATGCTGAGCGAGGGGACCACGATCTCCACCTTGCCGGGCCCCAGCTCCTTGAGCGACAGGAACGCCTCGTTCTCCCAGGCCAGCAGGACGTCGCCGATGCCCCGCTGGACGAACGTGGTCGTGGACCCGCGCGCTCCCGAATCGAGCACCGGCACGTTCTTGAACAGCGCGGTGACGAAGTCCCTCGCCTTGGCCTCGCTGCCGCCCGGCTGCCGCAGCGCGTAGGCCCAGGCGGCGAGGTAGTTCCAGCGGGCGCCGCCCGAGGTCTTGGGGTTGGGCGTGATGACCTGGATGCCCGGCTTCACCAGGTCGTTCCAGTCCTTGATGCCCTTCGGGTTGCCCTTGCGCACCAGGAACACGATGGTCGAGGTGTAGGGCGCGCTGTTGCTCGGCAGCCGCTTCTGCCAGTCCTTCGGCAGGAGTCCCGCCTCGGCCACGGCGTCGATGTCGTACCCCAGGGCCAGCGTGACCACGTCCGCATCGAGCCCGTCGAGCACCGCCCGGGCCTGCTTGGACGAGCCGCCGTGCGATTGCTGGACCGACACGGCCTTGCCGCTCTTCGCCTGCCATTGCCTGGCGAACGCGGCGTTGAACTCCTGGTACAGCTCGCGCGTGGGGTCGTAGGAGACGTTGAGCAGCTCCTGCGCGTGCGTGGGCGGCGCCAGCACGGCCGCGAAGGTCAGGACGGTGGCGAGGGTGAGGGCTCGGGACATGTCAGCTCCTCCAGAAGGGACGCGAGTCAAAAGGACACCTGCGTGCGGATGAAGACGATGTTCTCGGAGTCGCGGTCCGCCCCGGCGCCCGCGCCGCCCGTGAAGGACACGCGCTCGAAGTCCGCGACCTGCTTCACGTTCATAGACGTCTTATCCGATTGAGTAAGTCATATATTGACCCGACGAAAACACCTCTAGCTGACGTCGGCAAGCGTGGTCTTCTCCAGGCGATCCGACACGTAGTCGCGGATGCCCTTGAACAGCTTCAGCAGCGCCCGCTCCTTCTCGATGGGCGTCGACTCGTAGAAGTACTTGCTGACCGACTCCGTGGGCGCCAGAGCGCCGTCGAAGAGCCGGATCACCTCGGCCAGCGAGATCTCCTTCGCGGGCCGAGCCAGGCGATAGCCTCCGTGCTGGCCCTTGAGGCTGCGCACGTACCGGGCGCGCTTGAGCGTGAGCAGGATCTGCTCGAGGAACTTGGCGGGGATGCCCTGCGCGTCGGCGATCGACTGGACGGACAGGTAGGCTTCGTCGGCGTGGCGCACCAGGTGCACCAGCGCGAGCAGCGCGTACTCGCTCCTGGCCGTCAGCCGCACGATCCCTCTCCGCTCGGCGTCATATATGACTGAATCGATCGGGATTGTGATCTAAGCCGTCGTGCGTGTCAAGCGGAACGTGTGGGGGCCTACACGGCGTCGTCCGAGAGCAGGTGGAGGGCCGCGAACGGCTCGCCCCGCGCCGGGGTGAAGAAGAGCCCGCGCAGCGGGTCGTCCGCGGCCGCTTTCGCGAACGCGAGCGTGCGCGCCTCCCGCTCCCGGCTGTCGATGTTCTTGACGATGCTGTACTTCACCTCGGGGACCGACAGGTCCACGACCAGGGTGGAGCCGCCTCGGAAGACGTTGCCCTGCGCGTCGCCCTTCGACGGGTCGAGCCGCTTCGACTGGGTGAGTCCCACGATCACCTGCGGGATGTGCCGGCCCTCCGGGCTGGTCCGCATCGCGGGCCGCAGCTGGTGGACCTCGAACCGGCTGCCGGGATCGAGCCCGAGCCCCTTGGCGAACTCCGGCACCTCCTTGAACGCCTTCTCGAGGGCGGAGTGCAGCTTGATCCGCTCCAGGCGTGTCTCGTCGAAGAGCAGCTTGCGGTCCTCGAGGTAGAGGCAGCGGTCGGCGTACGCCTTGAGGCGGCCCACGATG
>JAICEW010000405.1 GCA_025923995.1 Vicinamibacteria bacterium | reverse complement strand
GCAGGTGGGCGCGCACCATGAACTCCGTGTCCCAGAACCAGCCCGGGTCGTGGATCGCGTCCAGCACCGGCAGGAGGGTCTCGCGCCTGAAGAACTTGAAGCCGGTCTCGGTGTCGAGCAGCGGCACGCCGAGCAGGCGGCGCACCAGCAGCGAGTAGCCGCGGCTCATGAAGTAGCGGTCCAGCGACCGCGCCTGGAACGCGTAGATGCGCCGGACGGTGGCCACGTCGGCCCCCTCCTCGATGGCCGCCACCAGCGAGGGGATGTAGCGGGCGTGGAGCGCGGGGTCCACGTCGAGGAAGCCCACGATCTCGGCCCGCGAGGCGCGGAAGCCGTCGTTGACGGTCGCGCCGCGGCCCTTGTTCGTGTCGTGCAGGATGGCCCGGACGCGCCCGGGGTTCTCGGCCACGATGCGGCCGATGATCTCGCGCGTGCGGTCGCGGCTCACGTCGTCGACGAAGATGACCTCGCTGGTGCAGGGCAGCCAGTCCAGCGCCTTGCGGATCTCGCGAAAGCTCGCCGGGAGCGTCTCCTCCTCGTTGTAGCAGGCGAGGACGACGCTGACATGGGGCTCCGCCACGCGCGCGTCAGGCAGGGAAGGAGCGGACCGCCGCCACCACGCGCTCCACCTCCTCGTCGGTGAGGCCTGGATGGAGCGGGAGCCGCAGCAGCGTGGCGGCCACCCGGTCGGTCACGGGCAGGCGCGGCGGCTCCGGGTCCAGGCTGCGCCCGAACGGCGAGGTGTGCAGGGGCACGTAGTGGAACGTGGCCTGGACGCCGGCCCGGCGCAGATGGCCCAGGCAGCGGTCGCGCGCGGCCTCGTCGGGGAGAAGCAGGTAGAAGATGTGGTCGTTGACCTCGCGCCCGGGCAACGACGGGATCAGGCGCACTCCGCGCGCGCGCGCCCAGTCGCCGAGCTCCGCCCGGTAGCGGTCGGACACGCCGCGGCGCCGGCGGTGGATCTCGTCGAACTTGTCGAGCTGCGCGTCCAGCACCGCCGCCAGGACGTCCGACAGCACGTAGCTGCTGCCCTCGGCCACCCAGGTGTACTTGTCCACCTCGCCGCGCAGGAACGCGCTGCGGTTGGTGCCCTTCTCGCGGATGATCTCCGCGCGCGCCGCCAGCTCCGGGTCCTTCACCGAGAGCGCGCCGCCCTCGCCGCAGGTGATGTTCTTCGTCTCGTGGAAGCTGTAGCAGCCCGCGTCGCCCAGCGTGCCCAGGGCGCGGCCGTCGTAGGTGGCGCCCAGGCCCTGCGCCGCGTCCTCGATCACGCGCAGCGAGCGCGTGCGCGCCAGCGCGAGCAGCGCATCCATGTCGGGCGCGACGCCGGCGTAGTGCACCGGCAGCAGCGCCGCCGTGCGCGGCGTGACGCGGCGCGCGGCGTCCGCCGGGTCCAGGCCCAGCGAGGCGTCCTCGACGTCCGCGAACACGGGCCGGGCGCCGACGCGCAGGATGGCGTTGGCCGTGGACACGAAGGTGAACGACGGGCAGATCACCTCCTGCCCGGGACCGATGCCCAGCGCGAGCAGCGCCAGCTCCAGCGCGTGCGTGCACGAGGTCGTCAAGAGGACGCGCGACCCCTCGAGGCGCTCCGACAGGCGCTTCTCCGCCCGCTGGGTGAAGGGACCGTTGCCCGCCATGCGCGAGTGCAGGGCCTGGGCCGCGCGCGCGGCCTCCTGGTCGTCGAGGAAGGGAGCGGAGAGCAGGATCGGCGCCCCGGTTGCGGTCGCGGCGCTCCCCACGGCCTGATCGGTCACGGGTGCGTATGCTAGCATCCGGCGCGGTGAACCGTCATTCCGCGCCGTCTGCCGAGGCGGCCCCAGCCCGGCACCAGCGCATCGAGCACCTCTCCTCGTCTCCCGAAGCGGGCTTCCCGGGCGACTGGTACGACCTCAACTCCGCCGACCACTTCTGGTTCCAGTGGAGGATGGCGGCCGCGCTCCGCCAGTGGCGGGCGTGCGGGGTGCCGCTCGACCGTCCGCTGCGGGTGCTCGACGTCGGTGGCGGGCGCGGCGTGGTGCGCGACCAGGTGGAGGCGGCCACCGCCTGGACAGTGGACCTGGTCGAGCTGAACCACGCGGCGCTGGAGGCCGCCGCTGCGGGGCGCGGCCGCCACCTCTACTACGACGTGCGCCACGAGGCCCCCGAGCTGGTCGGACGCTACGACGCGGCCATCCTGTTCGACGTGATCGAGCACCTGGAGGACCCGGGTTCGCTGCTCGCGGCCGTCGGCCGGCACCTGCGTCCGGACGGCCACCTCCTCCTGAACGTCCCGGCCCTGCAGGTGCTGTTCAGCGCGTTCGACGTCGCGTCGGGACACTATCGAAGGTACTCGCGGGCGTCGCTGCTGGCGGAGCTGTCCCGCTCCGGCTGGCAGGCCATCGACCACCGGTTCTGGGGGCTGGGCCTGCTGCCGCTGCTGGCGTTGCGCAAGGTGATGCTGCGGTCGCCCACCGCGGAGACGACGGAGACGATCCAGCGCGGCTTCGGTCCGCCCAACCGTTTCGCGCACGCGAGCCTGCGCGCCCTGATGCGCGTGGAGACGGCCGTGCTGGCCCGTCCGCCGGTGGGGACGTCGATCCTGGCCGTCGCCCGGCGCGGGAGCGGCGGGTGAGCCAGGAGGCGACCGCACGCTCCCTCGGGGTCGCCTGCGCCGCACACGCACTCGTCGTCGCGGTGCTCTTCGCGGACGTGCTGTTCCTCGGCCGCGTGCCGTACCTGCGCGACGTCTCGACCTGGTACTACCCGGACTACGTCTTCGCGGCCGGAGCCCTGCGCGGCGGCGTGTGGCCGCTGTGGAACCCCACCGCCGACGCGGGCGCGCCGTTCCTGATGGCCTACCCGGGCGACCTCGTCATGCTGCTGCTGCTGGGCGCGCGCGGGACGCTCCGGCTCTCGCCGTGCCTGCACGTGTGGCTGGCGATGAGCGGCGCGACGCTGCTGGCGCGCGAGCTGCGCTGGGGACCGCGCGCGGCCTGGCTCAGCGGGGCGGCGTACGGCCTCTCGGGCGTGCTGCTGTCCTCGCTCAACCTGTTCGAGATGGCGCACGGCGCGGCCTGGGCGCCCGTCGTGGTGGCGTGCTACCTGAGGTGCCTGCGTGCGCCGACCGCGCGGTCGGCGGCGGTGCTGGGGACGGCGGCAGCGGTGCTGCTGAGCACGCTGGCGGGCGAGGTGATGATCCAGGCCGCGATCGCCGGCCTCGTGCTCACGGGGGCGCTGCCGTCGCTGCGCCAGTGGCGCGCGCTGGGGATCGCCGGCGCGGTGGCGGCCCTGCTGGGCGCGCCCGTCGTACTGGGCCTGCGCGCCCTGCTCGAAGGCGGCTCGCGCGCGGCCGGCTTCACGGCGGGCCAGGCGCTCGGCTGGTCCGCGCACCCGATCGTGCTGGCGGAGATGGCCTGGCCCCGGCTGCTCGGCGATCCCCATACGATGACCGACCTGGGCTTCTGGGGACAGCCCTACTTCCCGGACGGGTTCCCGTACCTGGTGAGCCTCTACCTCGGTCCCATGGTGCTCGCGCTCGCGGCCTGCGCCGGACGCCGCGGCGTACGTCTGTGGCTGCTGGCGGCGATCGGCCTCGCGCTGGCGCTGGGCGCGCACGGGCCGCTCGCGGCCGTGCTGCCGACGGTGCTCACGCACTTCCGCTCGCCGGTGAAGTTCCTCCTCCTGACCACGCTCGCGCTGGCCTTGCTGGCCGGCCGCGGCCTGGAGGCGGCGCTCGAGGAGCGGCGCCGGCTCGCCACCTGGTGCCTGGCGGTCCCCTCGATCGTGCTCGTGTCCGTCGGACTGGCCATGGCTCTCGCACCCCAGGCCGCGCGGCGGTCCGCGGCGTCGGTGTGGCCGCGGCTGGCCGCGCCCGAGGCGACGCCGGTCGTGCGCCTGTGGCCCTCGGCGCTGCTGGCGACCGGCGGCCTGGGAGCCCTGTGCGCCGCGACGCTGCGGCTGGGACCGCGGGCCGGGCTGGCGCCGGCGGCCTGCCTGGTCGCGGACCTGCTCGCCACCAACGCCCGGGTCGACGCGTCGGCGCCGGGCGACTTCTACGCGCTGCGGCCCGAGGTGGCCGCGCTCGTCCGTGGCACCGCATCGCACGGGCCGTACCGCTGGTTCACCTACGGCGTCGCCAACTCGCCGGGCCTGCAGTGGGCGCCGGAGCTGCTCGCACGCAACCACGACGTGTGGCTGCACTACGTGGATCGCCAGCTGCTCTGGGGCCGCACGAAGGCGCTCGACGGCCTGGAGGGCGCGTTCGACGAGGACCGGACCGGCTGGGCGCCGCGCGGCGCCACGCTCTCGGCCGCGGAGTCCACCCCCGCGGCGTTCCGGCGCATCCACGCGCGCCTGCGGCTCGCGGGCGTGCGCTGGGTCCTGTCACCCCTGCCGCTGCCGCCCGACCTGGCCGTGGCGCGCGGCGAGGCCAGGCTGCCCGAGGTCCGCCAGCCGCTCACGCTCCACGAGCTGGGCGATCCGCTTCCGCGCGCGTTCCGGGTGGGGGACTGCGAGGTCGCGGGCTCGGCCGACGCCGCGCGCGCTCGCGCGGTCGCTCCGGACTTCGATGCGCGGCGCACGGTGGTGCTCGAGGCCCCTCCCGCCACGGCGTCGTGCGTCGGCGCACCTGCCGACGGCACGTCCCGGGTCGCATGGCGGCGGCTCGGGCCCCACGCGGTCGAGATCGAGGCGGACGGCGACGCCGGCTGGCTGGTCGTCCTCGAGGGCTACCACCGCTACTGGAGGGTCGAAGGGGCCCCCGTCCCCGTCCGTCCGGTGCAGGCGAACGGACGCTACTGGGCGCTGGCCGTTCCGGAGGGGCGCGTCGTGTACCAAGTGCGGTATGATCCGCCGTGGGTCACGCCGGCGCTGGTCCTTGCGAGCGCCGGAGCGATCCTCTCCCTCGCGCTCGGCCTGTGGCCAGCCGCAAAACTTGACACCTCCTCCAGCGTCGCGCTAGCATCCGGCGACTAAGTATCAGACCGAATTAGGTTTTTCGAGACCAACGATGCCAGTCAAGCTCGGTGAGCTGCTCCTCAAGGAAAACATGGTGACGCCGCAGCAGCTCCAGGAAGCGCTCACGCACCAGAAAATGAACGGCGGGAAGCTGGGGAAGGCGTTCGTGTCCCTCGGCTACGTGCGCGACGAGGAGATCACGAGCCTCCTCTCCCGGCAGTACGGCGTACCGTCGATCAACCTCGACCACTTCGAGGTCGACCCCGCGATCATCAAGATCATCCCCGCCGAGACGTCACGGAAGTACCAGATCCTGCCGCTCAGCCGCTCCGGCGCGACGCTGACGATCGCCATGGCGGACCCCACGAACGTGTTCGCCATGGACGACATCAAGTTCATGACCGGATACAACGTGGAGCCGGTCGTGGCGTCGGAGACGTCGCTCGACGAGGCGATCGAGAAGTACTACGGCTCGACGCGCTCACTGCAGCTCAAGACGGACTCGGGCGGCGGCTTCGGCGGCGGCGGCGGCGGCGGCCTGAAGCTGGGAGACGCGCCCACGCTGAAGGAG
>JAICEW010000404.1 GCA_025923995.1 Vicinamibacteria bacterium | reverse complement strand
GGCGTCGCGACCCGCGTCACCCACTCGACGTCGATCTCGACCGGATCCGCCGGCGACCAGACCAGACGGAGGATCGGTCCATCCCAGCGGTTGCGCGGCTGCCCGTGCAGGAAGTTCGGCTCGTCCTTGATGAAGTCCTGGCCCACCTCCAGCACGACCCGTCCGCGCGGCGCGGTCGTGGCCTCCTCGGTCTGGAGCGGACGCGTCTGGGCGGAGACGGCGCCCGGCACGAGGGCCGCCAGCAGGCACGGAACGAACATCGACCGGACGGCTGTCCTCACGCGGGCTCCCTGGAAGTGTCGCCGCCGATCTCAGCGGTCGACGAAGATGGGAGCCGAGATCATACGGTCTTCCGGCCCCTCCAGCACCACGCGCGCGAAGAAGTACGCGTCGGTGCGCGGGTCGACGTCGCAGGCGAAGCGGACGGGCGTGCGCTCGTTCTCCCGGCGCGCGACCACGGCGCCGCCGACCGTCACGATCTCCAGGCGGGTGACGAGCGCGACGCGCGTGCGGTGCGCGACCTCCACCTCCAGCCGGTGCGGCCCGCCGCCGTAGACGGTCGAGCCCATCAGCCACTCGCCGTCCGCGCGCAGCTTGAGGCTGGCCTCGGGATCGTCCGTGTAGAACGTGGCCATGCGCGTGAGGCCGGCCAGCACCGAGGGCGACGACAGCTCGGCCAGCCACAAGCCGGTGCGACGCCGCGTGTGCCCCCAGTGGGCGCGATGGTTGTCCTCCTCGGCCTTGGGCGCCAGGTGCCAGCCGCGGTCGAGCGCGGGCACGAGGCCCGCGTCTTCGCGGTTGTCCTCGCCCCGCTCCGAGCGCGTCTCCACCATCATGAGGCGCATGCGCAGGTCGGCGTCCTCGTGGTACTCGAAGGCGTTCCAGTTGTTGCGCCCGAAGACGGGGTGCTTCATGCCGGGATGGTTGAACTGCCCGACCACCGTTTCGCCGGGCAGCACCAGGATGCCTTCGTACAGGCGGCGCAGCGTGAGCGTCCCGCCCACGCTCATGAGCGCGTCCGAGCCCACCACGTTCACGTGGTTCATCCAGCCCTGCAGCGTGGGGAAGCCGCCCCACTCGTAGCCGCTCAAGGCCGCGAACGCGCCCGGCTCGTCGGCCGCGCGCGCGGCGCGCCGGGCCGCCGCCCACGACTCGGCGGTGAGCTGCTCGAGGTGGTCCGTGACGGCGAAGAAGTCGAGGCCGTACCTTCGGGCGGTGGCGTACGCGTCGGCCGGCGTCAGCTCGCCGTCCGAGACGCCCGTGTGCGAGTGGAGCTGGCCGTAGAACGGACGCAGGTCGGGCGAGTCGGCGAAGCGGTCTCCCCCGAACGACCGTCTGCTCGCGGCCGCCATCAGGATCGGCACCGCGCCGCTCGCCGTCCGCAGCTGTGCCGGCGTCGCGCCGCGCGCGCCGGGACGATACGTGCCCGACAGGCTCAGCCGGGCGCCGGCGCCCAGCACCACCTCGACCTGGGACGCTCCGGGAGTGGCCAGCAGCCGCGCGCCGTCGCCCCAGCCGCGCTCCGACCCCTCGAGCGGAAGGTCCCCGAGCGCGATCACCCGTCGCGGCGCCAGCGGCCTCCGGAGGCCGAGCACCACGCGGTCGCCCACCGACGCGTCGCCCGAGTGGTCGAGGTCGCGCAGCTCCGCGAAGCGGAGCCGGGTGAAGGGCGAGGACGAGGTCGCGGCCACCTCGACGGGCTCCAGCTCCTCTCCGGCGCGGCCGGCCAGGCCGAGGCAGAGGAGGCACGCGCCGACGCGGAGGCTCGCGGGGCCGGTCATCACGCTGCCGCGATGGTACGGCTTTCCGGGTGGCGCGCGCGATCGTGCGGCGTGCGCCGATGTAGAATCCGTGCCCCTCCGCGAGCGTGACAGGTGATGGGCGAGCTTGGGCGGATGCAGGAGCCGGCGAGCGACCAGCGGCGGGGCGCCGTCTCGCTCGCGTCCGTCTCGCGCGCGTACGGCACGGTCGCGGCCGCCCGGGACGTCACGCTCGACGTGCGGCCGGGCGAGTTCCTCACGCTGCTGGGGCCGTCGGGCTGCGGCAAGACCACGCTGCTGCGCCTCGTCGCGGGCTTCGAGGAGCCCGACAGCGGCCGCATCCTGATCTCCGGGCGCGACCTGACCGCCGTCCCCGCCTACCGGCGTCCGGTCAACACGGTGTTCCAGCACTACGCGCTGTTCCCGCACCGCACCGTCGCCGGCAACGTGGCGTTCGGCCTGGAGGCGGCGGGCCGCTCGAGCGACGAGGTCGCCTCTCGCGTGGCGCGCGCGCTGGAGATGGTGCGCCTCACGGGCCTGGACGAGCGCCGGATCTCACAGCTCTCGGGCGGCCAGCGCCAGCGCGTCGCGCTCGCCCGCGCGGTGGTGATGGAGCCGGAGGTCCTGCTGCTGGACGAGCCGCTGGCGGCGCTGGACCTGAAGCTGCGCAAGGAGATGCAGGTCGAGGTCAAGAACCTGCAGGAGCGGCTGGGCACCACCTTCGTGTTCGTCACGCACGACCAGGACGAGGCGCTCGTCATGAGCGACCGCATCGCGGTCATGAGCCAGGGACGGATCGAGCAGGTCGGCCCTCCCGAGGAGGTCTACGAGCGCCCGCGGACGCGGTTCGTGGCCGAGTTCCTGGCCGTTCGGAACCTGATGCAGGCCCGTGTGGCCGGGACCGCGTCCGGCGGTGTGCGGTTGCGCACCGAGGGGGGCCTGGACCTGCTGGCGGCGGACGACGGCGCGTTCGCTGGGGACGGTCCGATATGGATCGGATTCCGGCCCGAGCGCGTCCGCCTCGCGCCCTCCGGAGACGGCCCGACGGGGACGCTCGACGACGAGATCTACCGGGGCGACCACACGGAATGGCGCGTGCGCGTGGGCCAGGAGGTGCTCGCCGTCACCGAGGCCGCCTCGGCCGCCTCCCGGCGCCGGCGTGGCGAAACGGTCCGCGTGCACATTCCGCCCGAAGCGGTCCTGAGGCTCGATCCGTGAGCCATTTCGGTGACGGCTATCACGACACGTTCGGGGTTTTTGTGCGTGAATAGGATATCGACTCACGAATAGGCGCGCGCTTCCCTCCCAGCGCGCTTGGCGTTAAGCTCCTCGAGGTCACCAAACACCGTGCAGAAGGACGTTCGTCCGGCGGGTCCACCCTCCTCCACCCCCGAGATCGCTTCGGTCGACGCGCGCTGGCAGTCGCTGGTCGAGCAGTACGCCGGCCTGCTGCGCGCCACGATCTCGCGCGTCTGCCCGCGCCAGCTCGGCCTGCAGGTCGAGGACATCGAGCAGGAGGCGCGCCTCAAGCTCTGGCGGGCGCTCAAGAGTGAGAGGACCATCGAGAGCCCCGCGTCCTACGTCTTCAAGACGGCCGCGCGCGCGACCATCGACGCCATCCGCAGGGCGCGTGCGAGGCGGGAGGAGCAGCTGGGGCCGCCGCCGGAGACGGGCGGCTCGCACGGGTGGGAAGTGGTCGATCCACAGGCGTCGCCCGAGCGCCAGGCGGAGCGGGCGCTGGTGCTGGAGAAGGTGCGGGAGTGCCTGGGCCGTTTGAAGGCGGAGCGCCGCCGCGCGCTGGCGCTCCACCTGCAGGGCTTCACCACCGAGGAGATCGGGCGGCTGCTGGGCTGGACGGAGCCGCGCGCGCGCAACCTCGTCTATCGCGGGCTCAAGCAGCTGCGGGATGCGCTGCGCGGGGCGGGGATCGACTATGCCCTGGACTGACGCGGAGGTCCGGCAGCTCTACCGCGAGGCCTCGACCGGCATCGGCGGGTGCCCGCCGGCGGAGACGCTGGCCCGGGCCATGAGCGGGTCGCTTCCGCGCGACGAGGCGGAGGCGGTGGCCGATCACCTCGCGGAGTGCGCCGACTGCGCGGAGGACGCGCAGGCCCTGCGCAACCTGGAGTCCTGGGCGGAGCGGGCCACCCTCGAAGGGGCGACGCCGGGCCGGCCCACGCGCGAGGTCGCCATGCGGCGCTGGCACTCGCACCCGCTGGCCGCGGTGGCCGCGACGCTGCTGGTGGCGACGGCCGCGCTCTCCGCCGGCCTGCTGCGCACGCGCGCGCAGTCGCACCAGGCGCAGGCCGCGCTGCAGGAGCGGCTGGACGAGGCCGCTCGCGGCGCCGACGAGCTGCGGGCCGAAGTGGACCGGCTGCGGTCGCGCGCCGGCGTCGCGCCAGCGGCTCCCGGCGCCCAGGCCGTGCCCAACGTGCGGATCGTGGACCTGCTGCCCGCCGGCTCCGAGCGTGGCGGCGCCGACGTCCCGTCCGCGCCTATGGGATCGTGGCTGGTTGTGGGCGTGCTCACGGTGCCGAGCGACACGCCGCGATACGAGGACCATGCGGTCGAGGTGTGGCACGGCCCGCGGATGGTCTTCCGGGGCGTGGGCTTCGTGCGCAGCCGCGAGGACACGTTCACCGTCGCGCTTCCGTCGGGTCTGCTGCAGCCCGGTGTGAACCGTATCCGCCTGCTCGGCGTGCGGGCCGGCCGGATCGTCCCCATCGAGGAGTACGCGCTGCGTCTTCCCAACTCCTAGCCGTACTCCTCGCCGTCGCGAGCGGGGCGTCCGCATCCCTTCCGGATCGGCCGTCCTCGCGCGAGGAAGCCGTGCGCCTGGTGGCCGAGGGGCGGAAGGCGAGAGGCCAGGCCTCGGCCGCCGAGCTGCGCGCGGCCATCCGGATCTGGGAGACGGCGCTGCCGCACTGGCGCGCAGCCGGGGACCCCGTCGGCGAGGCCGAGACGCTGCGCCTGATCGGCTCGGACCTGGACGACCTGGGCGACGACGACGTGGGTCGCGAGCACCTGCTGCGCGCGCGCCAGCTGAGCGCACAGGCGAGCGACCTGCGCGGGGAGTGCGAGGCGCTCACCCTGCTCGCGTTCCTCGAGAGCAGCACCGGCCGCATGGACGAGGCCATCGCCTGGTCCGACGAGGCGCTCGCGCGCTGGCCTGCGGTGGGGTTCCCCGAGGGCGAGGGCATCTCCTGGGCCAACCGCGGGACCTTCCACCTCGCGCGCGGCGAGCACCCCGAGGCGCACGACGCGTTCCAGGCCGCGCTCGAGCTGTTCGCGGCCGCGGGCGTGCCGCGGCGCGCGGGCATCGTGCAGTCGCACGTGGGCCTGATGCACGACCAGCGCGGCGACTACCAGCGCGCGGTCGAGGCGCACCTGGAGGCGCTGCGCCTGGCGCGCGAGGCGGGGACGCCGAACGCGACGTCGCTGACGGCCATCGGCCTGCTCTACCACCGGCTGGGCGAGCCGGAGCGCGCCCTTGCGAGCTATCGCGACGCCCTGCCCCTGTTCGCGGCCTCCGGCGCGCGCGGCCTGCGCGGGCTGGCCATCACGCGGCACGACATGGGCTACGCCTTCGCGGCCCTGGGCGAGCTCCAGTCGGCCGAGGAGAGCTACCTGCTGGCGCTCGCCGGGTTCCAGGAGCTCAAGATCGCGTCACGCGAGGCGCAGACCCTGCACAACCTGGGCGCCCTGCTCGCGCGCGCCGGCCGCGAGGACGAGGCCGCCGAAGCGGCCGCCGCCGCC
>JAICEW010000403.1 GCA_025923995.1 Vicinamibacteria bacterium | reverse complement strand
CCCGGGGACCTCACGATCCTCGATCTCGACCGGGAGCGCACGGTCGATCCCGCGCGCTTCCAGTCCAAGGGGCGCAACACGCCCTACGGCGGCTGGACGCTCCGCGGCTGGCCGGTCGCCACCATCGTGGGCGGCACGGTCGCCTGGCAGGACCTGGCGCGTCCCGCCCGCGGCCGCAAGGCGGCGCGTCCTGCGAAGAAGAGGAAGGCCACGCGTCGCGCGCGACGCTGAACGGCACGGCGTGGACGAGCGGGCGGAGTCCAGGTACCTCACGATCGTGGCCGCTGCCGTGCTGCTCGTTGGTGCCGGGCTCGGTTGGGCCACGCACCTGGTCTGGGTGGACCGCTTCGATTCGGCGCGTGCCGCCACCGCCTCGCAGGTGGCATGGCACGGCCTGCGGGCCGTTCTCCCGTTCGCATTGATGGCGGCTGCGTTGTGGGTGCTTCCGCGCAGCCGTGCGGTGTCGACGGCGCTCGCCCTGGCGAGCACGCTGGTCGCAAGCATGAGCGTGTTCGCCTTCCGGTCGACGAACCGAGCTTCCGGTCGCGACCTGCCCGACCTGTCGTTCGGCCTCTCCCGCGAGACGGTGCAGCTATGGACGGCTGTGCTCGGCGCCTTCGTCGCTGCGACGATCAATCGCTGGCCCACCCGCCGGCACGACGGTCTCGTGGGGTCCGAACCCACCACGGGAGGTGATCCCATGACGGACGCACGGGTCCAGTCGATCAACGTCTCGGACGGCGGCGTGCCCAAGCAGTCGCGGCCGGCGGCGCGAATCAGCGCGACCGGCGTCGAGGGCGACCGTCAGCGAAGGGTCGCGGGTCACGGCGGCCCCGAACGCGCGGTGACGCTCTACTCGCGGGAGCTCCTGGACGCGCTGCGCGCCGAGGGCCACCCCATCGGGCCGGGCACCACCGGCGAGAACCTGACCATCGCCGGCCTCCCCTGGGACCGCATCCAGGCCGGCGTGCGGCTCGCGATCGGCGACGTCCTGCTGGAGCTCACGAAGCCGGCCCCGCCCTGCCAGACGATCGCCGGCTCGTTCCGGGGCGGGGAGTTCCAGCGCATCTCGGAGAAGCTCCATCCGGGCTGGAGCCGCTACTGCGCCCGGGTCCTGCGCGAGGGAGACGTGCGCGTCGGCGATCCGGTCGCGGTCGTGGCCGCGGAGGGCTGAGTGGAGGCGGCCCGCGAGTACAACGAGCGCGTGGCCGCCGACCCGGGCGCGGCCGCGGAGCAGGCGGCCTGGATGGCGGAGCGGTTCGGCCGGGCCGGCCTCACCTTCGACGGGCAGCCGATGCGGAGCTTCCTGCGCCCGCACTTCATGACCCGCGCGCAATGGGACGCTCTGCGCGACGGCGCGCGGCGGCTGATCGAGCTGGCGGCGCGGGTGGCCCGCCGCGCGTTCGATGGAGACACGGCCCGGCTGTGCGCGTTCCTGGGCACGCCCGCGGACGAGGCGGAGTGGGTCGCGCTGGACCCCGGCCCGCCTGACGTCGTGCTGTCGCGCGTCGACGCGTTCGTCACGCCGCAGGGCCCGCGGTTCATCGAGATCAACTCGGACGCGCCGGCCGGCTTCGGCTACGGCGACCGCATGGCCGCCGTGTTCGAGGAGCTCGCCGTCTTCCGCGCGTTCGCGCGGACGCACCGCGTCTCCTACCGGCCGTCCGCGCCCGCGCTCGTCGAGGCCGTGCGCGGGGCCGCGGGCTCGGCGGCGCCGCGGATCGCGATCGTCGACTGGTCGGACGTGCGGACGCGCGGCGACCAGGAGATCCTGCGCGAGGCCTTCGAGCGCGCGGGGCTGCGCTGCCTGCTGGCCGACCCGCGGCACCTGGAGGTCAGCGAAGGGCGCCTGTGGGCCGACGCCAGCCCCGTCGACATCGTCTACCGGCGCGGCGTGCTCTCGGAGCTGCTCGAGCGCGCGGACGAGGTGCGACCGTTCATGCGCGCCTATCGCGAGCGGCTGGCGGTGTTCGTGAACTCGTTCCGCTGCCGCCTCTCGGAGGACAAGGCGTTCTTCGCGCTCCTGACCGACGAGGCGTTCGCGCACCTCATGACCCCGGACGAGCGGGACCTGGTGGCGCGCACCCTCCCCTGGACGCGCCGGCTGGAGGAGCGCCGCACCGTGCGTGCGGGCCGCGAGGTGGACCTCGTCCCCCACGTGGTCGAGCAGCGCGAGACGCTCGTGCTCAAGCCCGCGCACGGGTATGGCGGCCGCTCCGTGTACGTGGGGTCCGACACCTCCGCGTCCGCCTGGGAGGACGCCGTGCGCGCCGCGCTGGGCGAGCCGTGGGTGGTCCAGGAGCGCGTGACCATCCCCGAAGAGGCGTTCCCCCTCCACGAGGCGGGCCAGCTGACCTTCCCGCTGCTCAAGGTCAACGCCAACCCCTTCTACGTCGCGGGCGCGGAGGTGGGCGCCGTCACGCGCGCCTCACGCGATCCGGTCATCAACGTGAGCGCGGGCGGCGGGAGCGTGCCCACCTTCGTGCTCGAGGGATGAAATTGGTACACTCGGGAACCGCCGCCGGTCCTCCCCCCTTGCCGACGACGGGCGGAGGGGAATGCGAGTCGTCCTGGCCGTACTCTGCGCGCTGCTGAGCGCGCCCGCGCTGGCACTCGATCCCGCCCGCTCGCTGGACCAGTACGGCCTCGACTCGTTCCAGTCCAAGGACGGCCTGCCCCAGAACTCGGTGCAGGCCATCACCGAGACGCCCGACGGCTACCTGTGGCTGGGCACGCAGGAAGGGCTCGTCCGCTTCGACGGACAGCGGTTCGCGGTCTTCGACCGCACGAACACGCCGGCGTTTGCCAACAACCACGTGACGGCGCTGCTGCCCTCGCCCGCGGGCCTGTGGGTGGGGACGTTCGGCGGCGACCTCGTCGAGTGGCGCGGCCGGCCGTCCACCGTGGGCGCCGTGCCGCTGCGGCCGCAGGCGGGCGCGATCCTCGCGCTCGCGCGCGATCGTGACGGCCGGCTGTGGATCGCGACCACCAGCGGCCTCTTCCTGAAGACCGGCGAGCGCGTCGAGCGCTACGGCACGGCCGAGGGGCTGCCCTCCGACCAGATCCGCGCGTTGCTGGCCGACCTGGACGGGACGCTGTGGGTCGGCACCTCGCGCGGGCTCGTCCGGCTGCGCGACGGGAAGACGTCGACCACGACCGAGCGCGACGGGCTGCCCGGCGACGACGTGCAGGCCCTCGCGCGCGGGCCCGATGGGGCGCTGTGGGCGGGCACGTCCAAGGGGCTGGGCCGTCACGACGACAAGGGCTGGCACGCCTTCCGCACGCGTGACGGCCTCGTGCACGACTCCGTGCGCATGCTGCACGTGGACCCGCAGGGCACGTTGTGGATCGGGACCGCGGGCGGGCTGACGCGGTTGCGTGATGGCGCGTTCACGTCGCTCACGATGCGCGACGGCCTCACCAGCGACTCGCTGGCCACGCTGTACACCGACCGCGAGGGAAGCCTGTGGATCGGCACCGACGGCGGAGGGCTGAGCCGGCTGAAGGAGTCGAAGGCGGCCAGCTACGGCCTGCGGCAGGGGCTGTCGAACGAGCTCGTCTACACGGTCGCCGGAGCGCGCGACGGCGGGCTGTGGGTCGGCACCTACGGCGGCGACATCGACCGCCTCCGCGACGGGCGGCTGACGCCGCTCCTGCGGGGCGAGCGGCTGGGCGCGACGCGCGTGCGGGCGCTGCTGGAGTCGCGGGCCGGCGAGCTGTGGATCGGCACCGACCTGGCGCTGCACCGCTACGCCCGCGGGCGGGTCGACACCTTCGGGGCCGGGCACGGCCTGCCCGCGGCGCCGGTGCGCGTCATCCACGAGGACGGGCAGGGGACGGTCTGGGTCGGTACCGACGGAGGCGGGCTGCTGCGCGTCGAGGGAGCGCGGCTGGTGCCCGACACGCGTCCGGGCCTGCCGTCGAACCAGGTGCGCGCCATCCTGGAGGACGCGCGTGGCGGCTTCTGGGTCGGCACCTACGCCGGCCTGGCGGTGCTGCGCGACGGACGATACGAGGTCTACACCACCGCGCATGGCCTCTCGCACGACTACGTGCGCTCGCTCCACGAGTCCGGCGACGGGACGCTGTGGATCGGCACCTACGGCGGCGGCCTGACGCGTCTGCGTGACGGCCGCTTCACCGCGATCACGTCGCGCGACGGCCTCTTCAGCGACGTCGTGTTCCGCATCCTGGAGGACGCGTCCGGCGACCTCTGGATGAGCTGCAACAAGGGCGTGTTCCGCGTGAAGCGGGCGGAGCTGGAGGAGTTCGCGGCCGGCACGCGGACGCGCATCCACTCGGAGGTGCTCGACGAGGCGGACGGCATGAGCAGCCGCGAGTGCAGCGGCGGCAGCCCGGGCGGCTGGCGCACCGCGGACGGGCGCATGTGGTTCCCGACCGTGCAGGGCGTGGTCGCGATCGATCCCTCGCGGCTGCCGCGCAACCCGGCCGCGCCTCCGGTCGTCCTCGAGCGCATGAGCGCGGACAACGAGGAGGTGGACCTGATGGCGCCTGCGCGCCTGCGTCCGCGCCGGCAGCGCCTGGAGTTCGCGTACACCGCGCTCAGCTTCGTGGCGCCGGAGCGGATCCGGTACCGCTATCGGCTGGAGGGGTTCGATCGCGACTGGGTGGAAGCCGGCCTGGGCCACCAGGCGGTGTACACGCGCCTGCCGCCGGGCTCGTACCGCTTCCGCGTGGTGGCGGCCAACGCGGACGGCGCGTGGAACGAGTCGGGCGCGGTGTACTCGTTCGAGCTGCTGCCGTCGTTCTACGAGACGCCCTGGTTCTGGGCGCTGGCCGCACTGGCGGTCGCGCTGCTCGCGGGCGGGCTGCACGCGTGGCGCATCCGCCGGCTGCGGCGGCACGAGGAGACCCTGCAGCAGCGCATCCAGGAGGCCGTGGCGCAGATCAAGGTGCTGAGCGGGCTGCTGCCCATCTGCGCCGCGTGCAAGAACGTGCGCGACGACCGCGGGTACTGGAACCGCATCGAGGTCTACATCCGCGAGCACTCGGAGGCGGAGTTCACGCACGGCCTCTGCCCGGCGTGCCTGCGCAAGCTCTATCCCGAGTTCGCCGAGCGCGTGCTGGCGGCCGCGGAGGAGTCGTCGGGCTGACGCTGCGGCCGGACTGCGGGCGCTTCTACCGGCGGCGGGATGCCCACGCATCCCGGCCGAAGAAGACCGCGAGCGCGAGGAACACGAGGCTCAGCGGGACCGTGATCTCGCGGTACTGCCTGACGAGGGCGGCGAGGCCGCACATCGTCACCATCAGGATCACCGCCGCCGCAGCGCAGCCGAGCATCACGGGCTTGTTCATCGTCGGCCCTCCGCCTGGGCCTGCTGGATCGTGTCGTCCGCCAGCATCATCGTCACGGGACCGGGCTCGTCCGCACCTCGAAGATCGCCGCCGAGGTCGCCTCGGGTGCCGTCTGGAAGCGGACCGTCACCTTCTCCTTGCCGCGCGTCAGCTCCGGAGGGATCGGCAGCTCGGCGTCGAGCAGCTCCCGCGGGTGGTACT
>JAICEW010000402.1 GCA_025923995.1 Vicinamibacteria bacterium | reverse complement strand
CCGCTACCTCCATTTCGCGACGCACGGCCTGCTCAACGACGTGCGCCCCGATCTCTCGGGCCTCGTGCTGTCGCTGGTGGACAAGGAGGGACGCGAGACCCCCGGGCTGCTCACCGCGCCCGACGTCTTCAACCTGGACCTCGGCGCGGAGCTGGTCGTGCTGAGCGGTTGCCGGACGGCCCTGGGGAAGGAGATCCGCGGCGAGGGGCTGATCGGGCTCACGCGCGCCTTCATGTACGCGGGCGCCCCGCGGGTCGTGGCCAGCCTGTGGCCCGTGGACGACCTGACCACGGCCCGGCTGATGAAGCACTTCTACGAAGGGATGCTGGGCCCGCAGCAGCTGCGGCCGGCGGCCGCGCTGCGGCGCGCGCAGGCCAAGATGGCCCGCGACCCGCACTGGAGCGCGCCCTACTACTGGGCGGCCTTCCAGCTCCAGGGCGACTGGCGCTGAGGCCTCCGGCGAGGTCAGCAGATTGACGGCTCGGGCGGACCCGACTTGTCGCGCATGTCGAGGAAGATGCAGACGCACGCTCTCTCCCTTGGCGCTGGTTCTGGCACGGAGGCGAGCATGCCCGGCATCCCAATCCACCTCACCGATCCCCAGCTCATCGACGCGCTGAAGCGCTGCGTCCGCGACGAGCGAGGCGCGACCGCGGTGCTGATCGCGCATCTGGCCGAGATGGATGCGCGGCGGCTCCACTTCGGCTTCGGCTTCTCGTCGCTTTTCGAGTACTGCTGCGACGAGCTGGGGCTCTCCGAAGACGCCACGTGCAATCGCATCGAGGTGGCGCGTGCGGCCCGGCGGTTCCCGGTGCTGCTGGACCGGCTGGCGGACGGGTCGCTGAGCCTCTCCGCGGCGAAGGCGCTGTCTTCGAAGCTCACGGACGAGAACCATCTCGAGTTGATGGCCGCGGCGGCGAGGCTGCGCCGGCGCGCGGTCGAGGAGATGCTGGCGCGGCGGTTTCCGAAGGCGGACGTGCCGACGCTGGTGAGGAAGCTGCCGACGAAGACGCCTCCGGTCACGATCGAGACCTCGGCAGGGAGCACGTCAGCCGAAGGCGCGACCACATCGATCGGCGGGGCGAGCAACACCCTTCCCTCGTTGGGGTCCGCTCCACCGCTTCCTTCCCCGAGGCAGCGGCTCGCGACGCCTCTGTCGGCCGATCGCTACCAGATCCGGTTCACCGCCAGCGCGGCGACGTGGAAGAAGCTGCGGGTCGCTCGGGACCTCCTCCGCCATGCGGTGCCCAGCGGTGACGCCGGCGAGATCTTCGACCGTGCGCTCACGGCGCTGATCGGCGACCTCGCGCGGAAGAAGTGCGGAGCGGTGCCCAGGCCCGCGCAGCGCGGCCGGGGCACAGCGCCGTCGAGCCGGCACGTTCCCGCGAAGGTGAGGCGCGCGGTCTGGGCGCGTGACCAGGGGCGCTGCGCCTTCGTCGCGGCGTCGGGCCGGCGGTGCCAGGAGCGCGGCCGGCTGGAGTTCCATCACGTCGAGCCCTACGCGGTGGGCGGCGTGGCCACGGTCGCGAACATCCAGCTCCGGTGCCGCGCGCACAACGCGTACGAGGCAGTCCTCTTCTATGGAACGGACGGGCTCGCGAACGTGGCCGGCGAGCCTCGCGCCACGTACGGCTCGAGCGCGCGGGATTCCATCCGTCCCGGAACGGATCCGCTCGTGCGGTCGACGACGACGCTCCTCCGTCGATTGACCGGGGGTCCGCCTCGGCCTTAGCCTCTCCGGGCCGCCAACCAGCCGTCCGAAGAGGAGGTCCGAATGCGAGCGTTCGTCGCCGTGTGCCTCGGGGCCGCCGTACTCGCTCCGGCCTGCCGCAACGCCGGGCCCCGGACCACGGCTCCGATTCGCCTGGTGGACCTCTATCGGCCCGATCCCGCCACGGCCGCGCGCGAGGCCGGATCGGCGCCCGCGGCGCCCGCGAGCCAGTGGCGCTTCACGCTGGCCGCTGTTACGGTGGCCGCGCCGGCCCGTCCGGGCCTGGCCGGAGCGCGGCCCGCGCCGCCGCCGTGGGCGGCGGGCCCCGGCGTGGCCGACCTCAAGGCCGAGAACGGGCTGCTGGTGGGCCGCACGACCGCGGCGTTCCCGATCCTCCATCTCCGCCGGCCGCGCAGCGACGATCGCGACGTCGTGCACGAGGTGCAGGTGCGCGTGCGCGCGTCCGCCGGCGCGAACCTCTCGGTGATGTTCCGCTCGACCGAGGAGGTGGACCTCGCCTGGGAGGTGGACAACGCGTTCATCATCCCCTGGTCCCTCAGCAGCCCGATCGTCGCCGGGGAGATGCGCACCTACTCCCTGCGGCCCACGGGCTCCATTCCGATGGCGTCGCGGCACGTCCTCGTCCGGCCGACGGACGCGGCCGGCGCGTCCTTCGAGATCGAGTGGGTGCGGGTGGTCTCGCGCCGGGAACACCTGGCCGGCATCCGCGCGGGGATGCGCTCGACGGCTGGAAGCTGGTCCACCATCCCAGGCGGCCGGCGCCACGCGCCTACGAGCTGTTCGACCGCGCGAAGGACCCCCTGGACCAGGCGGACGTGGCCGGCCAGCACCCCGAGATCGTCGCGCGCCTCACGAAGGAGCTGCAGGCCTGGCGCAAGCGCGCGGAGTCGATGAAGGTCAAGCCCGACTCGCAGCTGGCCGGCACGCTCAGCGCGGAGGAGCTGGAGCGGCTGCGCGCGCTGGGGTACGTGCAGTAGGGCGTTAGAGGCCCGCGAGCGCGAACGGCCGGCGATCGACGCGGCGGGCCTGCGCGTCGCCTTCGCGCAGGTGGTACCGATGGCGCGGCTCGAGGCCCGTCAGCACCTGCGCCTGGCCGGTGGCCGGCCAGCGCACCTCGACCGACACCACCCGCCGCGCGTCGCCCAGGCCGACGTGCTGTCGCAGGGGCGCCGCGCCGAAGCTCCCGCCGCTCCCGACGGTGCGGTGGTACGACCGCGTCCCGCCCGGACCCCCGGCGGTGACGACGATCCGTGCCCCGATCGCGCTGCGGTTCGAGCGGACGCCCGTGAGCGTCAGCTCGATCCACGCGTTGTCGTTGCCGGGGTTCGCGAAGAGCACGCTGTGCGCGGTATCGGTCAGGACGGCGCCGCCCAGCTGCTCGAAGACGTCCTGGTCGCCGTCGTCGTCCACGTCGCCGAACGCCACCCCGTGGCCCTTCTGCAGGTGGCCGAAGTCCCCGGCGGTCGTCACGTCCTGGAACCGACGCCCCCGTCGTTGCGGAACATGCGGTTGGGCACGAGCGTGCTGAGGTCCGGGTTGCCCGTCCCGACGTAGATGTCCAGGAACCCGTCGTTGTCCAGGTCCCCGAAGTTGACGCCCATCGCCGGCATGACGCGGTACAGGCCGGCGTCGCGCGTCACGTCCTCGAACGTGCCGCCGCCGCGGTTGCGGAACAGGCGAGGGCGCTCGGCGGAGGTCGGGAGCCCGAGGTAGTCGGCGGCGACGTCCTCGGCCATCGCGGCGAAGCCGTTGACGTAGAGGTCCTGCCGGCCGTCGTTGTCGTAGTCGAAGAACAGCGCCGAGAAGCTCCTGGTCGGCTCGGACACGCCCGCCTCGCGGGCCCGCTCGCTGAAGCGCCAGCGGGGCGGCTCGCCCGAGGGGCCGTCGTTGCGGAACAGCAGGTTGGGGCCCGTGCCCCGCGACAGGTACAGGTCGGGCCGCCCGTCGTCGTCGTAGTCGGCGCTCACCACGCCCTTCACGAACTCGGTGACGTCGAGGCCGACCTCGGCCGCGCGCTCGGTGAACGTGCCGTCGCGCTCGTTGTGGAAGAGCTGGCACGGGTACAGGCCGTCCGGCTGCGACTCGTTCCCGATGAACAGGTCGAGCCATCCGTCGCCGTCGTAGTCGAGCCACACGGCCGTCTGCGTCGGCGCGAAGCGGATCAGCCCCGCGGCCTTGGTGACGTCCGCGAAGGTGCCGTCGCCGAGGTTGCGCAGGAGCGAGACAGGGAACTCCCCCTGGGTCCCGAACCAGCCGCCGCGCAGGACGAGCACGTCCGTGTGGCCGTCGTTGTCGTAGTCGGCCTGGATCAGGTTGAGCCCGCCCGTCTCGCCCGCGAGCCCCGCCGCCTGGCTGCGGTCCTCGAAGCGGCCGTTCCCGAGGTTGCGGAAGAAGCGCAGCGGATCCTCGAAGCCGATCGCGCTGACGACGAGGTCGAGGCGTCCGTCGCCGTCGAAGTCGTCCAGGATCGCGCCGCCCGAGAGGCCCTGGATGTGCAGCCCGACGTCGTGCGCGACGTTGGTGAAGCGGGGGAGCGGGTACTCGGCCGCGAAGGCGGCGGTCGGGATGACCCACTCGGGCGGCACACGGTCCGGGTAGCCGCCCAGCGTCATGTGCGCGATGTTGAGCAGCCAGCGTGCGCGCAGGTTCGAGGGATCCATCTCCAGGACCTGGCGGAGGACCTCGATCGCTCGCGAGGAGCCTTCCGTCCGCGCGTGCACGCCCGTGCCGCGGATGGGCAGCAGGCACGACTGGCGCGTGTTCGCCATGTTGCAGTTGTCCTGCTCGCCCTTGCGCAGGTGGGCCACCGCCTTGACCATCAGGAGCATGGGCCCGGCCCGGCGCCAGGCGTCGGGGCCCAGGGCCTCGGCGTCCCTCTGGAGCTCCGCGAGTGCCGTCTGCGCGTCCTCGAAGCGGCCCGCGTTGACCAGCTCGGTCGCGTGGTCGTAGCGCAGGGCGAAGCGCCGGTTCGCCGGCATCGGCTCCGCGAGCGCTCGCGCGATCGCCTCGGCCCGGCGGTCGTTCACGAGGTAGGGCAGCTTCGAGGGGTCGACCCGGGCCGCCCGCTCCCGGAGCAGCGCGGCCATCTCGCGCGTGCCCTCGGCCACGCCGGCCCCGAACGCGGCGGTCACGACCGCGGCGAGCCCCGCGGCGGCGACGGGAGTGGTGCGGCGCATGTCGTCGCAGACTGTAGCGCAGGAGCGGCGGGGCAGGGCGGCTCCCGCGCACGGCGCCTCGTGGCATACTCGCGCCCATGTCCGTCATCGAGAGCCACGTCGACGTGTCCTCGCCGGAGTTCCAGGAGAACCTCGCGCACATGCGCGGCCTGGAGGAGGACCTGGCGAGGCGCCTGGCGGAGGCGCGGGCCGGCGGCGGGGACGAGGCGATCAAGCGCCAGCGCGACCAGGGCAAGCTCCTCGCGCGCGAGCGGATCGAGCGGCTGCTGGACCCGGGCACGCCTTTCCTCGAGATCGGCGCGTTGGCGGCGTCGGGCCTGTACGACGGCGCCGCGCCGTCGGCCGGGATGGTCACGGGCATCGGGCGCGTGCGCGGCCGCGAGGTGATGGTCGTCGCGAACGACGCGACGGTGAAGGGCGGCACGTACTTCCCGCTGACGGTCAAGAAGCACCTGCGCGCGCAGGAGATCGCGGAGGAGAACCGGCTGCCCTGCGTGTACCTGGTCGACTCGGGGGGCGCGTTCCTGCCGCTGCAGGACCAGGTGTTCCCCGACCGCGACCACTTCGGCCGCATCTTCTACAACGAGGCGCGCATGAGCGCGCGCGGCATCCCGCAGAT
>JAICEW010000401.1 GCA_025923995.1 Vicinamibacteria bacterium | reverse complement strand
GCCAGCGCATCGGCGAGCGCGACCTGCAGCAGCAGCACGAGGTGGGAGATGAGCCTGCCGTAGCTCCACTGCCCGGACAGGCCGCCCCACACGACCAGGACCGCGAGGCCGGCGGCGAAGAGGACGAGCGGATCGCGCCGGTCGCGGCGCGCGCGCCAGAGCAGCCAGGGCACTCCCAGCAGCGCCGGAGCGATGCGCGGGAGCGGGTCCACGTACATGAGGTCGTTGCCTTCGTGCACGCGCTCGACCTGCCCGAACCACAGCTCACGCATGGGCACCAGGGGCCAGGCCATCGCCAGGCCGAAGGCCGCCGCGGCCGTGAGGGCGAACGCGACCCAGAAGCCGCGCGTGCGGGGAGCGGAGAGCGCGCACGCGAAGAGGCCCACCCACAGGAACATCCCGGTGACGGGGTGCGTGATCCACACCAGCGTCCCCACCAGGAGGACGACGGGCACCCACCATCGAGGCGACCGCGCCAGGCGCGGGAACGCCGCCAGCGTTCCCAGCGCGACCGCGGAGGTGAAGGTCGAGGGGTACGGGAGCACGTAGGCCAGGCTGCGCAGGTGGAAGAAGGCGCTGTAGCGCCAGGGCTCGGGGCCCCACAGGAAGAGCACGAACAGCAGGGCGTAGAACGCGGGCGCCGTCCGCTTCGTCCACGCGGCGACGAACGCCCAGAGAGCGGCGCCCCACAGCAGGAGGTTGAGCAGGCCCTGCCCCACGAGCACGTCGACGGCGTGCAGGCCGCTCAGGCGGGTGACGAGGCCCAGGCCGATCGTGTACGGCGACACGAACGCGAAAGGCGCGTCGGTCGCGAACAGCGGGTTGCGCGGGTGGAGCGGGTCGAGCGCCAGCTCGCCGAGCGCGGCGGTATAGATCCAGAAGTCGCCGACCCACTGGTCGCCGCGCGAGCGCAGGGCGAGCAGCGCGAACAGGGCGCCCAGCAGCAGCGCGTAGCGGCCCGCGCCCCGCCACGTCGACCGCGGCGCGGCCGGCCCCTCCAGCCCCGCGGCGCCTACGGCGCGGCCTCGACCGGCGCGCGCGGGGGCCGGCCCACGGTGTCGCCGCGTGCCATCAGGACGCGGGCCTGGGAGAGGCGGCCGGAGGCGTGCTGCTTCCAGGCCGCGAGGCGCTGCCGCAGCCGGCGGCAGACCTCGGGATGGGCCGCGGCCAGGTCGTGCCGCTCGTCGGGATCGCGCGCGAGGTCGAAGAGCAGGTCGCGGCCGCGGCTCGCGTTGTAGACGTACTTGAGGTCGCCCTCGCGCAGGCCCAGCAGGTAGTCGTCGTTCGCCGCGTAGAAGTAGACGCGCGGCGGACGCTCGCGAGCGAACAGGCTGCGGCCCTCCCACTCCCCGGGCGCCTCCACCCCCAGCAGGTCGAGCACGGTGGGCCCCACGTCCACGTGGCCGCCGAGCGTGGGTTCGCGACGGCCCTGCGGGAACAGCGCAGGGCTCCAGATCATGAGCGGCACGCGCACCGCCTCGTCGTAGAGCCGGAAGCCGTGGCCCCACGTCGGGTGGGGATCCCCGAAGGCCTCGCCATGGTCGCCCGTCACCAGGACGAGCGTCTCGTCCTCCAGGCCCCGCTCGCGGAGGCCCGCGAACAGGCGTCCGAGCTGGCGGTCGGTCTCCGCCACCGTGTTGAGGTAGCGGCCGAGGTCCCAGTCGTCCGGCGGAAGCGGGCCCGAGCCGAAGAAGTCGACGATGGGCTGGCCGGGCACGGGATCGTAGGGATGGTGGCTCTGCTGCGTCCAGACCGTCGCGTAGAAGGGGCGCGCGCGGTCGCGGTCGATCCACTGCAGCGTCCGGTCCACGAGCGCGGCGTCCGTGCCCCCCCAGGAGTTGAGCTCGGGGCCGTCGCCGAGCTCCTTCCAGCCGCGCACCTCGTCGTAGCCGCGATGGCGCAGGAACCCGTCCATGTTCACGTAGTCGACGTACGCCGAGGTCAGGAACGCCGTCCGGTAGCCGCGGGCCTGCAGCACGTCCGCGGTGGCGCGGCCGGGGAAGGCCGGGTACTCCTGCGTGTACTCGCGCCAGGTCATGTACGGATGGATCGACAGCGTGAGCGAGACAAGCGCGTTCGCCGTGAACCCGACGTGCGCGTAGAAGCGGTCGTAGACGAGCGCGTGCGCCGACTCCGCCTCCAGGTGGGGCGTCGTCGGGTAGCGCGACCCGTAGAGGGAGAGGTACCGCGTCGCCGTCGACTCCATCACCACGACCAGGACGTTGCGCACGGCCGCCGTCCGGGGCGCGCTCGCGTGGGCGCGCACGGCGGGGGCGGGCCGGAAATCGTCGAGATGCTCCGCGGGGAACTCCTCCGCGATCGTGGGCACCGTCTCCCCCACCACGGCGGTCGCCGTGGAGGCCAGGATCTCGAGATGCGGGCTCTTGGCGATCAGCACGTCGGAGCGGTCCGACCAGCGGCCGTTCGCCGTCCGGTGACCCCACGCCGCCCAGCCCGCCGCCAGGACGAGCAGGACCGCGGCCCGGGCGCGCGCACGTGCTCCTTCGGCGGGAGGCACGCGGCGCACCAGCAGCACGTACGCCGCGGGCAGCAGCACCGCGACGGCCAGCAGTCCGGGCGTCACGAAGCTGCCGATCGAGGAACGCATGCTACCCATGTCGCCGGCCATGTACAGCAGCGCGTACGTCAGCGGGGAGCGCAGGAAGGCGAAGATCTGGACGCTGGCCACGGCGTACAGCACGCCGACCGCGCCCAGGCCGACGAACGCCGCGCCCGCCCACCTCTGTGCCCGCGGCCAGCGGCCGAGCAGGACGAACGCGCCGGCGGCGGCGAGGCCGAACGCGGCGGCGAAGGCCACGTCCTGGTGCGACGACACGGCCAGGTCGCGCAGCCACGCCTGCCAGCCGTAGCCGCCCGGCCGGCCCCAGTGGGCGGCCTTGGCCGCGACGAGCGGGATGGCCAGGCCGACCGCGAGCGCGGTCGCGGAGGGCAGCGCGCGCGGCGGCCGGCTCTCAGGCTCCAGCGGAGGCCTCCGTGCCCGGCGACGGCTCGGCCTCCTCGTCTCGCGACGGCTCGGCAGGCAGCGCCCAGGCCAGCTCACGGTACGAGAGGAGCGCGATGCCCAGCTCGTCCAGCAGCGGACGGAGGCGCGGGTCCGTCAGCGTGCGCAGCTCCGCCTCCCGGTCGCGGTGGTAGACCGCGGTGAGCGCGGGATCGAAGTAGCCGGGGTGACAGGACATCTCGTAGAGGCCGTGCGCGATCTCGTGGCGCAGGATCCGCTCCAGCGCCTCGAAGCTCACCTTCTCGGGCTCGAACACGCCGTACGTCCACTGCGCGTAGAAGCCGCCCTTGAAGACGACCGGCGGACGGTCGCGCAGGGGCAGCGCCTCTTCGTCGGCCAGCTCCTCGAACAGCCGGCGGCGCATGTGGTGGCGGTGCACGTGCTGGTGCGAGTCGAGGTGGGTGGGCTTCTCGCCCATCAGGTCGCAGAAGCGGGCGTACTGCCCGCGCAGCTCCGCGCGGCAGGCGTCACGGTCCTCCAGGTCGAGGAGCCGGTCGGCCTCGTTCGTGAAGTTGACGTGCAGGCCGACCGCCAGCGCCGGGTGCGCGCGGGCCAGCCGGGCCGCCTCGACGGACGCCATCCCGTTCACGACCAGGGTGGCGGAGGTGATCACCCCGCGCTCGTGCCCCTCGACGATCCCGCGGTTGATGCCGTGGCTGTAGCCGAAGTCGTCGGCGTTGAAGATGACGTAGCGGCCGCTCATTGGTCTTCGTGTCCTCGGCCGCGCACGTCGTCGATGTTCCGCCCGGCCGGGAGCAGGTCCCGTCCGGGCGGGATGGATGCGCGGCCTGCGGGCCTCAAAGGCCGATGTCCTCCAGGAAGCGCCGGCAGACCCGGGTGGCCTCGAGGGACGTCTCGGCCACCTCGCGCGCGGCGCGACACGCCCCCGCGTAGTCCGACTCGATCGCATCGACGGCCGACAGCACGTCGTCCATGGTGCGGAAGGCGAACAGCCCCTTCCCCACCGGCAGGTGTTTCTCGAACCCCGTGCTCTGCGCGATGACCGGCTTGCCCGAGGCCAGGTAGCACGCGTCGCGCTCGCTGAACCAGCCGCTGCGCAGCCGCACGTTCTGGTCCTTGGCGACCGTCCACTCCGCGCGCGAGCGCCGGAAGAAGCCCTGGTATCCGAACGGGTCGAGCGACAGCGCCAGCGGGCTGGTGACCCGCCAGCCGTGGCCCTGGAGCCGCTCGCGGTCGGCCGCGTCGTCCACGTTCAGGCACAGCTCGAAGCGCTGGTCGGGCCGCAGCCGCGGCAGGTCCAGGAACTTCAGGAACTCGTGGTGCTTGCTCCAGGCGTACGTCTCGCCGTTCCACACCACGTCGTGGCCCTGCTGCTTCCAGTTGCCGATCGTGGTGTAGCTCTCGGACGCGGCGTCGAACGCGGCCGGCCACAGCTCGAGGTCGATCGGCTGGCGCGTCTTCAGGTAGCGGAACCCGTCCATGGGCACGCCGCAGTCGGGCGCGCCGTAGTTCTCGCCGTAGGTGACGATCAGGTCGTGGGCGGCGAGCACCGCGCGCGTCTTGGCCACGCCGTTCGCCAGCTCCAGCTGGTTGGTGACGGGGTCGGTCTCGACGTAGACGCGCAGGCGCGAGCGCAGGTGGTCGTCGTTGAGGACGGTCGCGCCGCAGACGTTGAGCAGCGCGTCGCAGTCGCGGTAGAGCTCGAGCAGCCGCTCGCGCGAGAGCCCGTGGCACTCGGCCTGGCCGCGGTAGAGCGCGCGGTAGGCCCAGCGGTCGCCGAGGCCGATCCGCTCGAGCGTGCGCGCGACGTGGCCCACCGCGTACGTGGGGTCGTCGACGATCGAGTTGGCGCGCGGGTCGTAGGGCCAGGCGGCGTCGTCCTCGACGTACCACACGTCGTGGCCGAGGCGCGCCAGCCCGCGCAGCCAGTTGAGGTAGAGCCACGTCTGCCCGCCGAAGGGGCAGCGGCCCATCATCCCGAGCACGACGATCTTCCGGCGTCCGCTCACGCCCGTGCCGCCTCCATCCACTCGGCGTCGAGACCGGAGGCGTGGCTGCGCCACAGCTTGGCGTAGGCGCCACCGCGCGCCACCAGCTCGTCGTGCGTCCCCTCCTCGGCGACCGCGCCGCCGTCCAGGACCACGATGCGGTCGGCCCGGCGGGCCGCGCTCAGCCGGTGCGCGATGATGATCATGGTCCGTCCCGCCAGCAGCTCCTCGACCTGGCCCCACACGCGCGACTCGGTCACGAGGTCGAGCGAGCTGGTGGGCTCGTCCAGCACGACGATCGGCGCCTCGCGCAGCAGCGCGCGCGCCAGCGCCAGGCGCTGGCGCTGGCCGCCCGAGAGCGTGCAGCCGTCCTCGCCCAGCACGGTGTCGTAGCCCTGCGGGAGGTCCAGGATGAACGGCTCCGCCTCCGCCCGGCGCGCCGCGGCGCGCACGTCGTCGAAGGACACCGCGGCCCCGAACGCGATGTTCTGGGCGACGGTGGTGTGGAACAGGATCGGCTCCTGCAGCATGAACGCGACCTGGCCGCGCAAGGAGCGCAG
>JAICEW010000400.1 GCA_025923995.1 Vicinamibacteria bacterium | reverse complement strand
GCGAGCGGCCCGATCAGGAAGTCGCGGCCGAGGCTCGCGTTCATCAGGCCCCCGGGCACGTGTGGGATCTGCGGCGCGATGAGGTGGATCAGCTCGTGACCCATGACGCGCGCGAGCGCCCGCGACAGCAGCGGGCCTTCGTTGGGCAGGCGCTCGCCGGGAAGGCCCAGCGTCTCGCGCACGCGCGGCACCAGGATCCACGCGGCGGGCTGCGCGCGCGGGCCGCTCTGCACGCACGCCATGGTGTGCTCACCCATCCGGCCGCCCGAGCGGTCGCGCGCGATCAGGACCACCTGCACGCTGTCGCGGGTGACGACGCTGCCCGAGGGAGCCCACTCCAGCTCGATGCCCATCGGAGCGAACAGGGCGCGCGCCTCGGCCACGAGATCGTCGGTCCCGTACGGGAACTGCTTCTCGGGGTCGCTCCAGTGGATCGTGAGGCGGCGCGACGCCGCGTCGGCCGCGGGAGCCACGGCGGCGTGCGCGCAGGTACAGACGGCCAGACCGAACGCCATGCGGATCGCGGTGCGCATGTCCACGTCCTTGTACGCCCCCGGACGTCCCTTTCCCCGCTCTTACGGCGAGCGGCCCGTCCGGTTCCGTCACTTAACGTCACCGCAACATCTGGCGGCGGACGGCGACCGCCTCGATCTCGACCTGGCCGCCGCCGGGCAGCTCGGCGACGCCCAGGAACGTGCGCGCGGGCAGCGGAGCCGGCAGCACCGACGTGTAGACCTTGTTGAACTCCTCGTAGCGGCCCATGTCCTTCACGTACACGTTGACCTTCACCACGTCCTCCCAGCCCAGGCCCGCCGCCTTCAGCACGCGGCCGAGGTTGTCGAGCGACTGGCGCGTCGCGTCCGCGAAGGCGGCCGGCGGCTGGCCCGTCCTGGGGTCCGTCCCGATGTTGCCGGAGAGGTAGAGCAGGTCGCCGGCCATCACGCCCTGGCTGTAGGGCGCCCCGGCGCGCAGGGGCAGGTCCGGCGCCTGCACGCGGGTGTGCGGCTTCGGGGCGTCGGCGGAGAGGGCGTACCCCAGTGCGGTGAGCGACATCGCGGCCGCGGCAGTCGCGGCCTGGTGAAGGCGGTTCATGTCCGGAACTCCTTTCTTTTCAGGGACTACTATGGTATCGTCTGCTTCCAAGTGGTTCCCGGGTTGTCCCGGGCCCCTAACCAGGGACCGCTCCCGCGGGACCCCGAGGTTGGGGGTGTCGGTCGTCATCAGGAACCCCCCAGGAGGAAGTTCTTTGGTAGCACACAACCAGGACGAGCAGCGCCTCGCCCTCTTCATCGACTTCGAGAACATCGCGATCGGCGTGCGCGACGCCCACTACCGCAAGTTCGACGTGAACCTGGTCCTGGAGCGCCTCCTGGACAAGGGCAAGCTGCTCGTCAAGAAGGCCTACGCCGACTGGAGCCGCTATTCGGACTACAAGCGCAGCTTCCACGAGGCGGCCATCGAGCTGATCGAGGTCCCCCAGAAGTCGATCGGGGGCAAGAACTCGGCGGACATCCGCCTGGTCGTGGACGCGATGGACATGTCGTTCCAGAAGGAGCACGTGAACGCGTTCGTCATCGCGTCGGGGGACTCGGACTTCTCCCCGCTCGTGAGCAAGCTCAAGGAGAACAACAAGTACGTCATCGGGCTGGGCGTCAAGAACTCGACGTCGGACCTGCTGATCGAGAACTGCGACGAGTTCATCTTCTACGAGGACCTCGTCCGCGTGCAGCAGCGTCCGTCGCTGCCCGTGATCGCGAACGTTCCCGAAAAGGTCCAGGAGGCGTTCGGGCTGCTGGTGGACGCCATCGTCGCGCTGCAGCGGGAGAACAAGGAAGTGCTCTGGGGCTCCATGGTCAAGGAGACCATGAAGCGCAAGAAGCCGTCCTTCAACGAGACCTACTACGGCTTCCGCACGTTCAGCCACCTGCTGGAGGACGCGCAGCGACGCGGCATCGTCGTGCTCCGGCGCGACCAGAAGTCGGGCAGCTACATCGTCGAGGACCTGGGCTCCGCGGCCTCGGCCGCGACGCCTCAGGCCGCATCGCGGCCCGAGACCACGTCCGCGGCGGCGCCCAAGGCGGCCGAGGCCGCCAGCAACGGGTCGAGCGCTGCCGCCGCGACGGACGCGTCCGCCGAGCCGGCGAACGGGGGGCGCACGCCCCGCCGTCGCCGCAGTCGCGGCGGGCGCGGGCGCGGACGCGCGGCCTCGCCGCTCACCGCCGGAGCGGAGAACGCGGGCGACGGTGCGGACCTGGACGACGTCGAGGACGGGGACGACGAGATGTCCGCGGAGGGCGGCGAGCCGCTGGGCGCCGAGGCCGGCCCGGAGCCGACCGGCGAGCCGGAGTCGACGCGCGCGGAGGACCCGGCGGGGCAGGAGCCCCGGGCCGAGCCCGAGCGCGCCTTCTCGCTCTTCTCCTGGATCCGTCGCCCTCCGAGCGAGTAGAGCGCTACACGCCCGGCAGCGAGAGGGTCAGCCAGGTCACCAGCTCGTCGGCCTCGCGCGACACGCTGCCGCCGTGCAGCTCGGCGACGCGCTGCGCGAGGGACATGTAGACCGAGGGCGGGAAGTCCTCCGCGGCGGCGGCGCGCTCGGGCGCGGCCGGGCCCACGCGGATCTTGACGTAGCCGCCCTCGCTCCTCGCCTCCACCCGCTTGCCGCCGGACGCCGCCAGCAGGGCCAGCAGGCCCAGCCGGAGCACGGTGGGATCGCCAGAGACGGAGGCCACCGGGCACGGCGTGGCCACCACCGCTTCGCCTTCCGGCAGCTCGGCCAGGAGCTCCGCCAGCTCGATCACCTCCCGCTCGGGCGTGCCCCGCGCGAGCGCCATCCCCGCGCGCGAGCGCGCGAGCGCCGCCACCAGCGGCATCGTGAGGCGGCCGAAGGACTCGCGCAGCGGCCCCGTCCCCGCGGCCTGGCGCAGTCCGCCCAGGCCGTCGCGCAGGCTCACGAGGATGTCGAGCAGCTCGCGGCTGCTGCGCAACCCCGCCGCGCCCAGCAGCGCGCCCTGCCGCAGGCGCTCGGCCTCCCGCGACCCGTCGAGCGCGGACGCCAGCTCGAGCGAGGCCGAGAGCGCGAGCGCCATCGATCCCATGTGCCCCAGGTCCTCCGGGCGCGGGAGGGCGTCGTCCGCGGTGTGGTAGAGCAACGCCAGCCCCAGCAGGCGTCGCGCGCTGCGCACGGGGACGACCGTGACCGCGGCGAAGGGCGGCTCCCCCGCCGCCAGCGCCTCGCCCAGGTCGAGCGCGTCGGCCGCGAGGTGCGTCCGGGGATGCGACTCGCCCAGGAACCGCTCGCCGACGTACCGCGTGCCGACCGACCCGCGCAGCAGCGGCTCGGTGGCCAGGCCGCGCAGCGCAGCGGCGCGCACCGTGCGCGAGCCCTCCGGCTGCAGGAACGACGCGTAGCGCGCGCGCCCGGCGGCCGACATGGGCCCCAGGACGCGGCGCAGCGTGGCCTCGAGCGGCTGGCCGCCCGCCAGGTCCTGGGCGGCGCCGAGCGCGATCTCGATGTCCTCCAGCCGGCGGCGGGCGATGTCCCGCTCGTCCTTCATGTCCGACAGCTCGGAGGTGAGTCGGGTCGCGGCCTCGGCGTACGACTCGACGAGCATCTCCTGCGCGCGAGCCGCGGCGCCCGCCGCCGCCACGCGCACGACGTCCTCGGGCAGGGCGATGCGGAGCGTGCGCCGGTCGCCAGGCGAGGCGGGAGCCTCCTCCCTCTCGCCGTCCGGCGCGGACCCGGACGCGGACCGCACCGGCTTCGTTCCGGCCGCCACTTCCGACACCAGCGAAGTGGTGCCGAACATCGTGATCATCGTCTGGCGCGTCCACTGCTGGAGCGGCTGGCCGCGGGCCAGGTCGACGATCTGGTACCGCACCGCCAGGTCCTCCATGGTCGCGGTCAGGATGGCGGCGAAGGTCTCCAGCACCCCCTCGCCGCGCACCGCCACCGCCGGCATGGCGGGCACCTTGCGCGCGTTCAGCGTGCGGTCCATGAACTCGGTCGGCGTGACCTCGGGCAGGTCGCGCTTGTTGTACTGGAGGACGAGCGGCAGCGAGGACGGGTCCAGCTGGTGCGCCAGCAGGTTCTCGGTCATCTCGCGGAAGCTCTGGACGTTCTCCTCCCAGCGGTCCGCCGCGGAGTTGGCGACGAACACCAGCGAGTCCGCGCCCTTCAGCACCAGCCGCCGCGTGGCGGCGTAGAGCGCCTGCCCGGGCACCGCCAGCACCTGCAGCCGCAGGTCGAAGCCGCGGAAGCCGGCGGCCTTCACGGGCAGCAGGTCGAAGAGGATCGTGCGGTCCTGCGCGGAGTTGATGGAGACGAGCTCCCCGCGGTGCTCCGGCTGGACGCTCTGGTGCAGGACCTGGAGGTTGGTCGTCTTCCCGCCGACGGCGGGGCCGTAATAGACGATCTTGATCTTGATCGTCCGCTGGCGATGGTTCAGCTCGACCATGGATCTCCGCCCGCGCGCACGAGCCAGCGCACGAAGCCGACGCGGGTGCTTGTCGCGGGTGGCCTAGTCTAGCGCCTGGCGCGCCGCGCTGTCGCCTTGCGGCGCCGCCCGGGCGCCGCGCCCGCCTGGGCGCGAGCGGCCTTGAGGCCGCCCTTCTTGAGGGCGCGGAAGCGCGCGAGGCTGCCGCGTCGCGGCGTCGTGCGTCCGGTCTCCCAGCCGAAGATCGAGCCCGGCGAGACGCCCAGCAGCTTCGAGAACTGGAGGCGGCTCAGGCCCATGCGCTCGCGCAGCGCGCGGATCGTGTGCGGAGACGTGCGCCGGCCTGGTCCTTCGCCGCTGCGGCGGACGCCTTTCGCGGCGGTCGCGCGGAAACGCACGATCCGTGCCTTGAGCCGACCGATCACCGTGCGGTCCTTGCGGACCTCCCGGCGCAGCGCCGTCACCGCCTTCTGCAGGTCGCGCAGGCGGGCCTTCGTCTTCTTGACCTCACGGACGGTATGGCGCCGAACTTCGGCCTTGAGCGCGGCCGCCAGGCTGGGCTTCCTCAAATGTGTAACTCCCTTGAACTGATTCTGCCTACAGGACTTACGGAGATCGAAGCCAGAGTAGCCCAGGACCCGCGGCATTTCAACGGACGGGCGGGATTCTGCGGGTCGGGGGCGCGGTCGTGCGTGCGCGCCTCGATCTGCACTAGGCTAGCGCCCGCGCGCATGACGCTCGGGAGGAGTGTGCACCACGACGGGTGGAGAGGGCCGGTGAGGCAGCGGGTGCGCGACTGGCTGCGGTGGGCCGCGACGCCCGCGTTCTTCGCGACCGTCGCCACAGGCCTGCTCTCGCCGATGGCCTCGGACGTGTTGATCCCCTACACGACCGACCTCGTACCGCACGTGGCCGCGTCGTGGCAGGCGCGCCTGGCGGTGGACGAGGGACAGCGTCCCCTGCGCGTCGCGCCGCTCGAGCGGGCCGGCCGCCGCTATGCGCTGTTCCAGTTCTACGGCCAGCTCCCCTACACGGCGGCCGGCGCCCTGCAGCGGTGGCTCCTGCCCGACACGCTGCCGGCCCCGTACGTCGCGCTCAAGCGCGTGTTGTGGCT
>JAICEW010000399.1 GCA_025923995.1 Vicinamibacteria bacterium | reverse complement strand
GGCCGCGGCGCACGCGACGAGCACGGCGATCGCGCGCCCGATCATCAGAAGCTGAACCGCAGGCCGAGCTGGAACGAGCGCGGCTCGCCGACCGCGGTGACCTGGCCGAACGTGGGCGACGGGCTCGTCGGGTAGGCGCCGGATCCGAAGTTGCCGTTCATCGCGATCGCGTTCTGTCGGTTGGTCAGGTTGAAGACCTCGCCCTGGGCCTCCAGCCGCGAGCGGCCGCCGAGCGGGAACGTCCGGCTCAGGCGCAGGTTGATGGTCAGGAAGTCGGGGCCCGTGCCGGCGTTCCTCGGGATGAACGCGCCGTCGACGATGGGCCGGCCGGCCGTGCCCTGCACGGTGGTGACGCCCGACGTGATGTTGAGCGGGAGGGCGGAGTACGCCTGGAGCATGCCGCTCAGCTGGAAGCCGTGGCCGAGCCGGCTCCAGAACGTCGTCCCCGGGCTCCGCGGCGTGTTCACGGCCGCGTGGAGCACGAGGCGGTGCCGCTGGTCGTCGTCCGAGCGGCCCCAGTCCTTCTCGAGGTCGAAGGGGTCGATCGGCGCGCTGAAGAAGAACTCCCCCACGTTGTTGCGCGCCCTCGAGAGCGTGTAGCTGACGCGGTAGTAGCCCCACGCCACCGGCCGCTGCAGGAACGAGAGGTGGAGGCCGTGGTAGCTCGAGCGGGCCTCGGACGAGTACTGGCTGTTGTTGGCGTAGGCGGCGTTGGGCCGGCAGCCGTTGTTCGTCCCCGACGCGACGCAGCCCGGCACGTTCTGGTTGATCGAGACGATGAGGTCGGACCCCTTCAGGTACAGGTAGCCCGCGCTCACCGTCGTGGACGGGCCGAGCTGGCGCTCCACCTCGAGGTTGGCCTGCAGCGAGTGGGCGTTCTGCATCCGCCGGTCCATCGTCGTGAGATTGGGCAGCGTCACCGACGGCACGGGCGCCGCCAGGATGTCGGGGAAGCGCGGAGCGCCCCCCTGCGTGGGCGACAGGCTGACGGCGACCTGGTGCAGCCGCGACAGGTCCGTGGTGTTGCCGGCCGAGAGCAGGGCGTTGGCGACCGCGCGCAGCGGGACGCGGTCGTAGAACAGGCCGGCGCTGCCGCGCACGACGGTCTTCCGCGAGTCCCAGGGCGTCCACGCGAACCCCAGGCGCGGCGAGAGGTTGTCCGCGTCGGTCTCGATCGTCTCCAGGAGCTGCAGGTCGTAGCGCAGCCCGGCGTTCACGGTGAGGCGGGAGCTGGCGTGCCACTCGTCCTGGACGAACAGCCCCAGGTTCGGGTTGCCCTGGCCGATCACCGGGTCGCCGAACGTCTGCGTGAAGCCCGCGTTGTTGTAGACGCCGGCCAGGAAGCTCGCCATCGACGAGAACGAGTACGAGCCGCGGACCGCGCGCGGGTACGTGATGGTCGTGTCGTTGTGCAGGAAGTCCACGCCGGCCCGGAGCGCGTGCGCTCCCGCGTGGTGCGACAGCGTGTCGACGACCTGGACCAGCGTGTTCGTCCGCCGCGTCGGGCTGCCCGACGCCGTACCGAACGTCGCGGTCCCCGCGATGCTGACGGCCGGGCCCACGGGATCGGTCGGAGGCGCCTCCAGGTCGCCGTGGGCGTACTGCACCCGCGCCTCGTTCACGGTGTCGCTCGACCAGGCCCAGGTGTGGCTCAGCGTGACCGCCTGGTCGACGTTGCGAAGCCCGGCGGAGGCGCTGGGCGCGCTCAGGCCGCCCGCGCCCCGCGAGTTGTCGGCGGTCACGCGGTAGAGGCTGTATCGGAGGCTCAGCTGGTGACCGCCCGCCTGGTGGTCGAGCTTGGCCAGGCCCAGCGTGCTGTTCACCGGGTTGGGATACACGCCCGTGGCCACGTCCGAGCCCGGGTATCCCGTCGCGTCGAGCCGCGCGTTGATGGCGGCGACGCTCGGACCCGGGATGGTGGTGAGGCCCGACTGGTCGAGGTCGCGCTGCTCGACGTTCGCGAAGAAGAACGTGCGATCGCGAGCGACGGGCCCGCCCAGGCTCAGCCCGTACTGGCCCTGGCGCATCGGCAGCGTGCGTCCGAGCAGCGGGTTGGCCGCGTTCATCGAGTCGTCGCGGAAGAAGCCGTAGGCGGTCCCGTGGAGGACGTTGGCGCCGCTGCGCGTGACGACGCTGACGTAGCCGCCCAGCGCGCGGCCCAGCTCCGCCTGGCCGCCCGACGTGACGACCTGGAGCTGCTCCACGGACTCGACCGCGAGCGGGATGCCGCTCAGCCCCGCGGCGTCGTCGTTCGCCGAAACGCCGTCGACGATGAAGCTGTTCGAGAAGTTCCGCTGGCTGCCGACGGAGATGCCGGTGCCTGGCACCGCGGACGTCTCGGCGAAGAGCTGCGTGCTCGCGGTGTTCGTCGGCGACACGCCGGGCACCAGCAGGCCCAGGTCCAGGAAGTTGCGGCCGTTCATCGGCAGCGCGGCCGCTTCCGCCGACGAGACGGTGCCCGCGACCTGGGTGCGCGCGGTCTCCAGGACCGGAGCCTCGCCCGTCACGTCGAGGCTCTCCTCGACGCCTCCCACCTCCAGCGCGATCGGGAGCTGGAAGGCGGAGCCGGCGTTCAGGCTCATCGACCGGCTCGCGGTCCGGAAGCCCTGCTTGGCGACCAGGATCTCGTAGGGCCCGATGCGGAGGAAGGCGAACCGGAAACGGCCGTCCTCGTCGCTGACCGCCGCCGCCTGCACGTTCGTCTGGAGCTGGCGGGCCGTGACGGCCGCGCCCGCGACCGACGCGCCCTGCGGGTCGACGATCCTGCCGCCGACGCTCGCGTAGTGGACCCCCTCCTGGGCGGACGCGAGGCGGGCCAGCGCGCCACAGACGCCCAGGACCGCGAGTGGTGTCGTCTTTCGCATGAGACCCCCGGGGCGGCGCGGTCCGTTTCCACGGCGCCCGTCCCGAAGGGTCTCACGCGAGGTCCGCGTGCGGAATGCGGCAAATTGTCGCAGCGCGGCCCGGGGTCGCTACTCGATCGCGACCCGTATCGAGGCGCGCAGGCGGCCCCCGGTGCCGACGAGCGACGTGCCCGTCAGCTGGTACTTTCCGGGCTCGCCGTAGACCGTGACCTGCTCGCGGTCGGAGAACGGGTCGAGGCGGGCCATCGGCGTGACCTGCCACGAGGGCTCCAGGCACACCGGCGGAGAGGTCTCGGCGTTGGCCTGCGCGATCTGCGCGCGCACGGTGACGAAGCCGGGGCCCTGGTCGACCACCGCCAGCTGGATGCTCCTGACGTGCGAGCGATCGCCCCTCATGCAGACCGGCCCCCTGCGCGCCGCCGATGCGGCGAAGGACCCGGTGTCTCCCGCGGCCGGCTGCGTCACGCCGTCCGGTGTCGAGGACGTCTGTATCCCGCAGGCGACCGGAACGCCGGCGAGGACCATCACGCTCAAGAGTCTCTTCATGTCTCGGCTCCTCTTCCTTCGCTCGCTGGTGACGCGGCCGTGCGGCCCTCACCGGCCGTGACGGTCCCTGGGGCAATGCGTGTGCCACGCCGATTCGCCGCCGATGCAGCACTTGCGCGGCCGCCGGTGCGCATTTGCTGCGGCCGCTCGCGACGGACCCGCAGGAAGCGCGTGGCGCGCTCCCGAAGACCACGCTCCGGCGCGTCCATGGGCTGGCGGGCTTCGTGCAGCCCTGCCTTCGATGACGCAAGGGCGAGCCAGGCGGCGCCTCCCCCGGTCGGTGGCGGACTCGGCGTGGGGAGTCCTGCTCTCGACGGGAGCGCCCGTCGGACTCCTCGTCGTGCGGCTGCTGTCGGGCCGGGCGTCTCCGGATGCGCTGGCCGACGAGTGGGCCGCCGACGCGTCGACGTACCTCTACGTGGCCGTGTCGACCGCGATCGTGTTCGCCGGCTTCGGGGCGGCGCTGGGGCGGCGCGCCGACTCGCTGGCGCGGCTGGCCACCATCGACGGCCTCACCGGGCTGCTCAACCGCCGCGCCGTCGCCGAGCGGCTGCACGGCGAGGTCCGCCGCGCGCAGCGACACCGGCAGGCACTGGCCGTGCTCGCGATCGACCTGGACGGGTTGAAGCGGATCAACGACGGGTACGGCCACGAAGCCGGCGACGCGGCGCTGCGCCGGGTCAGCGACGTGCTCAAGTCGGTCTGCCGGGCGAGCGACATCGTGGGCCGGTGGGGCGGCGACGAGTTCCTGGTGCTGGCGCCCGGCGACTCGGAGGAGGACGCGCGGCGGCTGGCGGAGCGCATACGGGCGGCCGTGGCCGCAGTCGCGGGCGCGACCCCGCTGTCGGTCTCGATCGGGGTCGCCACGCTGGGAGCGCGCGAGCCGTCGCTGGAAGCGCTCGTGCGGCACGCGGACGACGCCCTGTACGAGGCCAAGCGCCGCGGCCGCGATCGGGTTGGATGACCGCAGGAGGTGAGCGATGCCGAGGACGAGAAGGATCCTGCCCTGGGTGCTGGTGGGCGCCGTCGGGGCCGCCCTCCCGGCGGCGGCCCAGGAGACCGCGGAGGCGGTCGTGACCGAGTCGAGCGGGCCCGCGCTCTACAAGGGCTACTGTTCGAGCTGCCACGGAGCGTCCGCCAAGGGCGATGGCCCGATCGCGCACGCGCTCCGCTACCAGCCGGCCGACCTCACGCAGATCGCACGGAGGGCGGGCGGCCCGTTCGAGCGCGACAAGGTCCATCGCATGATCGACGGGCGGGAGCCCGTCAAGGGACACGGCGGCCCGGACATGCCGCTGTGGGGCGACGCCTTCAGGCGCTCGGGCAGCGGCTACAGCGAGCAGGCCGTGACCCGCCGCATCGACCTGCTCGTGGAGTACCTGGAGGGACTGCAGGAGAAGTAGCGGCACGCAGGCGCTGCGGTCGGTCGCGCGGCGCCGCGCAATTCCTTCGGCCGCGCCGCCCGCGAACGGCGGCCTGCTCCCGTCCGCCGCCCGGCATCGCGGTTGCACGAGCGCATGCCGTGACGACGGAGCCGGTGCGCCTCAAGTCGATCGCGCTTCCCGCGGAGCACGGCGGCTGGGGGATGCTCGCGGAGCCGCTCGTCCTCGGCCTGGTGGTGGCTCCCTCGGGGGCGGGAGCTGCCATCGGGCTGTCCGCGGTGCTCGCCTTTCTCGCGCGCCACCCGCTGAAGATCGCGCTGGGCGACCGGCTGCACGGGCGGCGCGCGGCGCGGACGGCGGCCGCGGGATACCTCGCGCTGCTGTACGCGACGCTCGCGCTCCTCGCGCTCGTTCCCGCCACCGCAGGCGCGAGCGGCTGGTGGGTGCCCCTGGCGCTGGCGGTGCCGGCGGGGCTGGGACAGCTCGCGCTCGAACTGCGTCACGGCGGCCGCCACCTGCTCCCCGAGCTGCTCGGGGGCGCGGCGCTGGGCGCGGTCGCGGCGGCCGAGCTGCGCGCGGGGGGCTGGGCCATGGGCGCCGCCCTCGTGGCCTGGGCCGTGATGGCTGCGAAGGCCGTCACGGCGATCGTCTACGTGCGCGCACGCCTCCGCTGCGATCGCGGCCTCGAGTTCGGCGGACGCGCGGTGCTCGCCGTGCACGCGCTCGCGATCCTCGGCACGGCCGCGCTGGCCGCGCAGG
>JAICEW010000398.1 GCA_025923995.1 Vicinamibacteria bacterium | reverse complement strand
GTCGCGCGGGAGCGAGAGGTAGTACTCGACCAGCGGGCGGTCGTCGGTCAGCAAGGGACCCTCGCCCACGAACGCGCGCAGCGCGGGGCCCTCGGCGATGCGCAGCGCCTGCAGCGTCTCGTAGCTCGTGACGCCGAGCGGCGCCAGCGCGTCGCGTACGCCCGGCTCCGCCAGCCGCTGCGCGAACGCCTCCCCGGAGAGCCGCAGCGGCGCCTTCGAGCCCACGACCAGGCTGCCGTCGCCCCACAGGCTCGCCTCCGGGAACACGCTCAGGAACGTGCGCAGGATGAGGCGGTAGTGCTGGTCGCTGCGCAGGCTGATCCACTGCACCATCACGCCGTCGTCCGCGAGCGCCTCGCGCGCCAGGCGGAAGTACTCGACGGAGTAGAGGCTGCCCGCGCCCGCGTGGTGGGGCTGGATGATGTCCGCGGTGATCGCGTCGTAGCGCTCCCTGGTGAGCAGCAGGACGTTCCGTCCGTCGTCCACGTGCATGCGGACGTTGGGCCGGCCCAGCAGGTCGCCGTTCACGTGCCGGAACCACTGCGCCCCCTCCACGACGGCGGGCGAGAGCTCGACCACGTCGAGCCGCGCCGCGGGATCGAGCGCCGCAGCGCCCGCGGTCACGCCGCCCCCCAGGCCGATCACGAGCACCCGTCGGGGCGCGGGGTGCACCGCGAGCGCCAGCGCGCCGATCTCGCGATGGATCTGCACGACCGGCCGCGTGTCGTCGGCCTGGTGCTTGCCGTCCAGGTACAGGATGCGCGACTGCGCCATCTGGTGGACCGCGACCGAGGCCTGGGGCCCCTCCCTCTGCCAGAGCAGGCGCTCGCCCGGATGGCGCCGCGCCAGCGCGATCTCGAAGGGACCCCGCGCGGTGGCGGCGGCCACCGCGAAGGCGACGGCCCCCACGCCGGCCCACCATCCGCCGCGGCGGCGCGAGGCCTCGGGCAGCGCCAGCGCGAGCCAGATCGCGGACACCAGGCTCGCCGACGCCAGGACGAGCACGCTGCCCCGGCTGCCCAGCAGGGGCAGCAGGACGAAGCCGCCCGCCAGCGCGCCCAGGATCGAGCCGCACACGTTCCACGCGTAGAAGCGGCCGGTCCGCGCGCCGGCCGCACCTTCGCCGACGTAGAGGCGCAGCCCGATCGGGAACGCGAGGCCCATCAGGAACGTCGCGGGGAACAGCGTGAGGAAGCTGGCGACCAGCATCAGCACGTTGCGCCGGTCGGAGGGCCGGCCCAGCCACGGCTCCACCACCCGCAGGACGTCGTACGAGCCGTCGAGGAGTGCGAGCGACAGGACGGACGCCAGCGCGAGCAGGGTCTCGATCGCCACCAGCCACAGCAGCCAGTCCCGCCGCTTGCGGAACAGCAGCGCATCCACCGCGGCCCCCGCGGCGATGCCGGAGAGGAACGCGGCCAGCATCACGGTGAACGCGTACGTGGTGACCTGGAGGAACAGCACCAGCACGCGGAACCACACCACCTCGAGCGCGAGCGAGGCGAAGCCCGACACCGCGAACACCACGAGCAGCCGGCGGCGCACGGGGGTCGTCGGCTCGTCCGCGTCGTCCGCGACGGGCGCGTGCTCCGGCGCCTGGCCCCGCTCGCGCGCGGACGAGAGCGCGATCGCCGCCAGCCCCACCGCGACGTTGAGCGCGGCCGCCAGCTGGAAGGAGAGGCCGATGCCGATGCCGCCGATCATCCAGAAGCCGGCCAGCAGCGTGCCCGCGATCCCGCCCGCGGTGTTCGCGGCGTAGAGCGCGCTCGCGTCCTCGCCCAGCGGGCGCGATCCGCGCAGCGACGCGCGCACCACCAGCGGGAACGTCGCGCCCATCAGCATGGTCGGCAGCAGCAGGACCGCGATCGAGAGCACGAAGCGCACCAGCGTGAGCGTGCCCGGCAGGTGGGGCAGCACCGGATGCAGGGCCACGTACGCGCGCTCCACGAGGTCGAGCAGCGCCGGCGTGGCCAGCGCGGAGAGGCCGACCAGCACCTCGGCCGCTCCGTAGAAGAGGAGGGGCCGGCGCGTCCGATCGGCCCAGCGTCCCCCGATCGCGCTGCCCAGCGCCAGCCCGCCCATGAACCCGGCCAGCACCGCGCTGGCCGCGTACACCGTGACGCCGAAGACGAGCCCGAGCAGGCGCAGCCACAGCTCCTGGTACACGAGCCCCGAGAGGCCGGAGGCGAAGAAGAGCAGCGCCACGGTCGCGAGGCCCAGGCGCCGGGCGGGCGTCGAGGCCGGCTCGTACTCCGCGGACGCCAGGCTGGAGGAACCCATGTGCGGGCGGATTGTATGCGTTGACACCCGCTCGCGAGCGCGTCTACGCTCCGCCGCATCCGATGTGTTCAGTGGTACTTAACAGGGGCGGCTCCGCGTGAAGAAGGCCCTGCTCGTCCTCGTGGCGGCGGTGGCCGCGTTCGTCCTCTACCTGTGGTGGGGCCTGCCCGCGCGGTCGGACGTCCAGGTCCTCGCGCAGAAGAACCCCGGCCGCACCGCGGTCATGCTCCAGCGCGAGCGCGAGGCGAAGGCCGCCGGCCGCAAGGCCGGGCACAGCCAGGCCTGGGTGCCGCTCGCGCGCGTGTCGCGTCACGTGATCCACGCGCTGCTCTCCGCGGAGGACCAGAAGTTCTTCGGGCACGAGGGCGTCGACTGGGAGGCGGTGCGCGAGTCCTACGAGGCGAACCGCAAGGCCGGCCGGTTCGCGCGGGGCGGCAGCACGATCACGCAACAGCTGGCGAAGAACCTGTACTTCTCGACGCACAAGAGCCTGGTGCGCAAGGTGCGCGAGCTGCTCGTCTCGCGCTGGCTGGAGCAGGACCTCACGAAGGCTCGCATCCTGGAGCTGTACCTGAACGTGATCGAGTGGGGCGACGGCGTCTACGGCTGCGAGGCCGCGGCGCGGCGCTACTACGGCAAGCCGTGCGCGGCGCTCGACGAGGCCGAGGCCGCGGGGCTGGTGGCGATGATCCCCAACCCCCGCCGCATCAACCCGCGCGTGAACGCGGCCCGCCACGCGCGCGCGCAGCGGCGCGTGCTCTGGCTGATGGCGCACGCCGGGTACCTCAAGAACACGCGGCTGGGAAGCGAGCCGCCTCCTCCGCCCGAGCCCGTGGAGGAGGACGAGCCCCCGCCCGTCGGGCCCGAAGCCGTCGAGCCGTCTCCGGTCGAGCCCGAGGCGGCGGCGACGCCGTCGGCGGAACCCGTGCCCACTGAGCCGCCGCCACCCGTCGAACCGTCCGTGGCACCGTCCAGGGAGCCCGAGCCGACGCCGACCGCGACGCCTCCACCCGCTGGCGCACCGCCCGGCCTGCGCGTTGGGCGGCCGCCAACGTTACAGCGCGATCCCGAGGCTCACGGACACCGAGAAGGTGTCGGCGTCCGAATCGAAGTCCTGCTCGAACCGGTGGTCGTACCGGCCCTCGAAGCGTAGAAGGGCCCGCCCGCCGAGCGGGAGGCGGTAACCCAGCCCGCCCCCGAGGGACGAGGCCGTCTCGGAGACGTCTTCGCCGCCCACGCTCGTCAGCGAGCCGCGACCGAAGACGTACGCCGACGGCCGCTCCCTGTCCCTGAAGAGGTAGTCGACCTGGCCCGCGAACGTGGCGATGTGGAAGGACGAGTCGTCCCCCGAGACGTAGACGACGCCCAGCTGAGGCTCCAAAGCCAACCGGCGGGTCACGAAGAACGAAGCGTAGAGCGTCCCCGGCATGAAGAATGCCGAGTGGGGGGCACCCAGCGTCGTGAGGGTCTCGCCCTCCTGCGAGTACACCGACAGGCCGACGATGCCGACGCCGAGCTCCGCCTTCCGGTCTTCCGGTTCTCCGGCGCGCAGCGCAGCGGGAGCCAGCGCGATCACAGCCAAAGCCACCAGGGCCAGCCGCATTCGATCCTCCTTGTTGCTTTGGAGGGAATCTAGCGGCCCGCCACTCGCGAGTCCGTAACGAGCCCCAATGCGCTGCCAAGGGTGTTCCAAGGAGGCGCCCCCCTCGCGGTAGCATCGGAGTCGATGAGCGGAGCCCCGCGCGAGGACGCGGACGTCGAGACGTCGTCGGCCGGGTACGCGGAGCGCTTCCGCGGCCCGGTCGGGCATTGGTTCCTCGACGTGCAGGCCCGCACCACGCTGGAGCTGCTGGCGCCCTGGCCGGGCGCGCGCGTGCTCGACGTCGGGGGCGGTCACGGCCAGCTCGCGGGTCCGCTGGCCGACGCCGGCCACGAGGTGACCGTCTACGGAAGCGATGCGGTCTGCCGCGAGCGCGTGCGCCCCCTGGTCGACGCCGGACGCGCCCGCTTCCAGTCCGGCGACCTCCTGCACGCGCCGTTCCCCGACCGGGCCTTCGACGCGGTGCTCTCGTTCCGCCTGCTGTCCCACGTCGCCGCGTGGCCCGCGCTGGTGGCCGAGCTGTGCCGGCTGGCCAGCCGCGCGGTCGTGATCGACTACCCGACGCGGCGCAGCGTGAACGCGTTCGCGGGCCCGCTGTTCGACGCCAAGAAGAACGTCGAGGGCAACACGCGGCCGTTCACCGTGTTCCGCGACGCGGACGTCGAGGACGCCTTCCGGGCGAACGGCTTCCGCGTGACCGCGCGGCGCCCGCAGTTCTTCCTGCCCATGGCGCTGCACCGCGCGCACGGCCGCGGCGGCCTGGCCCGCGCGCTGGAGTCCGTCCCGCGCGTGACGCGCCTCACGCAGGCGCTGGGGTCGCCGGTGATCCTGCGGGTGGAGCGGCATGGCTGAGCCCTGGGCTCTCGCGCTGTTCCGCAAGTCGGTCCTCAAGCAGCGCAAGCTGGCCGAGATCACGCGCGCGCTGGGGCCGACCGGCGACGAGCGCTGCCTGGATCTCGGCTCGGACAACGGCGTGATCAGCCTGCTCCTGCGCCGCGCCGGCGGGCGCTGGGCCTCGGCCGACCTGACCCACGAGGCCGTGGCCTCCATCCGCGAGCTGGTGGAAACGGACGTGCACCACGTGGACGCGTCCGCGCTGCCCTTCGCGGACGCCGAGTTCGACCGCGTCGTCGTCGTGGACATGCTCGAGCACGCGCCGGATGAAGGCGCTTTCGTGCGCGAGCTGGCGCGGATCGCGAAGCCGGGCGCGCGCCTGGTCGTGAACACGCCGCACCTCAAGCGCACGCTCCTCCGCCGGCTCCGCCACGCGATCGGCCAGACGGACGAGAAGCACGGGCACCTGCGGGCGGGCTACACGGCGGAGGGCTTGCGCGCGCTGCTGGCGTCGCACGGCTTCCAGTGGGAGGGCCACCGCACCTACTCGCGCTTCTTCTCCGAGCTGGTGGACACCGCGCTCAACTGGGGCGTCGAGCGCCTCGGCAAGCGCGGCTCGGCCAAGGGCATGGTCGTCACCGGGGCCGACGTCGCGAAGCACGGAAGAGCCTTCCGCGCGTACGGCGCGATCCATCCGTTCGTGTGGGCCGTCTCGCAGCTGGACCGGCTCGTGCCCTCGAGCGGTTACATGCTGATCGCGACCGCGACGCGCGCGCGCCGCTGACTCCTCGTCTCGGCCACGGACGGCCCATCTCCGCGCGAGACGCGACATCTCGATCG
>JAICEW010000397.1 GCA_025923995.1 Vicinamibacteria bacterium | reverse complement strand
GGAAAACTGAGCGGCGCGAGCGCTCGGCTCCGCGATGCCACACGGCTTCTCCCCGACTTCGTGCCGGCGTGGCTGCTGTGGGGCGCCGTGGCCGAGCGCGACGGCAAGCCCGCGGACGCGCTGGTGCGCTACGAGAAGGCCGTGGCGCTCGCCCCGAACGACGCGAGCGCGCTCCTCCATCTCGGCCGGCTGCGTCTCAAGCAGGGCGACGCCGCGCGGGCGCGCACGGATCTTCAGCGCGCCATCAAGGCGTCACCGGCGTCGGCCGCGGCGAGGGAGGCTCAGCGGCTTCTGGAACTTCCCTAACGCGCTCGGTCTGCGTTCCACTTACGGCTCGCGGCCACTGAAGCGCTTCTCCCCGCGCGACCGGCCGGCCAAAAGAAAGGGGGGCCCGATGGCCCCCCTTTCGATCGAACGACCTTGCGCGGCTACTCGACCTTGAACTGCTGCAGCTCGACCGGCACCTGGTTGATGGTCACGGTCGCGGTCGCCGTACCGCCGTTCTGGTCGCTCACGGTGTACTGGAAGCTGTCGTTGCACGGGATGCCGCAGCTCGGGCTCGGGATGTAGGACACGGTGTCCGTGTTCGGGCAGCCCACGCTGTTGATGACCACCACGCCGTTGGCGGGCGTCGTCACCGCGGCCACGCGCATGCACTGGGCTTCGGGCTCAGAGTCGTTTGCCAGCACCGGGATCGTGACCGCACCGAACGTGCTCGAGTTGCTGCTGTCGGGGGTGGCTACGGGCGGCTGGTTGCCGACAACGCATTGGTTGCTCAACGTATCGGCGATCTTGAGGCTGAAATTGGTCACGGTGACCTGGTCGAAACGGAAGCCGAACGCGTTGGCGGCCGCGTCGGTGCCGTACTTCACGTTGAGCCGGCGCGGCTGGCCCGCCACCGCGGCGGACCCCAACGCTGCAGACGTCCACGTGCTCGGGCCCCAAGTGGCATTCGTCGCCGCCCAACCCGGCTGCTGGTCCAGCCCGCACACACCGCCGGAACCGCTCGCGTTGTAAGGACGCCCGCCATCGGGCGAGACGACCGAACGCGCACCGCTGTGCACGTTGACGAGCCCAACGTTCGCGCGATCGTACCAACTCCCCGCCGAGAAGGGCTCGATGTCGTAGTTGTTCTGTAGGGAGAGAGTCGTGGTCGCAGTCGGGACGATGACCGGCGATTGCACCTCGTCGCACTGGTTGTCGAGGAACGAAGACGACTGGAAGTAGAACGTCCCCGCTCCTCCGGCGCCGCCAGGCGCCGCGTTGGTACGGTTGAAGGTGCCCGTCACGACCCCCCAGCCCTGCGCGCCGGCCTCGAAGTCGAACGTCTGCGTCGGGAGGAACTGCGCGTCACCCTCGGTGGCACCGAACTGCACGATCTGCGAGCGCACGCCGGGGGAGAGCTGGTCGCTCGTCACGTCGACCCGCAGGCGGACGACCGCGTCGGGCGCCAGGTCCACCGCGCGGATCGTGAACGTCTTGGCGACGCTCGCGCAGGGGGCCAGCGTGGCCGTGGGCGTGCCCAGGCTGGTGACGACCGTGCCGGGGTGCGTGAGCGGCTGCACCGCGACGATGCGCACGTTGTTCTGCGTGCCGGTGCCGGTGTTCGCGACGTTCAGGCTCACGTCGACCGTCTCGCAGTTGTCGACGAACGGGTCGCCGTCACCGCTGGTCGGCGTCACCGTGGCGTTGGGGTCCAGCGTGAGGTTCCCACCCGCGGCCGGCGTCACCGTCGTGCAGGCGCTCAGCGGGCCCAGGCAGGTGTTCGACAGGCCGACCGCCGCCACCGAGTAGAAGTACTGGCGGCCGTTCTGCAGGTTGCCGTCCGTCCAGGAGGTGCCGAAGGTCTCGCCCAGCAGGACCTTGCCGAAGTCGCAGCCGAAGACGCCTTCCGTCCGGAAGACGCGGTACTTCACCGCGCCCGGCACGCTCGCCCAGCTCAGCCGCGCGCCCTTGTCCTCGGGCGTGCCCACCACGGTCGGCGCCGTCGAGGGTGCGTTCGGGCAGCCGCTGTTGCCCGCCGCCGGAGTCGGGCAGCCGATGCCGTGGCGGTTGAACGCGTCGCGGATGGCCGTGAAGTGCGGCGTGCCGGTCGTGATGTTGCCGTTGTCGTCGTCGGCCGCCAGGATGTTCAGGTAGGCCGCGGTGGCCGGGCAGCCGCCGCTGCCCTGCACGCACTGGAAGAGGGTGGTCGCGGGGCCCGCGCCGAAGTAGGTCAGGCGGGTGGCGATCTCGAGCGCCGTGTTCGAGCTGTAGCCCGCGGTGATCAGGTCGCGGTTGAACAGGTCCCACATCGACTCCGCGAAGACCGAGCCCTCGCAGTGCACGCCGCCGCCGCAGGGGGCGGGGCCGCCGCCGCAGTTGGCGTCGATCCAGGTGATGGTCGTGGGCGTGTTGTTGGCCCGCTGCGCCCAGTCGATGTCGCGCACGCCCGTGCAGGAGATGCAGGGGTTGCCGTAGCCGCCGCAGTTGGTGTTGCGGAAGTGGCGGCCCACGCAGGACTCCTTGAGGCGCACCGCCATGTAGATGTCCGCGATGCCCTCCCCTGGGTTGGCGATGGTGCCGGTCACGTCGTTGTTGTCCATCCCGTGGCCCCACTCGTGGTCGAAGATGGCCGCGATCTCGCCGGTGTTGTTGCAGCCGCCGCCCGAGCGGAAGAAGTTGACCGAGCCGTTCCAGCTCGCGTTGCAGGTCGCGACGATGTTCATGTTCGCGTTCAGCTGCTGCTGGAGCCACGTGTTGTTGGGCAGGTGGCCGCGCCCCTGCTCCGCGATCTTGTTGAGCTCGAAGAAGCCGGTGCGGGTCGCGTGCGTGTTCCCGGCGCCGCCGATGCCGGGGGTCGTGCAGTCGGTGCCGCCGCTGACGCCGAAGTCGAGGTCGGCGCCGGAGGTGTGCGAGACGGCGCCGCACGTGTCGTTCATCCGGACGTAGCGCCCGTTGAGCGTCGAGGTGATGTTGCCGGTCGCGCAGACGGGCAGGTTGCCGCCGGTGTCCGTGAAGAAGTTGCCGCCGGAGGTGGCCACGTCCGCGAACGGGAAGGGCCAGCCCGGCTGCTCGATGCCGTCCGGAGGCACGAGGTCGTTCGACACGGGGTAGACGCCGCCCTGCACGCGCCGGACGCTCTGGTACTGGTTGGTGTCGGTGAACGCCACCAGCTCGCCCGAGTGCGCGTCGACCAGGGCCTCGTACGTGCCCAGCTCGCCGGGGAACCTCGGGCTCAGGACCCACACCAGGCGATAGTCGAGCCCCTGGTCGAAGGCGGCCACCGACTCCAGCGGCCCGGTCGACAGCGGGACGATCGCCAGGTTCGCCTGCCGTCGGAAGGACGCGGGCGCCAGGGCCCCCAGGTGCCGCGCGAGCGAGGCCGCGGCCTCGTCCTGCGTCAGCCGGGGCTCGCTGGGGACGCGCACCGTGCCCCAGTTGGTGGCCCCGAACAGCACCAGGTTGCCGTGGTTGATGACCGCGGTCAGGTGGCTGTCGCGGACGGGCACGCCGTCGATGACGCGGGGCGCGTGGATCTGCACCAGCGCGCCGTCGTCGTGCACGGCGATGCGGCCGGGCTGCACGAGCTCGGTCACCTCGATGCCGAGGGCCGCGCGGTGCTGCTGCAGGTAGCCCATGAGCGCGCCCCAGGCCGCCTGCTGCCACTCGGGGACGGTGCCGGGCGCCTCGACGGAGAGGTCGGCCCAGGCCAGCGTGTTGCCCTCGCCCGTGCCGGGCAGGAGGGGCTCGGCCGGCAGCAGGGTCGCGAAGCGGCCCGTCCGCGGGTCGACGTATGCAGCCGGCGAGGACACGCGCAGCTCGGCGAGGGCGTCGAGCAGCGGCCCCCTGGCCGCGGCCGCCTGCTCCTCGACCCGCTGAACGCGGTTTTCGATGTGCATCTGCGGATGGCGATACTCCTTGGCCGCGATCGGCGAGGACTTGTCGGGAGTGATCTGCGCTCCCGCCGGTCCGGCTGCCAGTACCGCCACCATCAGGCCACAAGCAAAGCGCGCGCTGCGCACGTAGGACATGAGCCCCCCTCAAAGAACGGGACTGCGGCCGGCTGGCCGCAACCAGACGCCTGGAGCGGAAATCGAACCGCGGGAGCTTACCACGAGCCGCGCGCGCGTCAACAGCTTTCGCAGCCGCTAAGTCGTTGATGTTGCTACTACCGGCGCGAGGAGACGACGCGGGTGGCGCGCGCGCGGCGCAGGAGATCACGGCGCGGGCTTGACCGCGAGCGCGGGCGTGTACTTAACTGGGCTCGGTTCCACGACATGCCCGCGGTCAAGAAGACGCCCCGCCCGGCCTCCATCGACCTGATGCTGCTGCAGCAGGAGATGAACCGCCTCTTCGAGCGCCTGGCCACGCTCGGCCGGAGCGAGCGGCCCGGCACGAGCGAATGGGTGCCCAGCGTGGACGTCTACGAGTGCGACGGCTGCCTCCGGATCGTGGTCGAGGTGCCCGGCCTGCAACCGGACTCCCTCCGCGTGTCGTACCGCGAAGGAGAGCTGACGATCAGCGGCGAGCGGCGCGACCGCCGCCCGCACGGCGTCGTCGGGTTCCTGTGCATGGAGCGGCCGCACGGCCGCTTCACGCGGACGATCGCGCTCGACGCGTCGCTCGACGTCCGCCAGGCCCAGGCGCGGCTGGCCGGAGGCGTGCTGACGGTGGTGATGCCGCGCGTCAAGGACCGGCGCGGGCGGGAGACGGTGATCGACGTGGTGCGCGAGCAGGGGTAGAGGACAACGTGACCGAAGAGCCCAAGAAGGACGAGGAGCCCGTCAAGATCCCGGACTCGCTGCCGGTGCTGCCGCTGCGCGACATCGTGATCTTCCCCTTCATGATCGTGCCGCTGTACGTCAGCCGCGAGCGCTCCATCAAGGCGGTCGACCAGGCGCTGGCCGACAACCGGATGATCCTGCTGGCCGCGCAGAAGCGGCAGGACGACGAGGACCCCAGCGGGGACGACATCTATCCCGTCGGCACCGTGGCCCTCATCATGAGGATGCTGAAGCTGCCGGACGGGCGCATCCGCGTGCTGGTGCAGGGCATCGGCCGGGCGCGCATCACCGGCTTCGACGAGGGCCATCCGCACCTCCACGCGCGGGTGGAGCCGGTCACCGAGGGCGAGGTCAAGGAGAAGAACCTCGAGGTCGAGGCCCTGATGCGCAACGTCAAGGCCGCGCTCGAGAAGTCGGCCAACCTGGGCAAGCCCATCTCGCCCGAGGTCATCGTCATCGCGACCAACATGGAGGAGCCCGGACGCCTGGCGGACCTCACCGCCTCCAACCTCGACCTCAAGGTGGAGGGCGCCCAGGAGATCCTGGAAGCGGTCGACCCGCTGGACCGGCTGCGCCGCGTGCACGAGCTCATGGCCAAGGAGCTCGAGGTGCTCGCGATGCAGCAGGAGATCCAGACCCAGGCCAAGGGCGAGATGGACCGCTCGCAGCGCGAGTTCTTCCTGCGCCAGCAGCTCAAGGCGATCCAGTCCGAGCTGGGGGAGGGCAACGAGCTGGGCGAGGAGATCGCGGCCCTCAAGGAGAAGGCGCAGAAGGCGAAGATGCCGAAGCCGGTCATGGAGGAGGTGG
>JAICEW010000396.1 GCA_025923995.1 Vicinamibacteria bacterium | reverse complement strand
GGATCTGCTGCTCACCTTCGTGCTCCAGGGCGAGCTGACGCTTTGCTGTGAGGGACGCGCGGAGCAGAGGCTGGGCGCCGGCGACTGCTTCGTGATCCCGGCGGGAATGGCTCATGCGCTGAAGGACGGCTCGACCGACGTGGAGCTGCTGGAGGCCTGCTCGCCGGCCGGCACGTCACCGGTCATCTGACCCATGGAAATGCTCGAGGGCCTCCTCGTCGCCGCCGGCGGCATCGGTGTGATGCTGGCGGTGGGAGCCTGGGAGATCTGGAGACGCCAGCAGGGCCGCTTGCTCACGTCGGTGAGCGAGTACCCCGACTGGGAGACCGTCGCGGACGAGCTGGCCCAAGCCGCGCGGCCGCTGGAGACGGAGCTGCGGGCGTATCGCGACGAGAACGACGCGCGGGGGCTGGTGATCCTCGTCCGCGGCATCGATCCTGCCTTCAGGCTGCGCTCCACCGGCCGCACCACGGGCGACGTGGAGGTGGGACATCTCGGGTTCGACCAGCAGTTCCACCTCCAGGGAGCGACGGCGATGGTCCGGGCCCGGCTCGACGGGCCGACGCGCGACGCGATGCTGGAGCTGCTCCGCCGCCCGTTGCGCGAGGGCCAGCTGACGGTGGCCGACGGCGAGCTCCGCGCCCTCGTGCCCCCCGGGCAGCGTGCGTCGCTGTCGGACTCGGTGGAAGGAGCCGTGCCCTTGCTGGCGCAGGTGGCCCGGCGGCTCGCCGCGCCCCTCGACGAGTTCGCCGAGCTCGCGAAGAGCGCGCGCCAGGATCCCGTGGCCGGCGTGCGCGTGCTGTGCCTGAGGACCCTGGTCCGCGAGTTCCCGCAGCAGGCCAGCGTCGGCGCGTTGATGCGCTCGGCGGTCGAGGACTCGGATCCCGAGGTGCGGCTGGAAGCGGCGACCGCTCTCGGCGTCGAGGGCGTGGCCGTCCTGAACGCGCTGGTGGCCGACGCTTCGGTCGAGGACGATCTCGCCGCTCGCGCCGCGGCCTCCCTTGGACCGCAGATGGACGCGGGCGTCGCGCGCGCGACATTGCGGCGCGAGAAGGCCGCCTCGGGTGCGCGCCGCCGGCCGGCCGTGGCACGCGCCTGCGCGGACGCGCTCGGGCACCGTGGCGATCCGCAGGACGAGCCGCTGCTGCTGGCACTCGTGCTCGAGGAGCGGGACGAAGGGTTGCGGGTGGCGGCCGTACGCGCGCTGGGGCAGCTCGGGTCGGCCCAGGCCGTACCCGCGCTGGCCGACCTGGCCGACTCCGGCAGCGCCGATCTCCGCCGCGCGGGACGCGAGGCCATCGCCACCATCCAGTCGCGCCTGCACGGCGCCACGCCCGGCCAGCTGTCGCTCGATGCGGGAGGCGCGGGCCAGGTCGCCCTGGCCGACGACGCGGCCGGCCGCCTGTCCGCGGCGCCCCCGAAGGACGAACGGTAGGACGTCGGGCGACCGGGTCCCAGTCACTTGAGGCGTCGGAAGCCGGATTCTCGCACGCTCCACCCCTGGAGGGCCGCCGCGGCGCTAAGGTGAAAGTGAGGACGTCGCCGCGACCTCGCGGCGGGCGAGACGGCGCGCCGGATAATGAGTGACCAGGGCCAGCTCGACGTCACGGCTGTCCGCCTCGATGACGTCATCGCCACCGAAGAGCTGACCCGCCGCACCTCGCGGCGGCCGGACTACGAAGCCGAGGCCCGCGCGCTGGCCGGTCTGGGCGAAGCCCTGGAAGGCGATCCGGGGGCGATCCTCCAGAAGCTGGCGGATACGGCCCTCGCGCTGTGTCGCGCCGACAGCGCGGGCGTGAGCATCCTGGAGCCCGGGAGCGATCACACCGTGTTCCGCTGGCGCGCCATCGCGGGGACCCTCGCCAGCCACGTCGGCGGCAGCATGTCCCGCGAGGCGAGCCCCTGCGGAGTCGTGATCCAGCGGGACGCGACCACGCTCTTCGTCCATCCCGAGCGGTACTTTCCCTCGGCCGTGGCCACCGACTTGCCGCTGGCCGAGGCCCTCGTGGTCCCTATTCACGCCGGGGGGCGGCCGATCGGGACGGTGTGGGTGATCGCGCACACGCCGGATCGGAAGTTCGACGCGGAAGACGCACGGCAGCTGACCAGCTTGTCCCGGCTGGCGGCGATCGCCCACCAGGCCCACGCCACCAACGAAGAGCTTCGCAGCCGCGAAGGGCGGGGCGCGTTCCGGCTCGAGGTCAGCGACGCGTTGCGCGCTCTCGCCGACCCCGCGGACATCCAGGCCACGGCGATGCGCCTGCTGGCGAGGCACCTCCGGGCCGACCGGGCGTTCTTCTACGAGATCGACGAAGACGGCTGGGCGACGACGCTGCACGGCTACAAGGCGCCGAACGCTCCGCCCGTGCCGCACCGGATGACCGTGGCCGGGTTCGGCCAGGCCGTCCTCGACGCCTTTGCCGCCAACGCGCCGCTGGTCGTGGGCGACGTCTCCACGGATGCGCGCTTTCCCGACGAGGAGCGGCGCGCCTGGCTCTCGGCCGGCGCCAGTGCCGCGATCGGCCTTCCGCTCAACAAGGACGGCCGCCTGTGCGCGGCCCTGGCCGTCGACTGCGCCGCGCCGCGGGCCTGGACCGCGGAGGACGTGCGCATCGTCGAGGAGGTCGCGGAGCGGACCTGGGCCGCGGTCGAGCGCGCGCGCGCCGAGGCGGCGCTGCGGGAGAGCGAAAAGGAGTACCGCGACCTCTGCGCAGCGGCCGAGCGCAGGGCGGCGGAGCTGCACGCCGTCCTCGACAGCATCCCGGACGCGGTGTACCTCGGCACCCAGGAGGGGATCACCCTCGCCAACCAGCCGGCGCTCGACCAGATCGGGTTCGAGACGCTCGAGGAGCTGAACCGTGACGTCGGCACGCTGGCCGCCGAGCTCCAGCCGCGGGACTGGAGGACGGGTGTGCCGATACCGGCCGGGGAGCAGCCGTTCGCCCGCGCCCTGCGCGGGGAGCGTGTCGTCCAGGACGTGCGGCTCCGGCGGCGCGGCGACGGCGAGGAGCGGGTGGTGCGATCGGCGGCGGCCCCGGTCGTCATCGACGGGGAGGTCATCGCCGCGGTGGCCGTGGCCACGGACGTGACGGAGCAGAAGCGCGCCGAGGTCGCGCTGCGCGTCAGCGAGGCACGGTCGGCGCGGGAGCTCGAGGACGCCAAGCGGCTGCAGGAGATCAGCAGCCAGCTGATCAACGAGGAGGACGTCGAGGCGCTCTACGGGCAGATCCTGGGCGCCGCCATCGACTTGATGCGCGCGGACATGGGCAGCCTCCAGGTGCTCGACCCGGAGCGGCAGGAGCTCCGGCTGATCGCGTGGAAGGGATTCCATCCCGACTCGGCGGCCTTCTGGAAGACGGTCGACACCGAAAGTGCGGCGGTCTGCGGGCGTGCCCTCGGCACGCGTGCGCGTGTGGTCGTCCCAGACGTTCGCGAGGCGGCCTTCCTGCAGCAGCCCGAGTGCATCAAGCACTTTCGCCTCAGCGGCATCGCGGCGGTGCAGTCGACGCCGCTCATCGCACGCAACGGACGCATGGTCGGGATGATCTCCACCCACTGGCGTGAGCCCCACGTGCCGGGGGAGCGCGAGCTCACGATGTTCGACGTGCTCGCGCGGCAGGCCGCCGACATGCTGGAACGCCGCCGTGTCACCGAGCAGCTGCGTGACGCGGACCGCCGCAAGGACGAGTTCCTGGCCATGCTGGGCCACGAGCTGCGGAACCCGCTGGCCCCTTTGCGCGGCGTCATCGAGACGCTCCAGCGGCAGGACCTCGCCGGCGAGGGGCTGGACCGGGCGCACGCCATGATGGAGCGCCAGGTGGAGCACCTGACGCGGCTGGTGGACGACCTCCTCGATATGTCGCGGATCAGCCGCGGCCTGGTCGAGCCGCGCAAGGAGCTCGTGAACCTGGCCGAAGTGGCCGAGCAGGCGGCCGAGATGGTGAGGCCGGCGGTCGAGGGTCAGGGGCACGACCTGAACGTCTCGCTGCCCCAGAAGCCGCTGCGCGTGGACGGCGACCCCACGCGCCTCACGCAGTCGGTCTTCAACCTGCTCAACAACGCGGCCAAGTACACCGAGCCCGGCGGCAAGATCTGGCTGACGGTCGAGCGCGAGGACGACCAGGCGGTGGTGCGCGTCCGCGACAACGGCTCGGGCATCAAGCCGGAGCTCGTCCCTCGCGTGTTCGACCTGTTCACCCAGGGCGAGCGCTCGCTCGACCGATCGCAGGGCGGGCTCGGCCTGGGCCTGACGCTGGTGAAGCGCCTGGTCGAGATGCACGGCGGCACGGTCGAGGCCCACAGCGAGGGCCCCGGCCAGGGCAGCGAGTTCGTGTTGCGCCTGCCGGCGCGGCCCGCGGAAGAGGCGAAGCCTGCTCCACCCCGCCCGCCTGTCGTCATTCCGGACGCGCCCTACGTGGACCGCGCCCTGGTGGTCGACGACAACTTCGACGCGGCCGAGGCGATGACGTGGGCCCTGAAGGGACTCGCCCGCGAGGTCCGCATGGTCCAGAGCGGCCAGGCGGCCGTCGACCTCGCCCCCGAGTTCCAGCCCGACGTCATCGTCTGCGACATCGGCATGCCGAGAATGGACGGCTACGAGACCTGCCGCCAGCTCCGCCGGCTGCCCGGGATCGAGAAGACCTTCATCGCGGCCGTGAGCGGGTACGGCTTGCCCGAGGACCGCAAGCGCTCACAGGAGGCGGGGTTCGATCGGCACCTGGTCAAGCCGGTCGGACGGGCGGCGCTGGTGGAGCTGGTCGCGAACTCGGCCAGGCGAGCCTAGGGCTTCAGCCGTTCGCCGCGCCGGAGCCGGCCGCGGCCTGGCCACGCTCGCGGGCGGCGAAGGCAGGGCCGCGGCCAGGAAGACGAAATTCATGCCGAGGAGGCAGGCCGCCCGCTGGGCAGGAAGCGCGGGCCGAAGGGCGAGGATCGCGAGCAGCACACCGATGGTCCATTGGCAGTGGTTCTCGAAGGGCAGCGGCCCTCAGCCCAGGACGTCCTTGAGCGGACACGCGAACCCGGGCACGACGTCCTCGCCGTCGAGCACGTCGGCCTCGGCGATCACGCGGACGTCCGTGAGGCTCCGGTACACGACAGCCGTTCGCTTGTCGGGATCGATCACCCACACCAGCCGGGTCCCCACGTCGAGGTACTCGCCGACCTTCTCCAGGACGTCACCAGGCCGGTCGCCTGGCGAGAGCACCTCCACCGCCAGGTCCGGCGGGATCGTCGAGAACCCGACCGGCTCGTGCTCGTCGGGATAACGGCCCGCGGCGACGAAGCTGAGGTCGGGACACCGCACGTTGTCGGGCCGGTCGGCCTTGCGACCCGGCCAGCGGAAGCCGGTGCTGGAGTCGGCCATGTGGCCCAGCTTCCGTTCGGCGACGAACGCGCCGAGCCGGATCGTCAGCCGCACGATGACGGCGCCGTGGCGAAAACCCGCGGGGCTCACGCGCAGCTCCCCGTCCACGCGCTCGTGCTTCTGCCCGTCCCGGGGCGCCTCGAACAGCTCTTCGTCCGTGACGTACTGCATGGTGATGGCCATCTCGTCTCTCCCGGCATTGTAGACCCGCCTTGCGCGAGCGGCCGGGAGAGTGGCCTGACG
>JAICEW010000395.1 GCA_025923995.1 Vicinamibacteria bacterium | reverse complement strand
GCACGCGGCGATCGCGCGTCGCGTGATCACCTCGGCGCGGAAGGCGACGGCCGCCGTCGCCAGGACGGGCAGGGTCATCGCGAACGGCAGGATCGCGCGTGTCGGCACGCGGAAGCTCTGGAGCGGCGGGACGAGCGCGAGCAGCGCGGTGGAGACGGGCCGCGCGTTCATGGCGAACAGCATGGCCAGGACGACGCTCGCCAGCGCGCCCCAGCCGAGCGCGCGCGCCTTCCTCCAGGGCACGAGCGCGGCCAGGACCAGCAGCGGGCCCAGCGGCACGTTCGTCTCGTGATGGTGCAGCTCGGGTTGACCGCCGGGGATCGCCCCGCGCGTCCACGCACTCGACGCGAGCCAGTCGACGGGACGCTGCGTCAGGTACGAGTACGTGATCTGCGTCTGGCCGAGCGCGCGCGGCGAGTCGGTGCTGCGCGCGTGGGCGAGGACGGGCAGGAACGCCGGCAGGGCCAGCAGCAAGGCCGCCGCGCCGGCGAGCGCGGGCACCGCGAGCGCGCGCGGCCGGTGTCCGAGCGTCCACCACAGGCCGATCAGCACGGGCGCGCCGAACACCGCGCCGTAGAAGACCAGCTGGTGGCCGGTGAACTGGATGCCGATGGACAGGCTGCCGACCGCGACCAGGACGAGCGTGGCCGAAAGGGCTCGCGCGCCGGATGCCGCCACCAGCGCGAGGCCCGCCATGAACGGCAGGAGCCCGACGACGAGCGTGAGGTGTCCGTAACCGAACCGCCAGCCCAGCGCGGGAGTGAACGCGACCAGCGCGCTGCCGACCAGCCGGGCCGTCCACGAGGTCCGGGCGCCCCATCCGGCGGCGAGGTCGGATGCCGCGCGCACGCCCAGGAAAGCGATGAGGGACTGCACGGCGAACGCGGACGCGTTGTAGACCGCCGTCGTCCCCAGGCCCAGCGCGGCGAGCCAGGTGAAAAGGGGGAACGGCCCCACCGCGTCGCGGATCTTCATCCCCCCGAGCAGCTCGGGGCGGTAGACGAGCGTGCTCCAGTCCCCGCCGGCCGCGACCAGCTCGGCCAGGACGGGGAAGATCGTGGCCATGGCGTCGTAGCCGGAGACGCTCTCGCCCGGCCGCCAGCCCAGCAGGACGCGCCAGACGACAGGCACGAGCGCCAGGCAGGCCAGCAGCAGGAGGACGTCGTCCCGCTCGCGCGCCAGGCGCGTGTCCGTGGGAGGTGGAGGCGCTTTCCCGGCGGGCATGAAGAGGCCGCATCTTACGCCGCCGTCCCGGCAGCCGGAGGAGTACACTCTCGCCTTTCGCAGGAGGTGGCCCGTGCGCCGGCTCTCTCTCCCTCTCCTCGCGCTGATCCTGGCGTCGGGGGCCTGCAAGTCGAAGCCGAAGGGGCCTGACGTCCCCGATCTCCTCACCCGCCTCAAGAGCACGGACACCACCGTGAGCGGCGAGGCCAACCTGGCGCTCATCCGCCTGGGCGAGCCCGCCGTGCCCGGCCTGGTCGACATGCTCCGCTCGGGCGACACACGGCTGCGCAAGATCGCCGCGACCACGGTGTGGGGACTGGGCGCGAAGGGCAAGGACGCCGTGCCGGCGCTCGTCGAGATGCTGGCCGATCCCGACGTGGATCTGCGCCTGGCCGCCGCCATGGCGCTCGACAACATGGGCCCCGCCGCCGTGGAAGCGGTCCCCGCCCTGGTCAAGGCCCTCAAGGACCCGGAAGGCGAGGTCCGGCAATGGTCGGCCAAGGCGCTGGGGCACATCGGACCGGCAGCCGCGGCCGCCATCCCCGCGCTGTCCAAGGCGGCCAAGGCCGACCCGGTGCGGCCGACCATGGAGGAGGCCATCCGGCAGATCCGCGGCGGGCAGTAGCGGATCGGACCTGCCGGCACCCATAAGCGGCGTAGACTGCGCCGCATGGACCCAATGGGTTGGACCCTCCGGCTCGACCCTTGGTCCGCCGAGTACGACGCGTCCGTCCTCCTGACGGACGCCGAAGAGCCGGCGGCGACGGTCGATCCCCGGGTGGAGACGGCCGACTGGGGACCCGTGCGCCCCGCCGCACCGCCGCTCGCGCCGCCGATCTACTTCGTGGACGGCGTCCGCCGCATCGACCACCGGCTGCGGATCGTGGGGCCGGGAACGTGCTTCGGGCTGCTCGGGACGTTCGCGGTGGGTGCCTGTGCCGCGGGCGTGCAGCCCGGGGTCGTCCGGGACGTCGTCGCGCGGCTCATGTGCGTCGGCGGAGGCGTCGAGCTGCCCGCGTTCGAGGCGAGGACGCAGGCCGTGCCGCTCGTGTTCGAGCCCCATCCGGTGCCCGAGAACACGCCGCTCTCGCCGCTGCAGGGGCTCCAGAACGCGATGCGCCGGGCCGAGGGCGTGCTCGCCTGCGAGCTGGCGGCGAGCGGCCTGGTGTTCCTCGACGGGCCGCTCACGTTCGCGGAGAGCGGGCGGGCCGCGGTGGTCGGCTTCGTGAAGCGCCTGCTCCGCTCCTACCTGCCCGCGGACGCCGCGTCGCTGCTCCCGGCCCTCGCGGTCGGCGAGCGCACGCCGCTGTTCCTGATCGAGGACGCGATGCACCCCCGCTACTCGTGGTACGCGCGCCTCGCGCGCGGCCGCGCGATCGAGGACGCGCTCACCGGCGTCGTGCGTCTCGAGACCGCCGCCGCCGCGGGCCTCCTGGCCGCGCGCGAGCGGGCGGACCTGAGCGCGGCCCTGCTCCCGTCGTTCGCGTCGGACGCGGCTCGCGACCCGCGCGCACCGCAGAACCTCCTGCCGATCGGCGGTCTCGAGAGCCGGCTGCGCCACCTGATGGGCGACCCGCTGATCGTCCGCCGCGCGATCGAGTCACGCCTCCAGGAGGAGGCGGTGGCATGAGCGCGGTCGGCAGGGTGCTGGGCACGCAGGACGCGCTGGCGCTCGAGTTCTGGGTCGCCGTCGAGGAAGGCAGCTTCCTCCAGCTCGACGACGTGGTGGTGACGGACACGCCGCTGCCCGACGGCTCGACCGTGCACCTGTTCGGGGTGGTGGACCTGGTGCGCGCGCGGCACGAGGGCGCGCGGTTCGACTCGGACGTGTTCCTGATCGAGCGCGGGGTGCTTCCGGCCACGGTCTCGCAGGCCGCCCACGTGCGCGTCACGCGCGTCGAGCCCGAGGTGTTCGTGCCGCCGCTGCCCGGGCGCGAGGTGCGCCGGGCCGCCGGCGCCGAGCGCGAGGCGGCGCTGTTCTTCGACGGGATGGAGCGCCGGCTCCCGCTCGGCCTCTCGCGCGACGGCGAGCCGGTCTACGCCAACCTGGACTTCCTGGACGGCACGCGCGGCGCGCACGTCAACGTCTCCGGCATCTCCGGCGTCGCGACCAAGACCAGCTACGCGAGCTTCCTCCTGCACAGCCTGTTCCGCAGCGGTGCGCTCGAGGGCCAGGCCACCAGCGCCTACGGCATCGTCTTCAACGTCAAGGGCGAGGACCTGCTGTTCCTGGACCAGCCCAACCGGCGGCTCTCGGACGAGGCGCGCGCGCAGTACGCCCGGCTGGGCCTGCCCGCGGAGCCCTTCGAGAGCGTCCAGTTCCTGGCCCCCGTGCGCGCCGGCTCGCGCGAGCGCCTGCCCGACACCGGCAGCCGCCAGCAGGGGGTCTCCTCCTTCTTCTGGACGCTGCGCGAGCTCGTGTCCGAACGGCTCCTGCGCTTCCTCTTCGCCGATGCCGAGGACGCGGGCCAGCTCTCGTTCGTCGTCGATCGCGTGGAGTCGAAGCTGGCGTCCTGGCTGTCCGAGGGCGCGCCGCGCGACGCGTGGGTCTCGGTCGAGGGCAGGCGCGTCGAGACATTCGAGGACCTGGTCGAGGCGATCGTCGACCACGTGGGCCTCTGGGTGGGCAGCGCCGCTTCGGGGACGGTGTCCGCCTTCGAGCGCCGGCTGCGCGCGGCCGCGGCGCGCCTGGGTGGCCTGGTGCGCGGGCGCGACGTGGGGCGCCGCGAGGACCACGTCCTGGACTGGCGCCGGCGCCAGCTCAGCGTCATCGACATCCACAACCTCCACGACCGCGCCAAGCGTTTCGTGGTGGGCGCGGTGCTGAAGCGGATGTTCGAGGAGAAGGAGTCGCTGGGCACGGCGCGGCCGCTGGTGTTCGTCGTGCTGGACGAGCTCAACAAGTACGCGCCGCGCGAGGGCACCAGCCCCATCAAGGAGGTGCTGCTCGACATCTCCGAGCGCGGGCGCAGCCTGGGCATCATCCTGATCGGCGCGCAGCAGACCGCGAGCCAGGTCGAGAGCCGCATCGTCGCCAACGCGGCCGTGCGCGTCGTGGGGCGGCTGGACCTGGCCGAGGCGGAGCGCCCCGAGTACGGCTTCCTGGCCGCGACCGGCCGCGCGCGGGCCGGCATCCTCAAGCCGGGCACGATGATCGTGCAGCAGCCGGAGATCCCGACCGCGCTCCTCCTGCGGTTCCCCTTCCCGGCCTGGGCCACGCGGCGGGACGAGGCGCGCGACAGCCTGCTGAGCGACGCGCACGTCTTCGACGGGCTGGCGGACGAGGAATTCGACGCGTCCGCGAAGCGGACCGTCGTCAAGGAGCGAGGAGGGGCTTAGCCCCGACGAGCGAAAGATGCGCTTCCTCCACACCGCGGACTGGCACGTCGGCAAGACGCTGCGCGGGCGCTCGCGCCTCGACGAGTTCGCGGCCGCGCTCGAGGAGATCGCGGGCATCGCGCGCGACCGGCGCGTCGACGCCGTGCTGATCGCCGGCGACGTGTTCGACTCGCCCGCGCCGCCGGCCGAGGCGGAAAAGCTGGTCTACGACTTCCTGGCCCGCCTGCTGCCCGAGCGCATCGCGTGCGTGCTCATCGCGGGGAACCACGACCACCCGCGCAAGCTGGCAGCGCTGGCCGAGCTGCTCGAGGGGCTGCGCATCTTCGTGCGCGCCGACGTGCGGCCGCCGGACCAGGGCGGCGTCGTGCGCGTGCCCAGCCGGCACGGCTCGCAGGAGGCATGCGTCGCTGTCCTGCCGTTCGTGCCCGAGCGGCGGATCGTGGACGCCTGCCAGCTCCTCGGCCCGGAGCACGAGTGGTACGAGGAGTACGCGCGCCGGCTGGAGCAGGTGCTGGCGCGGCTCACCGCCGGCTTCACGCCGGAGACGGTGAACCTCGTGGTCGGCCACCTGCTGATCTCGGGCGCGCGCGTCGGCACCGGCGAGCGCCCGCTGCACCTGGGCGAGGTGTACGGCGTCAACGCGCAGCAGCTCCCCGCGAACGCGCAGTACATCGCGCTGGGCCATCTGCACCGCCCGCAGGAGCTGATGGCCCCCTCCCGCACGTTCTACTCCGGGTCCATCCTGGAGCTGGACTTCGGCGAGACCGAGCAGGGCAAGCGCGTGATCGTGGTCGACGTGGTGCCGGGCCGGCCCGCCGCGATCGAGTCCGTTCCACTCGCCGCGGGCCGCCGCCTGCGCGACGTCACGGGAACCCTGGCAGAGCTGCTGGCGCTGGCGGGCGCCACCGGCGACGACTACCTGCGCGTCGGCGTCAGGGTGGACGGTCCCATCCCGGGCGTCGCGGAGCAGGTGCGCGAGGTCCTGCCCAACGCGCTCGACGTGCGTCTGCTCTACGAGCGCGTGCAGCCGGCGCCGGTGGCCGTCACGCAGGGGCTGGGGCCCG
>JAICEW010000394.1 GCA_025923995.1 Vicinamibacteria bacterium | reverse complement strand
TCGGGGCTGCGATGCGCGGACAGCACGCGGATGTCGTAGCCGATGCCGTACTGCTCGAGCACCTTCACGCAGCCCGCCATGACCGGCAGGTCGCTGTCACTTCCCATCAGGATGGCAACGGTCGGGCCGGCCATGGGTTCCTAGCGGGAGGGGTGGAGGCGCGCGAGCGCCTTCTGCCCGATGTCCTTGCGGTACTGCATGCCGTCGAAGTGGATCTTCCCGGCCGCGTCGTACGCGCGCTGCACGGCGGCGTCGAGGTTCTGGCCCATCGCGGTCACGCCCAGGACCCGGCCGCCCACCGTGACCACCTTGCCGTCGCGCACCGCCGTCGCCGCGTGGAAGACCTGGAGCTCGGGCACGCCCTTGAGCGCGGGCAGCCCCTTCACCTCCTTGCCCGTGTCGGCCTCGCCCGGGTAGCCGCCGGCGGCGAGGACCACGCAGATCGCGGGCTCCTTGGTCCACTCCATCTTCGCGTCGCCGAGCTGGCCCTCGGCCACGCCCTTCAGGACGGGCACCAGGTCCGACTTCATGCGCATCATGATGACCTGCGTCTCCGGGTCGCCGAAGCGCGCGTTGTACTCCAGCACGCGCGGGCCCGCGTCCGTCATCATGAGCCCCGCGTAGAGGACGCCCTGGTAGCGGCGCCCCTCGGCGTCGAGCCCCTTGATCGTGGGCAGGATGATCTCCTGCATGATCTGCTTGTGCACGTCGAGGCTCATGTTGGTCGACGGAGCCACCGTCCCCATGCCGCCCGTGTTCGGCCCCGTGTCGCCGTCGCCGAGGCGCTTGTGGTCCTGCACGGAGATCATCGGCACCACGCGCGAGCCGTCGGAGAAGACGAGGAACGAGACCTCCTCGCCCCGCAGGAACTCCTCCATCACGACCTTGGCGCCCGCGGATCCGAACTTCTTCTCGCTCATGATCTGCGAGACCGCGTCCTTCGCCTCCGACGCACTCTGCGCGACGATCGTCCCCTTCCCGGCCGCGAGGCCGTCCGCCTTGACCACGACGGGGTAGCCGAACGGCGCGCGCTCGAGGAACGCGTTCGCCTCCTCCGGCGAGCTGCAGATCTCGTAGCGCGGCGAGGGGATGCGGTGGCGCTGCATGAACTCGCGGGCGAACGCCTTGGACCCCTCGATCTCGGCCGCCGCCCGGCTGGGGCAGAAGATGGGCATCCCCCGCCGGCGGAACTCGTCGCCCACCCCCAGCACCATCGGCAGCTCCGGCCCGACGACCGTCAGGTCGGCCTTGATGGTCTGGGCGAAGTCCGCCACCTCGACGATGTTGGTCGTGTCGATGGGGACACAGTCCGCCAGCTCCGCGATGCCGGCGTTTCCGGGGGCGCAGTAGACCTCCTTGACGAGGAGGCTCTGGCGGATCTTCCAGACGAGCGCGTGCTCGCGGCCCCCGTTCCCCACGACCAGGATCTTCATGAGAACGCGCTTCTCCAGAGTGGTGAGAAAGACCGTAAAGTCTGCCACGCGAAGGATTTCCTGTCAACGTCTGCTATCCTGCGCGGCGAACCGAGCATCATGGCCCGCATCCAGGCGCTGACGTCCCGGGTCGACCTCGCCTCACGGAAAGCCGTCCTTCGCTTCCGCAGCCGGCTCCGGCGCCCCGAGGGCTGGACCCTGGCGGTGGACCTCTATTCGCACCTGCGTGAGAGCCATCCCGAGACCCATCTGGGTTACTGGGTCTTCACCCTGCCCCCCGGGGACGTCCATCACACCATCCGTCTGGACTTCACGACGATCGGCCCGGAATCCGTCTGGCGCGAGACGTCGTCCGGGGGGCGCGAGCCGGCCGCCGACTCCTGGTCGAACCCGGCCTACCGGTTCGACCCCGTGGTCGGCATCCAGCTCGTGCTGCGCGATCCAAGAGGAAGTGTGCGGGAGAACCGATTCGTCACCGCGACCGTGGCCGACGCCGACGTGCTCCGCTCGTACTACGGCCGGGTCCATGCGAGCCACGGCTATACGCCTTCCGAGCCCTTCCTGTTCGAGCTGCACGCGGCCATGCTCCGGCGGCTGGACGCCATCTTCCGCACGCGCATCCCCCAGGGCAGCCGGGTGCTCGACGCCGGCTGCGGGCGCAGCCTCTTCACCGAGATCCGCGAGCACTGGCCGTTCATGATCGTCGCGGCGGACGTCGACCACGACCTGCTGCGCGAGCGGCAGGCCGGGTTTCCGGACGTGCACTGGGCGGTGGCGCCCGCGAGCCCCCTCGCGTTCGTGGACCGCTCGTTCGACGCGGTGTTCGCCGGGGAGCTGATCGAGCACCTGGCCGACCCGCGGGAGGCGCTGGCGGAGTTCCGCCGCGTGCTGCGGCCCGGCGGGCTGCTCGTGCTCACCACGCCCAACCGGCGGCGGCTCGCGAACGTGGTGGACGGGTCCGAGCGGCCCTACAGCCCGGACCACCTGAGCGAGCTGAGCTACGACGAGGTGGGTGCGCTGCTGCGCGAGGAGGGCTTCGACACGATCGAGTCCACGGGGCTGCACCTGGAGCTGCTGCTCAACTGGTTCTCGGCGCAGCCCAAGCTGGACCGGCTCCAGCGCAAGTGGAACCGCCGGTGGGCGGTCCCGCTGATGCGCCTGCTGCTGCGGGCGGGCGCGCTGGCCCCGCGCTACGCGCTCGACCTCATCTTCGTGGCGCGGTCCCGGTTCGTGGCGGCGCCCGCGGCCGCGGAGGGCACGATCTCCCGCCTCCCGTCGTGAGCCGGCGCCTGGGCGGAGTCCTGTCGGCATCCGCCTGCTGGCTGCTGCTCTGCGCCCGCTGGTTCGACCCGGCCGCGGCCTGGAGGCCGCGCGGGCTGGAGGCGATCCCTCCTTCTGTCCTCCTCGCCGGGCTGGTCGCGGGGCTCGTCGCGGCGGCCTGGCCCGCGCGCCCGCCCGAACGCGGCGACCGTGCCGGCCTGCTGCTGGTGCTCGCGCTCGCGTTCGGCTTCCGGCTTCCGCTGGTCGTGCAGGGCGCGGCGGGCGCGGTGACGCCGGACGGCGCGCTGTCCGGGATCGTCGCTCTGCACGCGCTGGACGGGACCGAGCACCTCGTGTTCGTGCCCCACGTGCCGTACAGCGGCAGCCTGAAATCGCACCTCACGGCGCCGCTGGCGGGCGTGATGGACCCTGCGCGCGCGTTCGCGCTCGTCTCGGTGCTGTTCTACCTCACTTTCGTCGCGGGCGTCTTCGGCCTGGGACGGCGGGTCGAAGGTGGCTCGGCCTGGGTGGCGCGTGCGGCGGGGCTGTACGCGGCCTTCGCGCCGGCCTTCGTCACGCGGTACAGCGTGAGCAACGACGGGAACTACGTCGAGGTGCTGGCGCTGGGCGCCTGGGCCCTGGTCCTGGCGATCGACTGGGCGAGGTCCACGGACGACGGCTGGCCCCGCGTGCTGGCGGCGTTCGTGCTGCTCGGTCTCGCCGGCTGGTGCCACATCCTCGCCGTCATCCCCCTGGCCGCGGTCTCGCTCGTGATGCTGGCGGCCGGTGCACGCCGCGCCCTGCGCGCGGCGCCCGTGGCCGCCGCGGGCCTCCTGCTCGGCTATTTCCCCGGGCTGCTGTGGAACGCGGCCAACGGGTGGGCGTCGTTCCGCTATCTCCTGCCCGGCGGCGCGCACGTGGGCGCGATCGAGGAGGGGCCGGGTCTCGCGGGCCGCCTCGCGGGCATGATCGCGGGTCAGTGGCCGGTGCTGATGGGCTACGACCCGGGACATCCGCGCCCTCTCGACCGGGCGCTTCTCGCCGGCGCGTGGGTGGCGGTCGCTCTCTCGGCCGTCGCGATCGGCGTCGCGCTGCCTGCGGCCTGGCGCGAGCGCGCCCCGGGGTTGCGCGGCCTCACCCTGCTGGCGGTGGTCAACGTCGCGGTCGCTGCGATCGCGCTTCCGCTGGTCGAGGGGAACCCGCGCTACCTGCTGTTCCTGATGATCCCGCTGCCGGTGCTGCTCGCGCGGGCGCTGCAGGAGGGTCGGTGGCGCCTGGCGATGGCAGGGCTGGTCGCGCTGGGCGCGCTCGGCTCGCTCGCGCAGCTGCCGGGCACGGTGCGCGCGGATCGCCAGTGGCGCGCTTTCGTCGGAGCCCTGCGCGCCGAGGGCGTCACCCACTGCTTCACGGACTTCTTCCTCGCCACCAAGGTCAACTTCCTCTCCGGCGAAGAGGTCGTGTGCTCCGCCAAGCTGGGGCCCACGACGACGGAGTACTTCTTCGACTACCGCCGGCAGGTCGAGGGGGCACCCGCGGCGGCGCTCGTGGCCGTCAATCCGTCGAGCGCGGAGAAGCTCGAGCGGCGCCTGGAACGGCTGGGCGTCACGTACGAGAGGCGCGAGCTGATGAAGCCGGTGCTCCTGCGCCTGTCGCGCAAGGTGGATCCGCAGGAGCTGTTCCCCGACCGCGAGTTCCCCCTGCGCTGATCGCTACTCGACGGCGAACGACCGCAGCGCGACCGGCACTTCGGAGAGCAGCGCGGCGTCGATCCCGACGGGCGGCTTGGTCGTCCCGTGGTTGGTCGTGCTGGTGGCGAGGGGGGCGCCCGGGCCGCCGGGCGTCGCCTGGAAGACGCGGATCCGGTTGGCGTTCTCGTCCGCGACGTAGAGCCGGTTCGCGCGATCGAAGGCGACGTAGGGCGCGCCGCCTGCGTCCGCACCGGCCGTCGAGCCCGCCAGCGCGATCTGGCAGGTGGCCTGCGTCAGGTTGTAGAGGCAGACGCGCCGGTTGCCGGCCGCGCCTCCGAACGCTGCGAAGAGGCCGTCCGGGCTGACGGCGCCGTAGAGGGGGGGGACGACGCACGCGGCCGCGTTCGTGAGCGTCAGCACGCCGGCGCCGGTGACGAAGAACGCCGACACCTGGTTCGATGCCGGAAGGGCCAGGGCCCCGCAGCCGGTTGCCCCCGAGATGCGCAGGCCGCGCGAGCCCGGCACGGAGACGGTGTTCACGGGGTTCGGCCCGGGCAGCCGGGTGACGGGATCGATGGGGAAGCAGCCGGCGTTGTTGGACGTCGAGCCCGTCACGCAGAGGTGGCTGTCGTTCACCGTCACGTCCAGGTCGCGCAGCCCCGAGAACTGGCTCAACGTGGTGGGACCGGCGTCGGTGACCGTCGCCGGTCCGCCCAGCGGACAGTCGACGCGGAAGGTCGCGACGCTGGCGTCGCCCGTGAGGCCGCGGCTCACGTAGAGCGCCTGCCCGTCGCGGGACCAGGCCAGCGCGGTGCCCACGCCCCCGGTCGGGAACGGCGAGCCCGCGACGTGCGTGGCCGCGCCGGCGGAGTCGATCGTGTAGAGGGCGACGCTGCTGCTCAGCGTGTTGGTCTGCGCCAGCAACGAGCAGCGGCCGAGCGCGGCGCCCGCGAAGACGCGCACCTGGCTCTCGACGAAGCCGCTGCCGCCGCCGCCCGAGCCGCCGGCGGGCACCTCGGGCAGGTAGGTCATCGCGGAGCCGTCGAAGAGGCCGGTGATCAGCGTGTTCGGGTTGTCGTTGGCTCCGGCCCAGACCGCCGCCGGCTGGGCCCCGGCCGAGGCGACGGTCGCGCTCCAGACGGCGACGAAGGCCGCGCTCCGGCTCGCGAGGTGCATGGCTGCCTCCCTTCACCGGTGATCGCCGGGGGCGATCCGTGTCGGGTCGGCGGAGCGAGAGGGAGCGGCGCTGGCCGCGG
>JAICEW010000393.1 GCA_025923995.1 Vicinamibacteria bacterium | reverse complement strand
CCGCCCGACTGCAACGTGACGCCTCCCCCCTTGAGCTGCCGCGCGCCCGGGGCCGACGACGACGCGTCCGGGGTCGCCTCGCTCACGGAGATGTTCCGGGCGGCCCTGGCCGCCGGCTACCGTCCGGCGCGCACCGTCTTCGTCATGGCGTACGCGGCCGAGGAGGCCGGCCTGCTCGGCTCGCAGGAGATCGCGGCCGCCATGGGGCTCGACAACCCCCGCCGCTCGCGGCAGGTCGTGGTCGGCGCGCTCCAGCTCGACATGACGAACTTCCGCAGCACGGCGGGCAACGCCGTCGACGTCGGCATCCTCGCCGACGGCGAGTTCACGAACCCGGCCCAGAACGCCTTCATCGCCGACCTGATGGACGCCTACCTGCCCACGCTCACGAAGGACACCGCGTCCGGGTGCGGCTACGCCTGCTCGGACCACGCGTCCTGGACGATCCACGGGGGCGCCCCGGCGTCTTTCCCCTTCGAGGCGCGCTGGGGCCAGCAGAACCCGCTGATCCACACGCTGGACGACACGCTCGCGAACTCCGATCCCACCGGCGCCCACGCGACGAAGTTCGCGAAGCTGGCCGCGGCCTACCTGGCCGAGCTGGCCAAGGGCGGGATCGGGTCGCGATGATCCGCAGATGACCGTGACGCGGTTCGAGGTCCGCGCCATCGGTCGCGTGGAGTCGGCGCTCGCGGACCTCGACTCCGCGCCGCGCCAGGCGGACGAGGGAGCGCCCGAGGCGTGGCTGGTATTCGAGCCGGACGTGCTGGAAGCCATGCGCAGCCTGCGTCCGGGCGACGAGATCCTGGTGCTCACCTGGCTCGACCGTGCCCGCCGCGACCTGCTGACGGTGCATCCGCGCGGCGACGCGTCCCGCCCCGCGGAGGGGGTCTTCAGCACCCGCGCCCCGCACCGCCCGAACCCGATCGGCCTGCACCGCGCGCAGGTCACCGCGGTGGACGGGCCCCGCCTGCGCGTCTCGCACCTGGAGGCGATCGACGGGACGCCCATCCTCGACGTCAAGCCGGTGCTGAGCGAAGACATCGGCCAGCGCTGACGCGGCGTCCTTGCCCGGGAAGCCGGGCTCGTGTACGTTAGGGACGAACGGGATCCCGCTTCGAACGCGCGCTCATGCCTGACGCGCGCGCCACCACGACGGAGAGATGCGAGAGCCTGGCTGAATCGGCATGACTGGAAATCATGTGTGGGGGAAACTCCACCAGGGGTTCGAATCCCCTTCTCTCCGCCAACCCCGTCCCCGCTAGGAAGCGCCGCTCAGCGCGCAGCGAGCTTCGTCAGCTCGGCGCGCACCTCCACCACCTCCGGGTGCGTGGCGGGCAGGACGGCGGCGCGGATCTTCTCCGCGCGCTCGAGCGTCTCGCGGGCACGCTGCGTCCGGCCCGCCCTGGCCGACGCGCGTCCCTGGTCGGCCAGGACGTTGGCCGCGCACAGGGTGTCGGCCCTGCCCAGCTCGCGGGCGCAGACCTCGAGCGCCTCCACGAAGAGAGGCTCGACTTCGGCGAGCCGTCCCTGCGCCGCCCGGGCCGAGGCCAGGCAGCGCAGGTCCGTGGCGCGTGAGAGGCGCGCCCACTGGTCGTTGCGCGGCGCCTCGAGCGTGCGGGCGCAGAGCTGCTCCGCCTCCGCCGCCTGGCCGGCCTCCAGGAGGGTGAGCCCCAGCTGGCGCAGCATCCACACGTCCACGGGGGCGTTCGATCCCGTTCGCTTCTCGGCGCGCGCGATCGCGGCCCGCTGCACCTGCTCGGCCTCGCGGAAGCGGTCCATGTGCGCGAGCGCGACGCCCTGGCCGGTGCGCGAGTTCTCCGCGCGGCGAAGCCCGTCCCCGCCCTGCTTCTCGCGCCGCTCGGCCACCGAGCGGAACCGCCTCTCGGCATCGGCGTAGCGGCCGGCGCCCATCTCCAGCCACGCCAGGTTGTTCTCCGTCTCGTCCCGGACGAGGTCCGGCACGCCCGGCGCGTGGCGGCGGATGGCGAGCGACGCCTCGAACATCGTGGCCCCCTTCTCGAAGAGGCCGATCTCGTCGTACACGTACCCGAGCAGGTCGGAGGCGTCCGCCGTCTCCACCGCGTCGTCGCCGACCGCGCGGCGCACCAGCTCGAGGCCCCGCTCGCCGGCGGCGCGCGCGGCGGCGTAGTCGAACACCGTGCGCCGTTCGTAGCCGCGCGCGATCTCGCGCCGTGCGGCCATCAGGTCGCGGTCGCGGCCCGTCGCCGGCCGCGCCGCCTCGACCGAGAGCGTGTACGTCCCGGCCTCGGCCTGGGCCACGAACGGGCGCACGACGAGGGCGAAGCGGCCTCCCTCACCGCTCACCCACTCCGCCACCTCGGGCCCCTCGCGGCCGGTGGGCGCGTCGAAGCTCACGAGGATCTGGCCCGAGGGGTCGTGCACCTCCACCACCGCGTCGATGCCGTGCTGCTCGAGCCGCGCGGAGAGGGCGACGTCCTTCGGAAGCTCGACGAAGTAGCGGTGCGACTGGCCCCCCGCGAGAGAACGGGTCAGAGGCTGCTTCGCCTTCGGCCACGGATCGTCCGCCGGGGACACGGCCAGGACGGCCATCAACACGTGCATGAGCGGCATGTGGCGTCTCCTGTCGACAATCTACAGGGACGCCTCCGCCTGTCAATCGCGCAGTTTGTGAAAACATGCGCTCGTCATTTCCTTGGATCGCGCTGACGGCGCTCAGCGCTTCGGCGGGCGCAGCTTCTTGAACGCGTCCCAGACCTCGCGGCCGGAGCCATCCGTCTGGTCGACGGGCGCGAGGCCCGTCTGCCGCCACACGATCTCGAAGCCGCCCGGCACCGCCGCCAGCACGTACGCGTGCATCGGCGCCTGGTAGACGGTGAAGGACGAGCGCCGCGAGCGCGACGCGCCCGTGCTGGTGGGCGGCTCCGCGGCCGTGTAGCTCTGCGTGGTGGCCTTGGCCTTGTCCTCGTCGAGCAGGCGCACCAGCACCACCTGCGCCTCGCCCAGGTCGTCCACCAGGGTGAGCGCGCCCTGCTTCACGCCCTCCTTGCGGTTCCACTCGTCGGTCCAGCGCGTGAGGTTGTCGCGCACGCGCGTGTCGAGCCCGGTGGCCAGGCCCAGCTTCAGCGCGCCCGACGCGGGCAGCTGGGCGCGCGACGACAGGCGCAGGGTGGCTTCCTGCGTCAGGCCCAGCGCCTGTCGCAGGCGCGCCAGCTCGGCCTCGGTCCCCTTCGCGGGCGTGACCAGGGCGAGCGCCAGCACGAGGTCGAGCGGTCCCATGACCCACGAACGTAGGCCGTGCCAGGCGCGCGGTCAAGACAGGCCCGTGCCGGCGACGTACCCGCTGGCCCAGGCCCACTGGAAGTTGTACCCGCCGATGCGGCCGTCCACGTCGCAGATCTCGCCGCAGAGGGCGAGACCGGGACAGCGCCGCGAGCCCATCGTGTCGAGTTCGACCTCCGCCAGCGGGACGCCACCCGCGGTCACCTCGGCGTAGGCGAAGCCGCGGTCGCCCGTCACCGGCAGCGGCATCCCGGTCACCGCGCGCACCAGCGCGCGGCGGGCCTCGCGCGTGAGCTGGTACCCGCGCCGTCCCCACGCCACACCCGCCTCTTCGCACAGCGCGCGGGCCAGGCGCTCGGGCATGCGGCCGGCGAGATGGCGGCCGGGCGTCACGGAGGGGTCGCGCAGCGCGGTCTCGAGCGACTCGGCCGTGGCCTCCGGCAGCCAGCTCGCGACCAGCACCGCGGCGGGATCGGAGAGCCGCGCGTCGATGAGATAGCGGCTGACGTCGAGCACCGCCGGCCCGGAGAGGCCGAAGTGCGTGCAGAGCGTCGAGTCGGTGAACGACGCCAGTGGATGGCCCGAGCCGTCGCGGACCTCGAGCATCGCCCGCACGCTGAGCCCGCTCAGCCGGCAGAGGAAGTGGGACGAGGGCAACGTGAGCGGGACGAGGCCGGGGAAGACGCGGGGCGTGACCGTGTGGCCGAGCGCACGCGCCAGGGCGTAGCCGCCCCCGTCCGAGCCGGTCTTCGGCAGGCTGCGTCCGCCGGTCGCCAGGATCACGCGCTCGGCCTCGATCGTCTCCCCGCGGTCCGACGCCAGCACGAAGCCGGGTCGCACGTCACCCACGCGCCAGGGGTGCCGGACCACGACGCCCGCGTCGCGCGCGGCCCGCAGCAGCGCGTCCAGCACCGTGCGCGCCCGGTCGGTGGTGGGGAAGAGCTTGCCCGTGTCCTCCCGCTTCAGGGTGACGCCCTGCTCGCGGAAGAAGGCGATGGTCTCCGCCACGCCGAACCGGCGCAGGACCTTGCGGATGGCCGGCCGTGAGGAGCCGGCGAACGCGGTCTCGTCCACCACGTCGTGGGTGACGTTGCAGCGTCCGCCGCCCGCGACCAGGATCTTGGCGCCCAGCGTGCGCGCGCCGTCCAGCACCACCACGCTCCGGGCCGGCGCGCTGCGGCGGGCCCAGATGGCCGCCGTGAGGCCCGCCGCCCCGGCGCCGACGACCGCGACGTCCACGTGCGCAGGTGTGCCGGCCACGGCCGCCACTCTCGTGGAGAGCGGGCCACTTCGCAAGCGCCCCTGGACGGGGGCCCGGCCGGGCCTCGCGGGGGATCGTTTTCGAGTAATCTAGGAGTTCGAGGCCGGCCGCACGTGGATCCCGGCCCCGCGCAACACGGGTCGCCTCAACCCCGCCAGGCCCGGAAGGGAGCAACGGTCGGGCGCGCCCGGGTGTGCCGCGGGTCATCCGGGATTCACGTGGGGCCGGTCTCCCCCCAAAGACTCCCATGTCCTACCTCGTCCTCGCACGCAAATGGCGCCCCCGGACCTTCGCCGAGGTCGTGGGCCAAGGCACGGTCACGCGCACGCTGCAGAACGCGCTCAGCTCGGGCCGCATCGGGCACGCGTTCCTGCTCTCCGGCGCGCGCGGCGTCGGCAAGACCACGACCGCGCGCATCCTGGCCCGCGCGCTCAACTGCTCGGCCACCGAGGGGCCCACCGCCGAGCCGTGCGGCGAGTGCGCGTCCTGCCTCGAGATCGCGGCCGGCAGCTCGCTCGACGTGCAGGAGATCGACGGCGCCACGCACAACGGCGTCGAGCAGGTGCGCGAGCTGCGCGAGAGCGCGCGCTACAACCCGGCCCGCGACCGCTTCAAGGTGTGGATCATCGACGAGGTCCACATGCTGTCGACGGGCGCCTTCAACGCGCTGCTCAAGACGCTGGAGGAGCCGCCGCCGCGGGTGAAGTTCATCTTCGCCACGACCGAGTACCACAAGCTGCCCGACACCATCCTCTCGCGCTGCCAGCAGTACGACTTCCGCATGATCTCGGCGCGCGAGATCCAGGCGCACCTGCGCACGGTGGCGGACGGCGAGGCCATCCAGGTGTCGGACGACGCGCTGGGCCGCATCGCCCGCGCGGCCGAGGGCAGCGCCCGCGACGCGCTCTCACTGTTCGACCAGGTGCTCTCGTTCAGCGGGCAGACCGTGCGCGACGAGGACATCTCGGTCCTGCTCGGCCTCATCGACCGCGAGCTGCTGCTCGCGGCGTCGCGCGCGGCGGCCGCGGGCGACAGCCTGGCGCTGCTGGAGCTGGTCGAGCGGCTCTCCGAGTACGGGGCGGACTACCGGAACTTCAACCGCGAGCTGCTGCTGCACTTCCGCGAGATCCT
>JAICEW010000392.1 GCA_025923995.1 Vicinamibacteria bacterium | reverse complement strand
GCTCCACCACGAGCACGTCGCCCGGCCGCGTGTCCTCGCCGGCGCGGATGTTGTACTGGTAGAACCAGTCGCCCTCCTTGCCCAGCGTCTGCAGCGCTTCCACCAGGTCCGGCCGCACGGGCAGGTAGCGCATGGTGAGCGCGCGCCCGATCATCTTGGCTCCCGGCTGGGTGAGCTGGAAGCCGTTGACGAACGAGTGGCGGTACTGCTTGGCCTGCACGGCGCCCCACACCGCCTCGATGGGGAGCTTCCCGAGGCGGGCGAGCTGCGCGTCGGTCACGCGCGTGCGCGAGGGGCGCAGCACGTCCATCACCGCGCTGTAGGTGTCGCGGGAGGCACGCGCGGGCGCGCTCGCCGTCGCCGCCGCCTGCCCGGCGGCCAGCGCGGGCAGGAGGAGCAAGCCGAACGTCAGCGGACGCCAGTGGGACATCGGCGGACCTCCAACGTGCCCGGACGGAGCACGAGCCGTGATTGTCGCGAAGCGGCGATTATATCGAGTCCGGCCGGGGGAGGGTCAGCGCGCGGTCCTCACCGGCGCGGCCAGACGCTCGGCGCACTCCGCGGTCGGCACCGGGCGGCTGAACAGGTAGCCCTGGGTGAGGTCGCAGCCGTGTCGGGCCAGGAACTCGAGCTGGCCGGGCGTCTCCACGCCTTCCGCCACGACCTCCAGCTTCAGCGTGTGGGCGAGGGCGATGATGGCGCTGGCGATGGCGGCGTCGTCGGGGTCGGTTTCGATATCGCGGATGAAGGACTGGTCGATCTTGAGCGTGTCGATGGGGAAACGCTTGAGGTAGCTCAGCGACGAGTACCCGGTGCCGAAGTCGTCGATGGAGAGCCCCACCCCGAGCGCCTTGAGCTCGCGCAGCGTCTGGATCGCCGCCTGCGCGTTCTGCATCGCGCTGCTCTCCGTGATCTCGAGCTGCAGGCACCGGGGCTCGAGTCCGGTCTCCGCGAGCGCCTCCGTGACGTGCCCGACCAGCCCCGACTCCTGGAACTGCCGCGCGGAGAGGTTCACCGCGATGCGCAGGCCGGGCTGCCGCAACTGCCACGCCCGCGCCTGCGCGCAGGCGGTGCGCAGCACCCAGGGGCCGATGTTCAGGATCAGCCCCGTGACCTCCGCCAGCGGGATGAACTCGGCGGGGCTGACCAGCCCCAGCTCCGGGTGGCGCCAGCGCAGCAGCGCCTCCAGCCCGTGGATGCGGTCCGTGGCCACGTCCAGGATCGGCTGGTAGTGCAGCAGGAGCTCGTCGTGCGCGAGCGCCTTGCGCAGGCTGCTCTCCAGGGCCAGCCGCTCCAGCGCGGTGGCGTTCAGGGCGGGGGTGTAGAGCTGGTAGAGGTCGCGGCCCTGCTCCTTGGCGCGGTACATCGCGGCGTCCGCGTTCTTGACCAGCGTCTCCGCGTCGCGGCCGTCGTCGGGGTAGAGGCTGATGCCGATGCTGCAGGTGACGAACAGCTCGCGGCGGTCGATCTCGAACGCGGTGCGGATCACCTCCAGCACCTTCTTGGCGATCTTGGCCGCATCCACGGCGTGCCCGGCGTCGGGCAGCAGGAGCGTGAACTCGTCCCCGCCCAGGCGCGCCACCGTGTCGCCCTCGCGCACGCAGGAGCGGAGGCGCCCGGCCACCTCCCGGATCAGGCGGTCGCCCACCGAGTGGCCGAGCGAGTCGTTGATCACCTTGAAGCGGTCCACGTCGAGGAAGAGGACGGCCAGGCCCTTGTGGTGGCGGTGCGCCTGCGCCACCGCCAGGGTCAGGCGGTCCTGGAACAGCAGGCGGTTGGGCAGGCCGGTCAGCGTGTCGTGGTAGGCCAGGCTCCGCACCGTCTCTTCCGCGCGCTTGCGCTCGGTGATGTCGAGGGACGCGCCGATCGCGCCGCGCGGCTTCTTCGCCTCGTCGAAGAGCGGCGCGGCGTAGCCGATGATGGTGGCCACCGCGCGCCCGTCGCGCACCACGTCCATTTCCACGTCCACGACGTCGCGGCCCTCGGCCGCCGCACGCTGCATCGGCATGTCCGCGGGGGAGAGCGCGCGGCCGGCATGCACGAGCTGCACGCCCTCGAGCTCGGGGCCGCGCGTGGAGAACGAGCTGTTCGTGCCGGGCGGCAGGCCGAGCAGGCGCGCCAGGTGCGGGTTGGCGGCCACGAACCGGCATTCCGCGTCGCGGGCGATCCCGATGCCGATCGGCAGGACGTCGAGCAGCGTCTGGAACTCCGAGACCTGCCGGGTCAGGCGCTCCTCGCTCTTGTGGAGCTGCTCGAACAGCCGCGCGTTCTGGATGGCGATCGCGGCATGGGGGGCGATCGCCTCCGTGAGCTGCACGTGCTCCGACGTGAAGAAGCCGGGCTCGGACTTGTCCACGGCGTACAGGCCGATGGCGCGGTCGCCCGCCAGGAGCGGCACCCCCATCCAGTTGCGGACGTGGTCGGCGCCCTCGTGGCGCAGCCACCCGGGGTGCCCGCGCGTCTCCCGGATCACGATGCTCCTCCTGCCCGTGAGCAACGCGCCCAGGATCGGGTGCGTACGGACGTCGAAGACGCTTTGCCGGGTGATCACGGGATCGCCCCACCGCTCGTAGCCGCGGATGGCGCGCACGGCCAGCTTCGAGTCGTCCTCGAGCAGCATGATGTTGGCCGTGTCGTAGGGAACGAGCTGGGCGAGGTGCTGCAGCAGCTTGTCCAGCAGGACGTTGACGTCGAGGGTGCGGGTCAGGTCGAGCGTGGCGGCGCGCAGGACCTCCGCGGTGGTGTCCATGCCGGGCGGAAGCCTACGCGCCGCCCTGTCGCGGGTCAATCCACGGACCCCGGGAGCGGCCGGCGGCACGCGTCAAACCCATTGTGATCCCGGACATATCCGCTTTCCGCCGTACCGTTTATTAAGGATGCCGGAAAAGGGGGGCAGTCCATGAACAGCCTCGTGCGCGCCCTGGGTTTCGCGGTCGGGATCGTGGCCTTGGGGACGGCGCTGACGACGGTGGCGGCTGCGGCTCCCGGCGCGGAGAAGGCGCCTCCGACGGAGGCGGAGCTCCTCAAGAAGTCCTGCGACAAGGGCACCGCCGAGGACTGCTTCAAGCTGGCGGCGATGCACCGCAGCGGCGAAGGCGCGGTCAAGGACGCCGACAAGGCGGCCGGCCTCTACAAGAAGGCCTGCGAGAAGCGCCACGGCCGCGCCTGCCTCGAGCAGGCCACCATGGTGCGCGCCGGCGAGGGCGGCAAACGGGACGTCGTGCGCGCCAACGGCCTGCTCACGCTGGCGTGTGAGCTGCAGGAGGCGGAGGGCTGCGCGCAGATGGGCCAGCTCCTCTTCTCCGGGACGGACGTGGAGAAGGACCTGGGCGAAGCGGCCACGTTCCTGCAGAAGGCCTGCGACGGCGGCATCGGCCGCTCGTGCGGGGCGCTGGCCAGCATGTACCTCGACGGCGTCCGCTTCCCGCGCGACCCGATCAAGGCGGCGGACCTGCTGCAGAAATCGTGCAGCGCCGGGCAGCTCGAGTCGTGCGTGCCGCTGGGCCGCCAGCTCATGGCCGGCGACGGGCTGAAGAAGGACCTCCCGCGCGCGGCCGCGCTGTTCCGCCAGGCCTGCGACGGCGGGAACAACCTGGGCTGCCACGAGCTGGGCCTCGCGTACGAGCGCGGCCAGGGCGTGGCCCGCGACCTGTCCCAGGCGTTTACGTTGCAGACGAAGGCCTGTGAGGCCGGCGAGGCGATGGCGTGCCACGGCCTGGGCCGCCTGTTCCGCGACGGCCTCGGGACCCCGAAGGACCCGACGCGGTCGGCGGCCGCGTTCAAGAAGGCCTGCGACGGCGGCGCGGCCTCCGGATGCCTCGAGCTGGGACTGCTCACCGAAGCCGGGCGTGGCGTGCCGCGCGACATGGCACGGGCCTCCGCGCTCTACCAGCAGGCGTGCGGCGGCAAGGAGCCGCGGGGCTGCACGCACCTCGGCCTCCTCTATCGGGGCGGCAAGGGCCTGGTGAAGGACCTCGTCCGCGCGGCCAACCTGTTCACCGAAGGATGCAACGGGGGGGACCTGCTCGGCTGCAGCATGCTGGGCCGGTCGCTCGAGCACGCCGAAGGCATCAGCCGCGACCTGGACAAGGCGATGGCGCTCTACCAGCGCACCTGCGAAGCGGGCTTCGCGGAGGACTGCTACAACCTCGGCCGGAACTACCAGCGCCCGTTCGGGCGTACGGCGGAGCTGGCGCGCGCGATCCCGCTCTACCAGAAGGCCTGCACCGGCGGGACCGGGCTCGCCTGCTACGAGCTTGCGCTGCTGCACCAGAGCGGGGTCGGCGTCGCCAAGGACCCGCCGAAGGCGGTCGCGCTGTTCAAGCAGGCGTGCGGCACCGGCCACACGCCGTCCTGCGACAAGCTGAAGTTCCGGTAACGCCGCGGCGTTTGACCTGGGTGAAGGGGCCGGCGTAGGCTCCGGCACCCATGCGATCCCTCTTCCTCCGCGAGGCGCGGCGGGGCCGGGTCTTCGTACTGGCGGCTCTCGGTGTGGCCGCCGGCCTGCGCGCGGCCGCGCAGGCGCCGCCGGCCGCGTCCACCCTGATCGTCAACGCCTTCGTGATCGACGGCACCGGGGAGCCGCGCCGGCCGGCGGCGGTGCGCGTCCGCGGCGACCGGATCGTCGAGGTGGGTGCGCTCTCCGCGGCCGCCGGCGAAACCGTGGTGGACGCGAAGGGCCTGGTGCTCGCGCCCGGGTTCGTGGACACGCACAGCCACGGCGACGACGACGCGATCTTCGACCGGCCCGACGCGCTGGGCGCGGTGAGCCAGGGCATCTCCACGATCGTCGTCGGCCAGGACGGCGGCTCCGCGTGGCCGCTGGCCGACTTCTTCGCGAAGCTGGAGAAGGCGCCGCCGGCCGTCAACGTCGCCTCGTACGCGGGCCACGGCACGCTGCGGCGCAAGGTGATGGGCGACGACTTCCGGCGCCCCGCGCGGCCGGAAGAGGTCGCCCGGATGCGCGACCTGCTCGCGGCGGAGCTGCGCGCGGGCGCGCTCGGGCTCTCCACCGGCCTCGAATACGACCCCGGCATCTTCTCCGCGCGCTCCGAGGTGGTGGACCTGGCGCGCGTGGCCGCGCAGGTGGGCGGCCGCTACATCAGCCACGTGCGCAGCGAGGACCGCGACTTCTGGGCCGCCATCGACGAGATCGTGGCGATCGGCCGCGAGGCGAAGATCCCGGTGCAGGTGTCCCACCTCAAGCTCGCCATGCGCAGCCTGTGGGGCCAGGCCGACCGGCTCCTCTGGACGTTCGAGCAGGCCCGGAACGCCGGCGTGGACATCACCGCGGACATCTATCCGTATCTCTACTGGCAGTCCACGCTGACCGTGCTCTTCCCGAAGCGGAACTTCGACCATCGGCCCACCGCGGAGCTGGTGCTCCGCGAGATCTCGACGCCGCCGGACCTGCTGCTCGGAAGCTTCGCGCCCGAGCCGTCCTACGCCGGCAAGACGCTGGCGGAGATCGCGGCGCTGCGCGGCACGGACGCGCCCGCCACGCTGATGGCGCTGATCCGCGAGGCGCTCGAATACGAGAAGAAGACGGGAAAGGACGCGGAGAGCGTGATCGGCACCAGCATGAACGAGGTGGACGTCGAGCGGCTGATGGCCTGGCCGCACACGAACATCTGCACGGACGGCCAGCTCGACGGGCGCCACCCGCGCGGCT
>JAICEW010000391.1 GCA_025923995.1 Vicinamibacteria bacterium | reverse complement strand
TGAGCAGCGGCGCGGAGAGCGCCCGGCGGTTGTGCTCGATGAGGTTCAGGTAGCTGGCAGAGATCGAGAGCCGCTCGGCCAGCTGGACCTGTGACAGCCCGCGCCGCCGCCGCAGGGCGCGCACCCGGGATCCCAGTTGAGGGACCTCTTTCACGACAGATGCTTCCTTATTAAGGACTTGCGGAGCGTAGACCTGCCGCGCACCCCTTGTCAAGGATTGACAGCCTCACAACCGGGGATTGACAGGAGTGAACCGCGCCAACCGCCGACAGGTCAATTGGTTGTTGCGGCCCGCCAATGCGCTCCCGATACTCTGAGAATCATCGACAGAAGGGGGCATACGTGACCACTTTCGCAACCGGCCTCTCCCGTCAGGACCTCGAGCTGCTGGCGCCGGATCCGACCGGCGTCCTGGACCCCGCCACCCTGGAGTTCGTGGCGGAGCTGGGCCGCCGCTTCTCCGGCCGTGTCGAGGACCTGCTCGCGCGCAGGCGCGAGGTCCAGAAGCGCTACGACGAGGGCGAGCGTCCGGGCTTCCTCGCGGCGACGTCGGCGGTCCGCGACTCCGACTGGACGATCGCGGAGGTGCCGGAGGACCTGCGCGACCGCCGCGTCGAGATCACGGGCCCCGTCGACCGCAAGATGATCATCAACGGGCTCAACTCGGGCGCGCGCGTCTTCATGGCGGACTTCGAGGACTCGACGGCGCCGACGTGGACGAACGTCGTCCAGGGCCAGGCCAACCTGCGCGACGCGGTGCGTGGCGTCATCCGCTACGTGCAGCCCGAGACGGGCAAGTCGTACGAGCTGGCGGACGACCCGGCCACGCTGATGGTGCGGCCGCGTGGCTGGCACCTGCCCGAGGCGCACGTGCGCCTGGGCGGCCACCCCCTGCCCGCGTCGCTCTTCGACTTCGGCGTGTTCTTCTTCCAGAACGCGCGGGCACTCGTCGACCAGGGCAGCGGGCCGTACTTCTACCTGCCCAAGCTGCAGGGCCACCGCGAGGCGCGCCTGTGGAACGACGTGTTCGTCTTCGCGCAGGACGCCCTGGGGCTGGCGCGCGGCACGGTCAAGGCCACCGTCCTCATCGAGACGCTGCCGGCCGCGTTCGAGATGGACGAGATCCTCTTCGAGCTGCGTGAGCACTCGGCCGGCCTCAACTGCGGGCGCTGGGACTACATCTTCAGCTTCGTGAAGACGCGCCGCGCCGACCCGTCGGCGGTGCTGCCCGACCGCGGCCAGGTCACGATGGAGCAGCCGTTCCTGCGCGCGTACACCCAGCTGCTGGTCAAGACCTGCCATCGCCGCGGGGCCCACGCGATGGGCGGCATGGCGGCCCAGATCCCGATCAAGGACGACCCGCAGAAGAGCGCCGAGGCGCTCGCGCGCGTGCGGGCCGACAAGGAGCGCGAGGCGCGCGACGGCCACGACGGCACCTGGGTCGCGCACCCCGGCCTGGTCGCGCTGGCGCGCGAGGTGTTCGACGCGCACATGCCGGGCTCGAACCAGGTCCACCGGCAGCGGCCCGACGTCTGGGAGAACGCCGCGCTGCTGCTGAGCACGCCGCAGGGCACGCGCACCGAGGCGGGCCTGCGCCACAACGTGCGCGTGGGCGTGCAGTACCTGGAGGCCTGGCTGTCAGGAACCGGCTGCGTGCCGCTCTACCACCTCATGGAGGACGCGGCCACGGCCGAGATCTGCCGGACGCAGCTGTGGCAGTGGATCCGCCACGGCGCCGCGCTCGACGACGGCCGCATCGTGACGGCAGAGGTGGTGGAGGGAGCGCTGGCGGACGAGATGTGCGCGCTGCGCTCGCGCCTGGGCGCGGGCCGCTTCGCGGCGTCGCGCTTCCAGGAGGCCGCGCGCCTGTTCGAGTCGCTCTGCACGGAGCGCGAGCTGACCGAGTTCCTGACCCTTCCCGCATACGACGCGCTGGTCGCGCGAGCCTGAACGCAACCCCTCCGCAGAAAGCGAGCACGTCATGGCCCTGATCGACACCATCGAGGACGCCCCGGCCGCAAGGAAGGCGGCGAGCCCCTGGGAGTCGGAGGTCGCGGAGACGGCGGCCTTCCTCGCCGGTCCACGCTTCACCGGCATCACGCGGCTCTACTCGGCGCGGCAGGTGGTCGAGCAGCGCGGGGGGATCCAGCCCGACTACACGGTGGCCCGCGTCGCGTCCGAGCAGTTCCACGCGCGCCTGCGCGAGCTGTTCGAGCGCCGCCAGCAGATCACGACCTTCGGGCCCTACTCGCCCGGTCAGGCGGTGGCCCTCAAGCGCGCCGGCATCGAGGGCATCTACCTGGGCGGCTGGGCCACGTCGGCCAAGGGGTCCGTGAACGAGGACCCCGGGCCCGATCTCGCGAGCTACCCGCTGAGCCAGGTGCCGGACGAGGCCGCGCCCATCGTGCGCGCGCTGCTCACGGCCGACCGCAACCAGCGCTTCGCGCGCGCGCGCATGACCGAGGCGCAGCGCGCGTCCACGCCGCAGGTGGACTATCGCCCGTTCATCATCGCGGACGCCGATACCGGCCACGGCGGCGACGCGCACGTGCGCAACCTGGTCCGCCGCTTCGTCGAGGTGGGCGTGCCCGGGTACCACATCGAGGACCAGAAGCCGGGCGTGAAGAAGTGCGGCCACCAGGGCGGCAAGGTGCTGGTGGCCGAGGACGAGCAGATCAAGCGCCTCAACGCCGCCCGCTTCCAGCTCGACGTCATGAAGGTGCCCGGCCTCATCGTGGCGCGCACGGACGCCGAGGCGGCGACCTTCCTGGACAGCCGCAGCGACGAGCGCGACCAGCCGTTCATCCTGGGCGCCACCAACCGCGACCTGCCGTCGTACAAGGTCGGCTACGTCGCCATCCTGCGTCGGCTCCGCGAGCGGGGTGTCGACGTGCGGGGCGACCTGCTCTTCCGCGTCTCGCCCTTCGAGTACGAGGAGGCCTACGCCTGGCTCGAGCGGGCGGGCGTGCTGCGGACCATCGACGAGAACCTGAAGGCGCTCCAGCTGGCCGAAGGCGGCGCGCTGGAAGCGCTGCTGGACACGATCGAGACGCTGTACCTCTCGGCCTGGCAGGCCGAGGCCAACCTCAAGACGTACCCGCAGGCGGTCGCGGACGTGATCCGCTTCCGCGAGAGCGAGGGCGAGCGGCTGGAGCTGACGGCCGACGAGTGGCTGGCCTTCGCGAACCGCACCTCGTTCCACGCCGCCCGCGCGCGGGCGCGCGCCATGGGCATCTGCGTGATCTGGGACTGCGAGATCAGCAAGACGCCCGAGGGCTACTACCAGGTGCAGGGCGGGATCGAGTACGCGATCGCCAAGTCGCTGGCCGCCGCGCCCTTCGCGGACCTGCTGTGGATGGAGACCAAGACCGCGGACCTGCACGACGCGCGGCGCTTCGCGGAGGCGATCCACGCCGAGTTCCCGGACAAGATGCTCGCGTACAACCTCTCCCCCTCCTTCAACTGGGACACCACCGGGATGAGCGACGAGCAGATGGCGCGCTTCCCGGAGGAGCTGGGGAAGCTGGGCTTCGTCTTCAACTTCATCACCTACGGCGGGCACCAGATCGACGGCCTGGCGGCGGAGGAGTTCGCGACCGCGCTCAAGCAGGACGGCATGCTCTCGCTCGCGCGCCTGCAGCGGAAGTTCCGGCTGCTGGAGTCGCCCTACCGCACGCCGCAGACGCTCGTGGGCGGTCCGCGCGGCGACGCGGCGCTGATGGCTTCATCGGGCGGCACCGCCGCCACCAAGGCCATGGGCAAGGGCTCGACGCAGCACCAGCACCTGGTGCAGACCGAGGTCCCGACGAAGCTGCTCGAGGAGTGGCTGGGGCTGTGGGTCAAGCACCACCGCATGGTGGCGACCCCTCGTGTCCTCCTGCGGCCCCACACGGCGGGGTCGGAGCTCCTGGAGCTGAGCCTGGCCTCGCTCGGGCAGAAGGTCGCGAACGTGATCTTCGCGATCATCGTCGACCGCCGCGGGCGCAACATCCTGTCGGTGCGCGACCAGAACACGTTCGATCCCACGTTGCGCAAGAAGCGCCTGATGACGCTCCTCCACCTGTTCCTCGTCCACCGCTACAAGATCGCCTCCGTGCACTACGTGACGCCCACCGAGGACAACGGCTACCAGGCGCAGAAGATGAAGACCCACGGGCTCTTCGCCGAGGTGCACCACGAGGTGGGGCAGATCATCGTGGCGGCGGTGGACGCGGACGGCGTGAAGGCGCTGCTGGCGCCGGACCGTGCGCGGCTGACCGCGCTGATCGAACGGCGGACAGCGTAGGGCGGATTCCGCCGGCTTCGAGCGCATCCGCATCGGTAGGCCGAAGGGACGCTCCGCATGAGGTGGCGGGCTCATGCGGAGCGTTGGGCTTTCGGCTGTAACCTCTGGGGTCCCGGCTCCACTATCCGATGGAGGAAGCCCTGTGACCCGAAGAACGGCACGCCAGGTCCTGTTGGCCGCGCTCGTGACGGGGGTGCCGAGCGGAGCGCTCGCGCAGGCCACGTACACCACACTCGACTCCGTCGGCAACGTGGGCCTGGACAGCGACGTGGCCTACGGGCCGAACGGGCTGGCCCTGATCAGCTACCTGGACTCCACGAACGGGAACCTCAAGGTGGCGGCGTGCCAGAACCTCGCCTGCACGTCGGCCGTCCTCAACACGATCGACTCCTCGGGGACCGTCGGTGGCTCGACCTCGATCGCGTTCGGGCCGGACGGCCGCGCGCTGATCAGCTACCAGGACGCCGCGACCGCATCGGTCAAGGTGGCCCGGTGCGCCGACGCGGCCTGCTCCGTGGCCACCCGGTTCACGGTGGAGGACCTCGCAGCCCTGCATGCCGGCACCGCGATCGGCGTGGGTGGTGACGGCCGGGGCATCGTCGTCTACGCCGATGCATCAACGAACGTGCTCAGGGTCGCGCACTGCGACGATGCGGACTGCAGCACTTCGACGGTGACGCCGTATCCCGGACGAGGTCACCTCAACCTGAGCCTCACCATCGGCGGCGATGGACTCGCGCTCTTCGCGGCCGACACCGGCGTGAGCGCGCACATCGGCCATTGCGCGAACTCCGTCTGCACGAGCGCCACGTTCATCGGCCTCCTGGGGTCGCCCGTTCCGCCCTTCCAGTCGGCTTACTGGAGCGCGTCGCTGGCCACGGGCACCGACGGCCTGGGGGCCGTCGTCTACAACGGCTTCATCCAGAACCTCCTGGCCGGTCGGGTCTTCAGGCGCTGCGCGGACGCCGCCTGCACGGGTTTTGCGGGTGGCCCGGTGCCCGAAGGCGTGCTGGGCACCGGCGGGCCGACCGCCAGCCTCGGCATCCGGCCCGACAACCGGGCGGTCATCGCGCACTACACGGCCGTCCCATCCCCCGGTCGACTCTCGGTCGTGTACTGCCCGCAGGTCGCTTGCGGCTGGCCGAACCCTTCGCCGCCGGTCCACCCCCTCGACGACTTCGGGGTGGGTCGCAGCCACCAGTTGGCCGTGGGTCCGGACGGCGTGGGCCTGATCAGCTACTACGACGACGCGAACGGCGACCTGAAGGTCGCCTACCTGGACCACGGGGCCGAGATGTCGATCGGCAGCATCGACATTCTGGAAGGAACGGGAGGGCTGACGACGGCGCTCTTCCCCGTTCGCCTCTCGACCTCCGCGGCCGCGACCGTCAGC
>JAICEW010000390.1 GCA_025923995.1 Vicinamibacteria bacterium | reverse complement strand
GTGCTCCTCTCGGGCGGCGTCGACTCCGGCGCCGTGCTGGCCCTGGCCGCGCGTGCCTCGAGCGCGCCCGTCAAGACCTTCACGCTCGGCTTCGAGGGGCCGGCGTTCTACGACGAGCGCGCGCCGGCCGCCCGCATGGCCGCACACGCGGGCGCCATCCATCACGAGGCGGTCGTGCGGCCGGAGGCCGCGTCGCTCGTGACCACGCTGCTCGCGCACCACGACGAGCCCTTCGGGGACTCCTCCGCGCTGCCCACGTACCTGGTGGCGCGCGAGGCGCGCAAGCACGTGACCGTCGTCCTGAACGGCGACGGCGGCGACGAGACCTTCGCCGGGTACGAGCGCTTCCGAGCCGAGCTGATCGCGCACCGCCTGCCGGCGCCCGCGCGCGCCGCCCTGCGCGCGGCGGCGGCGGTGCTGCCCGGCGGGCGCACCTCCTACGGCACGCTGCGCCGCCTGCAGCGCTTCGCCCGCAAGTCGGCGCTGCCCTTCCTGGAGCGCACGCTCGCCTGGCACAGCTTCTTCGAGCCGCAGACGCTGCGCGCGCTGGGCCGCGACGCGCCCCTCGACCTCGACGCGGTGCTCGGGTCGTACCGCGAGACGCTCGCGCGCGTGAACGGCGCCTCGCACCTCTCGCGCCTGCTCTACCTCAACGCGCGCTGCTACCTGCTCGACGACCTGCTGCCCAAGATGGACCGCATGACGATGGCGCACGGGCTGGAGGCGCGCAGCCCCTTCCTCGACCGCGCGCTGTGCGAGTACGCGGCCTCGCTCCCCGACGAGCACAAGCGGCGCGGGGCGAGCGGCAAGGTCGTCCTCAAGCAGGCGCTGCGCGGGCTGGTGCCGGACGAGCTGCTGCGCCGCCCCAAGCAGGGCTTCGGCCTGCCGCTGGGGGAGTGGTTCCGCGGCCAGCTGCGCGAGATGGTGGCCGACACGCTGATGCAGCGGCCGCGGATCGGCGCGCACCTGCGCATCGAGACCGTGCGCGCACTGTGGAACGAGCATCTCGCGGGCCGGGCCGACCGCGGCCACGCGCTGTGGACGCTGCTGGTGCTGGAGCTGTGGATGCGCGCGCACGACTTCTCGTGAGGCCGCCGCCCACGGCCGAGCGCGTCGCCGAGGCGATGCTGCTGGCGGCGATCCTCGCGGCGCCCTGGCCGTTCGGCGGCGCGCCCGACCCCGCGCGCTACGCGCTGTGCGCCGCCGCGCTCGGCGCGTGCGCCCTGGCCACGCTCGCGCGGCGCGAGACGGCCGTCCTCACGCTGCGCCTGGGCCAGGCGGCCGCGCTGCTGCCGGCCTGGGGACTGCTGCAGGCGGCGCTGGGCCGCGGCGCCGGGTGGCTCGCGCCCGCCGAAGCGGTGCTCGTGCTGGCCGCGATGCTGGCCGTGCTCGTCTTCTGGAGCGGCCGCGGCCAGGACCCGCGCGCGGCCGACCGCCTGCTGGCCGCGGTCCTGCTCGCCTGCGCGGCCCAGGCCGTGTTCGGCGTCGTGCAGGCGGCGCTCGCCCCGCAGCGCGTCTACGGGCGCGCGTCGGAGCTGGTCACGGCTCCCTTCGGCTCGTTCGTGAACCACAACCACTTCGCGGGCCTCGTCGAGATGGGCGTGGTGCTGGCCGTGGGCCTGACGGCCGCCCGCGTGCGCCGCGACGGCACCCGGCCCGCTGCACTGGGCCTGCTCGGACTGGCGCTGGCGCTCCTGCTCGCGCACCTGGCCAGCGGCAGCCGCGGCGGGTTCGTGGCACTGCTCGCGGGCCTGGGCGCGCTCGCGGCCGCGCACGTCGGCCGCGGCGGCCGATCGCCCCGGCGCGTGGCGCTCGCGAGCGCGGCCGGCCTGGTCGCGCTGCTGGCCGCGGGCCTGGCGCTCGCGCCCGACACCGCGCGCGTGCGGCTGGCCACGCTCGTCTCGGGGCGGCCCGACGCGTCCGCGAGCTACCGGGTGGAGGCGGCGCGCGCCACGCTGCGACTGCTGGCCGCGCATCCGGTGGCCGGAGCGGGGCTGGGGGCGTTCGCCGACACCGTGACCGCGTGGAAGCGCGTCCACGGCGAGGTGCGGCTCACGCACGCGGAGAGCGACGCGCTGGAGCTGGCGGCGGAGACGGGGCTCGTGGGCCTCGCTCTCCTGGGTGTGCTGGCCGCCACCTGGGCGCGCGGCCTGGGCGAGCGGCTGCGCCGCGGCCGCGACCCCTACCGCCGCGACGTGGCGGCGGCCGCCGCCTGCGCGGCGGGCGCACTGCTCGTCCACTCGCTGTTCGACTTCGGCCTGCGCCTGCCCGCGCTCGGGCTCGTGTGCGCGTCGCTGCTGGGGCTGGCCGCTGCGCCGCCGCGCGATGCGCCGCGCCTGGTGCGCCGTCGGATCACGCGCCTGGCCACCGCCGGCCTGCTCCTGGTCCTCGCCCTGGCGTGCGCGTGGCGCGCCGAGGGCGCGCGCGCGCTCGACCAGGCCCGGCGCATCCGCGACGCCTCCACACGCGCGGAGGCACTGGGTGCGCTCGTCGCGCGGCATCCCTACCTGGCCGAGGCCTGGCGTGAGCGCGCGATCGCCGTGGGGGGCCTCGCCTCCGCCGAAGGCGCGCTGCACCCCGCGCGGGCCGCACGCGCCGCGGACGACCTCGTGCGTGCGCTCGCGCTTCGTCCCTCGTGGGCAGAAGCGTGGGCCGACCTCGCGTGGGTCCGGCAGGCAGGCGGTGACCTCGCCGGCAGCCGGCACGCACTCGATCGCGCGCGCGCGCTCGATCCCACGCACCTGCCGATGGGCCTGCAGAACGCGGAGCTGGTCTTCCGCCTGGACGGCGCGAAGGCCGCGGTCGCGGAGCTCGCGCGCCTGCGTGCCGTGAACCCGGACTGGAACCCGCTGGAGGCGGTGCGCCGCGCCCGCCGTTTCACGCAGGATCCCGCCCTGCTGGCCGACCTGTCCCGGAAGTAGCTGATTCCGCGCGGGATTGTCCGGCGACCGCGCGGATGCTACCCTGTGGCGCGGGTGGAACCGGCTCTCAGGTGAGTGTTGCGCTTCCCCCGGATCGCCGGGCGAAGATCCGGATCGTGCGGATCTTCTCACGGCTGAACGTGGGCGGACCCTCCCTCCACGTGATCCACCTGGCGGTGGGCCTCGCGCCGCTGGGCTACGAGACCCGGCTCGTGGTCGGCCGCGAGACGGGACGTGAAGGGAGCCTGTTGGATCTGGCGCTCGCGAGAGGTGTGGACGTGCTCGCCCTTCCGGGGCTCGGGCGCGACCTCCGGCCGCTCGGAGACCTCCGCGCGCTCGTCGGCCTGTGGCGGCTGCTGCGCCGCGTCCGCCCCCACGTCGTGCACACGCACACGGCCAAGGCCGGCGTCCTGGGCCGGCTGGCGGCGTTCGCCGCGCGCGTGCCGGTGGTGGTCCACACGTACCACGGCCACGTGCTGCGCGGGTACTTCGGCCGGGTCGCCAGCGCGGCCATGCGCGTGCTCGAGCGCGCGCTGGGGGCGCTCTCCAGCGCGCTCGTGACCGTCTCCGGCTCGGTTCGCGACGACCTGGCCGCGCTGGGGGTCGCCCGCCGCGAGCGCATTCGCGTGGTGCCGCTGGGGCTGGAGCTCGACGCCCTCGCGGCGGACCTGCCGCGCGGCGGCCTGCGCGAGCCGGCCGGGTTCGCTCCGGACGCGCCGCTCGTGGGGCTGGTCGGACGGCTGGCGCCCATCAAGGACGCGCCCACGTTCCTGCACGCGGCGCGAGCGCTGCTCGAGCGTCGGCCCGACGTGCGCTTCAGTGTGGTGGGCGACGGCGACGAGCGCGTGGCGCTCGAGTCCCTGGCCCGCGCGCTCGGCCTGGGCTCGGCCGTCTGCTTCCACGGATGGCGCCGCGACCTGCCGGCCGTGTACGGCGACCTGGACGTGGTCGTGAACTGCTCGCGGAACGAGGGCACGCCCGTGGCCCTCATCGAGGCGCTGGCCGCGGGCCGGCCCGTGGTGGCGACGGCCGTGGGCGGGACGCCCGATCTGCTGGGCCGGGGCGCCTTCGGCACCCTCGTGCCCGCGGGCGATGCGTCCGCCCTCGCGTCCGCGATCGAGCGTCTGCTGGCCGACTCCGCCGGCGCGCACGCGCGGGCCCAGGCCGGACGCGCGCACGTCCTGGCGCACCACGGCGTCGATCGCCTGGTGCGCGACCTGGACGGCCTGTATCGCGAGCTGCTGGCCGCTCGGGGGGTCGCGTAGTCGGCATGGGCCTGCTGGCTCTCCTGGTGATGACGTCCTCCCTGGTGCTGTGCGCGGTCCTGGTCCCGGCCACGGCTCCACTCGCGCAGGCCTTGGGCGCCATCGACGAGCCCGGCCATCGCAAGCACCATCCGCGGCCCACGCCGCGGCTGGGAGGCGTCGCGGTCGCCGTGTCCTTCCTGGTGGTCGTGCTGGCCGGGTTCTTCCTGGCGCCGCGCCTGTCGATCCAGTGGCACCTGCTCGAGGTGCCGCTCGCGATGCTGCGCGAGGCGCCGCGCGTCACCTCGAAGCTGATGGCCGTCCTGGCCGGCGCGACGCTGTGCCTCCTGGTCGGCGTGCTCGACGACGTGCTGGGTCCGCGCCTGCCCGTGCTGGCCAAGCTCGGCGGCCAGTTCCTGGCGGCCGGCGTCGTGGCCGGCGGCGACGTGCGCGTGTCGTTCATGCCCTACGAGTGGATGAACGTCGCGCTGACGGTGTTGTGGCTGGTGGGCGTGACCAACGCCTTCAACCTGCTCGACAACATGGACGGCCTGGCCGCGGGCGTCGCCTTCGTGGCCAGCCTGGTCTTCCTGCTCAACGCGTGGCTGCTGGGCGAGCTGTTCATCGTCCTGCTGCTGGCCGCCTTCATGGGCAGCCTGGCCGGCTTCCTCGTCCACAACGCGCCGCCCGCGCGCGTGTTCCTGGGCGACGGCGGCAGCCTGTTCATCGGGTGCGCCATGGGCTCGCTGACGCTGCTCGAGCGCTACGTGTCGGGCGCCTCCAGCTCGCTGTTCCCGATCCTGATGCCGGTGGTGGTGCTGGCCGTCCCGCTCATCGACACCTTCATGGTGGTCTTCGTGCGGCTCAAGCAGCGCCGCCCCATCTACGTGGGCGACCGCCTCCACCTCTCGCACCGTCTGGTCGCGCACGGGCTGTCGCCGCGCGCCGCGGTCGGCTTCCTGTACCTGGCCACCTTCTTCTTCGGCCTGGGCGCGGTGACGCTGGCCCACGCCGACATGAAGGTGAGCGTGCTGGTGCTGGTGCAGAGCCTGGGCGCGGTCGGGCTGATGCTGTGGCTCGTCTTCAACCGCAAGGAGCCGTCGTGATCGCGCTGCACGCGACGGCCGCCCTGGCGCTCCTCGCGCCGCGCGCGGAGGTGCGCTCCATCGTGCTGGAGCGCGAGGCCGCGCGGCCCACGCTCACCCTCACGGCCTCGGAGCCGTTCGCGCCGCCGCGCGTCGAGCGCGTCGGCGACCAGCTGACGCTCGTCCTGGACGCGGACCTCCAGGTCGGCGCGCAGCCGCCGCCCGCCTGGCCGCCGGTGAAGGCCATCCGCCTGGTGCCGCGACCGGACGGCCTGGCGGTGGAGCTCACGATCGACCCCGCGGTGCCGCACCTGGTTGCGACCGACGGCCCGCGCCTGCGCGTGGTCCTGGGCGCGCCACCGCGGCCGCCGGCGGACGTGGCGGCGCTGTGGGTGTCCTTGTTCCCGCCCGTCGCCGAGCCGGATCCGATGG
>JAICEW010000389.1 GCA_025923995.1 Vicinamibacteria bacterium | reverse complement strand
CGACGCCGTCGAGGGAACGACGCGATCGGCCGCGGCCGTGCTGCGGGATGCGCTGAAGTCCTTGACCGCGCGGAGCGACCAGGTCGGGACGCCGGCCGTCTGCTCCGCGACGACCGCGTCGAACGAGGCCCCGTCCACCGAGCGCAACACGATCGCCGGACGCGCCTCCGTGCCCTCGAACGAGACCGCGAGGTCGCGCACGCGGAGCCCGCGCACGTGCCGCGCGAACAGACCGTACGCCGGCAGAGTGCCGAACATGCTGGGCTCGGGGTACGCGGTCTCGAGCTCCTCCGGCTCGCGCGCGGCATCCGCGGCCGTGCCGCCGCCGCGGTACACGATGCGCACGTCCGACAACGAGACGTCCTCGACCGGATGGCCCGGGATCCCGGCCAGCAGGATCGGAAAGCGCGGATCGACGCCGGTCGCGACCAGGTTCGAGATGCGGATCCGTCGAACCGTCGCGATGGGCGGCGTGCCGGGCCCGCGCGAACGACGCCCGAGCCGCACGAAGATCGGCGCCGACGTGACGTCGCGCATGACTACGTTCGAGATGACGACGTCCTCCAGCGGCCCCCCGTCCACGGATTCCAGGGCGATTCCGCGCGAGCGCACGAACGTCACGTTCGAGATCGTCACGTTCCGGAAGCCGCCGTTCGACTCGGTCCCGAACTTGATCCGCCCGTTCGGGCCATCCTTGTCCGGCGCCACCGTCATGGTCGTCCCGTACGTGCCGTCGAGCATCGTCCCCAGGTCGTACCCGCTGAAGACGCTGTTCATGATCGTCACGTTTTCGGTCGCGCGCGCGACGCCGAGCGCGTACGAGCTCTTCAGCACCAGCGCGTCGTCGTTCGGCGTGTTGATCGCGACGTTCGACACGCGCACGTTGCGGCAGGCGTCGAGGTTGATGCCGTCCCGCTGCGTATCGATGCGGACGTTGTCGATCGTGAAGTCGTCCAGGCCGGTCGGCAGGATCGCGAAGTGGCCCGCGCGGTAGATCGTGAGGTCGCGGATGGTCACGCGCCGGCAGTTCTTGAGAGCGATGGCCTTGTTCCCGAGCCCCTCCATGGCCGCGAACTCGTCCGCGGGTGGCGGCGGCAGCGGCTTCCCCGCCTCCTCGGCCAGGGCGCGCTCGGCCCCCCGCGCGCCGTCGAGCGTCACCGGCTGGTCGCCGTGACGTTCCGCACGCCGCGGACCAGGGCCGCGGCGCGTCAGCCCCTTGCCGTCGATGCGACCCGGCCCGAGGATCGCGACGTCCTCCAGCCCGATGCCCCAGACGAGGCTGTTGCGCCAGTGGCTGTGCCCGAAGTCCTGGTACGCGTCCCACTCGTTCGGCTCGGGCGCGTCGTAGCGGCCCTTCCCGTCCGCGGGGTCCGCCGCCAGCAGCGTCGCGCCGGCCCCGATGACGAGCGTGATCCGGCTCTTCAGGCGGATCGAGAAGCTGAGGTAGGTCCCGGCCGGCAGCACGACCGTGCCGCCGCCCGCGGCCGAAGCGGCGTCGATCGCCGCATTGATCGCGGGCGAGTCGATCGCGATGCCGTCGCCCTTGGCGCCGAACGAACGGACGTCGAACGTCCCCGCGGCGGCCGCGGCCAGCGCGAGCGCCGCGATCATCACTTCCGGTAGAACTGCACCGAGCTGTCGTTGAACTCGACGCGGTGCTTCTTCACCAGGTCGATCACTTCCCCGCCGGCCAGCAGCACCGGGCCGTACCCGTGCGCCGCGAAGACGTGCGTCGGCCGGTGGTAGTAGAAGGCGGGCTCGAAGCCCATGCCGGTGCCGACGCAGGTCCCCTCGACCTGGCCCTGCGCGTTGACCTTGGTCGTGACCGCCTCCCAGCCCAGCAGCGCGGCCGGGCCGTACGCGATCGGATCGAGCCACCCCTTGTTCACGCCGCGAGCCATCGCGTACGAGTACATCGCGGTGGCGGACGTCTCCAGGTAGGAGTCGGTGCGGTCCAGGAGCTGGTGCCAGAAGCCGATCGCGCCCTGGCGCCCCGCGAGGCCCGCGGCGTGCGCGCGAAACTGCGCGAGCACCGCCCCGCGGCCGGGATGGTCCTCCGGCAGCACGTCCAGCAGCTCCGTCATGGCCAGGATGGCCCAGCCGTTCGCGCGGGCCCAGCGGAACTCCGGATGCGGCTCCATGTCCTGCACCCAGCCGTGCATGTACAGCCCCAGCTCCTTGTTGAACATGCGCGCCGAGAACTGCTGGACCTGCTTGACCGCGTCGTCGAAGTACTTCCGCTCGCCGGTCAGCGCGCCCATCTGCGCGAGCGCGGGCACGCTCATGTACAGGTCGTCCAGCCAGAGCGTGTTCGGCTGCGGGCGGTTGCGCGCGAGCGTGCCGTCCGGGAGCCGGAACTCCCCGCGAGAGATCCAGTCGAGGTAGTTGTCGATCCACGGGCGGAGGTCGCGCGCGACGCCCGCCCGCGTGGCCTTGATCATCGCGGCCGACATCGCGCCCGAGTCGTCGAGCGCCGCGGGCTTCAGCACCTGGCGGATCGGGCCGAGCTGGCCTGCGTCGGCCGGAGGATTGGCCTTCGCGTGGCGCGCCCAGGCGTCGACCGCGGCCAGGCGCGACTCCACGTACTTCGCGAACCGGGGGTCGCCGGTCGCCTCTCCTGCCCGCAGCATGCCCGAGTAGGTGACGCCCCACTCGTAGCTCGTGAGGCGGAACGCGCCCGGCGTGGGCGCCACCGCGCCTCTGGCCGCCTTCAGGTCCGCGATCGGCGCCTTCGTGGCCGTGTCGACCCAGCCCACGGGCGTGCTCGACTCGACGAACCCGAGCACGCGCCGCAGCACCTCGGTCACGGCCTCCGGCGTGGTCGAGCCGTACGGGATGGGATAGTCCGGCTTCATCCGGTGCAGCGGCGCCGTCGCATCGGTTGGCGTCTGCGCGAGCGCGGCCGGCGCCAGGAGCGCGCACGACACGATCGCGGCCAGCATCCTCATGCCTCGTCCTCCTGTGGCGTCGGGGCCGCGGCAAGCGTACACTGCCCGGGGTTCGACGAGAAGCTCAATCGGATGAGCATTGGGGTTTCGCGGGGGCTGCGGAGGTCACGCATGACAGCGAGGGGCTGGTTGCTTGGCGGCGCCCTGGGGGCGCTCGCCGTCGGCGGCTGCGCGAGCCGGAAAACGGCGACGCCCCCGGCCGGGACCGTCCCGGCCGCAAACGCGACCGTCGGCCGGTTCGTCTGGCACGACCTCGTGACGAGCGACATGGCCGCGGCCCGGACGTTCTATGCCGGGCTCCTCGGCTGGGAGTTCGAGTCGACGACCCGCAGCGGCCGCCCCTACCTCATCGCGCGATCGGGCGGACAGCCCGCCGGCGGCGTCGTGCAGCGCGCCGAAGGGAAGGCCGGGCCCGCGACGTGGCTTTCGTACCTCTCGGTCGCCGACCTGGAGCGAGCGGTGCAGGACGTGACGTCCGCCGGCGGCAAGGTGGTGCTGGGTGCGACACCGGTGGGTGCCTACGGGCGCGTGGCGGTGGTGCTAGACCCGCAGGGAGCGCCGCTGGGCCTGGCCGGCGTCACCGGTACGCTGGCCCCGGAGCCGGCCCAGCCGCTGCTCCATCGCTTCTTCTGGATGGAGCACCTCGCGAAGGACGGCCCGGCCGCGCTCGCCTTCTACAAGCGCCTCGCGGGATACGAGAGCAGCCTCGCGCCGGGCGAGTCGCGCTTCGAGTACCACATCCTCAAGCGTCACCGCTCGCGCGCCGGGTTGCTGCAGATTCCGTCGGAGATGGAAGGTGTCCAGCCGAACTGGTTGCCGTACGTCCGCGTGGAGGACCCGGCGGCGATGGCCGCCAGGGCGGTCTCGCTGGGCGGGAAGCTCGTGATCGAGCCCCGCGCCGACGTCCGCAAGGGAACGCTGGCCGTCGTGACCGACCCGACGGGCGCCGCGCTCGCCCTGCAGAAGTGGCCCCTCTAGGCCGAAGGAGACAAGGAGCATGAACCACAAGCACGTCCGGCGCGTCGTCGCATACGCCTCCCTGGCGCTCGTCGCCCTCGCCTCCATCGGCTGTACCGTCGGCGTGGGTGTGGGTGCGCCCGTGTACGGAGGCTGGGGCGGCTACGGGCCCCGAACCTACGGCGGCACGTACGGCGGGGGGCCGGTCTATCCCTAGCAGGGGTCGGCCATCCCTTGAGGTGCGCCGAGGCGTGATCGGGTCCTGACCGACCGCCCCGGCGCTTCCGGCGCGCAAATGCGCCGGTTGGCGGACTACGGGGTCATCGAGGCGACGTAGTCGCCGAACATCTTGTTCACGCCGTCGATCTGGCCGAAGAGGTCCTTCGCGCGGGCATTGAACTTGGTCGCCTCCGGCTTGAGGCTGGCGATGGCGCCGGCATTGAGATCGTTGCCGAGGTAGGTCGACTGGTTCTTGAGGTCCGTCATGAGCGTGTCGAAGGTCTGGCGGGTGTTCTTGCCCGCGGCGGCGATCTTCTGGAACCGCGTCTGGGAGTCGGCCAGCCGCTCCTCGCTCCGCTTGCGCAGGGCGGGGTCCGTGATCGAGGCCGTGCTCTCCTTCCAGCTGGTGAAGAGGCGATCGGCTTCCGCGTTCATCGCGTCGACCTTCAGCCGCGCTTCCGCGACCTTCTTCTCGCTCTCGGTGACGTCCTTGCCGAGCCCGTTGTAGGCGTCCTTCGTGTCCTTCGCCGTCTGGTCCATGATCGAGTTGTAGGTGGCGACCGTCTTCTCCAGCTGCAGACGCGTGGCGTCGATGCTCTTGACCGTGCTCTCCACGGTCTTCGTCAGCTTGGCCGTCTGCTCGGGTCCGCCCTGCGCGAGGGCGGCGGTCGCGCTCAGCGCGACGGCGAGGGCCAGACCTGTCGTCATGCGCGTGCTGACGGAATGGTTCGAACGAATCTTGCGGATCATCTCGGTACCTTACTGAATGGTCTCCAGTGTGGAGAGGGCGTGCGGGGCCGGCGGCGAGGGGGCGAAGGCGTCGCCCGTCCGGCAGAATGAGTCCAACATCCAGGTTACGCCGCTCGGACGGTGGGGTCAAGGTAATAGTGGATCGGCGACGTTTGAGGCGCGCACCGCCGACGTCACGATCCCACGAACCTCGGCACTCCGACAGCGAACGAGGCTCGGCACGTGCGAGCTGGTCCTCAACGGCGCCGGATTGCGCCGGAAGGCGTCCTTCAAGATCGACGTCGCGGGCCTCTACCTCACCGAGAAGAGGACCACACCAGCGGACGTGCTCGCCCTCGCCGGGCCCAAGCGCGCTCGCATCACGTTGATGAGGAATCTCCCCGCCCCGGAGCTCGCCGAGGCGCTGAAGGATGGCGTCCGTGAAAACAGCTCGCCCGAGGAGCAGCAGGCCGTGAGGGTCCGCGTCGACGAGCGGGCGGCGAACCTGGCGGCCCTGCGCCATTGCAGGAGAGGTGACGTCATCACGGTCGACTGGCTGCCCGATGTGGGAACGCTCGTGGGTCGAACGGCGAGGTGAAAGGCAACCCGATCCCCGGCTACGACGTCTACTGCGCGTTGCTGAGGGCGTGGCTGAGCGACCGTCCCTCCGACGCGAGCTCAAGAAAGCGCTGCTCGGACGGACGGACTGGTGCCGCCGTCGCGGTCGTCGTTCCTCTAGCCGTTGCCCGAGCCGGACGTTCGCGCCGGATCGGTGCTCGTCGAGGCCTTTGGCGCCCGGGCCGTGGCGAGCGTACACTGCCGCCCGTCCCACGAGACGCT
>JAICEW010000388.1 GCA_025923995.1 Vicinamibacteria bacterium | reverse complement strand
GTCCACGGCCTCACCGTCGGCCCCACCGGCGTGCTGCGCTACGAGAAGGCCTGGAAGACAGAATGAGCAAGACTGCCACCGCCATCGCCTTGACCCTGGCCCTCCTGCCTGCCGGCGCCCGCGCCGCCGAGAAGGAGGACGCGCTGCTCGCGAAGCTGCGCCAGCGCATCGAGGCGGTCGACGCCTCGCTGGACGGGGTGCTGGGTGTCTCGCTCAGGGACCTCAAGACCGGCGCGACCGTGATGGAGCTGCGCGCGGCCGAGCCCTTTCCGACGGCGTCGTCCATCAAGCTGGCGGTGCTCTACGAGCTCTACCGGCAGGCCGAGGAGGGACACCTCGACCTGAAGGGGCTCACCACTCCCCCCCTGCCCCGCGTGAAGGGCGGCGGCGTGCTCCAGGAGCTGGGCGATCACGTGACCGTGACCTGGCACGACCTGGCGGTCATGATGATGGGCTGGTCCGACAACGAGGCCACGAACCTGCTCATCGACAAGGTCGGCCTGGACGCGGTCAACCGCCGGCTGGATGCCCTGCGCCTGCCGGGCGTGCGCCTGCGTCGCAAGATGATGGACCTCGACGCCGCGCGCGCCGGCCGCGAGAACGTCGGGACGCCCGCGGAGATGCGCCGGCTGGCGGAGACGGTGTTCGCGGGCACCGGCCTGTCCCCGGAGCGGGCGCGCGACATGCGCACGCTGGCGGCGATGCCCAAGGACTCGCCCTTCCGCAAGGTGCTGCCCGAGTCGGTCACGATCATGGACAAGCCGGGCGAGCTGGAGGGCGTGCGCTGCGTGAGCGCGGTCGTGGACGTGCCCGGGCGTCCCTACGCGATCTCGATCATGACGGCGTACCTGCGCAGCGATGCCGACGGCGAGCGGGTGATGCGCGAGATCTCGGCGGCCGTCTTCGAGACGTTCGATCGCCTGGCGCGCTCGAGCGACCTGGGGCGGGTGATCAGCGAGCGCTGACCGGCTCCGGGGCCGGCTCGGGCGTCTCCCTGGCCTTGCGCGGAATTCCCGCGACTTCGTAGACCTCGGCCTCGTCTAGCGTCTCCCGCTCCAGCAGCCGCTCCACGATGGCGTCGAGCTTGTGCCGGTTGTCGCGGAGGAGGCGCCGTGCCTCGGAGAGGCACTCTTCCGAGATGCGGTGCACCTCCTCGTCGACCGCGTCGAGCAGGCCGTCCGAGACGCCGGCCATGCGCGGATCGCCCTCCGCCGGCAGGACCGAAACCGCGCCGATGCGGGGCGACATCCCCCATCGTCCGACCATGGAGCGGGCGATGCGCGTGGCGCCCTCGAGGTCGCTCTCGGCGCCGGTCGTCAACACGTCGAAGACCTCCTGCTCGGCCGCCATGCCGCCCAGCGCGCCGATGATCCGCCCGCGGAGATAGTTCGCGTCGTAGCCGTAGCGGTCGGTCTCGGGCGTCGACAGGGTCACGCCCAGGGCGCGGCCCCGCGGGATGATCGACACCTTGCGGACCGGGTCGGCGCCGGGCTGGAGCATGCCGAGCAGCGCGTGCCCCGCCTCGTGGTACGCCGTGCGCCGCCGCTCCTCCTGCGGCATCACCAGGTTGCGCGCGGCGCCCAGCTGCACCTTCTCGAGCGCGTCGGTGAAGTCGCGCGGCGTCACCGCCGTCTGGCCGCGGCGCGCGGCGAGCAGGGCCGCCTCGTTGACCAGGTTCGCCAGGTCGGCGCCGGTCATGCCGGGCGTAGCCGACGCGATCCCGTCGAGGTCGACGTCCTCCCTCACCGCTACCGTGCGCGTGTGGACGCGCAGGATGGCGGCGCGCCCCTTCTGGTCCGGTGGGTGCACCATGATCGTCCGGTCGAAGCGGCCGGGCCGGAGCAGCGCGGCGTCCAGCACGTCGGGCCGGTTGGTCGCGGCCAGCACGACCACTCCCTCGCTGCCCGAGAAGCCGTCCATCTCGGTGAGGATCTGGTTCAGCGTCTGCTCGCGCTCGTCGTGCCCTCCGATCGCCCTGGCGCCGGCGCGCGAGCGGCCGATGGTGTCGATCTCGTCGATGAAGATGATGGCGGGCGCCACCTTCCGCGCCTCCGCGAACAGCTCGCGCACGCGGCTGGCTCCGACGCCGACGATCATCTCGATGAACTCGGAGGCGCTCGCGCTGAAGAAGGGCACGTTCGCTTCACCGGCCGTCGCGCGGGCCAGCAGCGTCTTGCCGGTGCCCGGCGCGCCGGCCAGCAGCACGCCCTTCGGCGCGCGCGCCCCCACGCGCCGGTATTTCTCCGGGTCGCGCAGGAAGTCGACCACCTCGCTGATCTCGGCCTTCACCTCGTCGATGCCGGCCACGTCCGCGAACGTGACCCGGACCGTCTCGGGATCGACGGGCTTGCGCATGCCGCCGCCCAGGAGGCCGCCCAGCCCCTTCGACTGGCGGCGGAGCACGAACGCGTAGAAGCCGAAGAGCAGCAGCAGGGGCGCCATCGACGCCAGCACGTTGATCAGGAACCCGCGCTCCTGGACGACCGGCTTGGCGCGAACGACGGTGCCGCTGGCGCTGAGCTCGCGCAGCAGGTCGTCGGCCGCGAACGTCGGGCGCTCGGTCCGGAACTGCTGGTAGTTGCTGGCCTGCTGGTCGGGCAGGGGGGCGGGCGTCTTCAGCACGCCCTCGATCGTGCTGCCGCGCGCAAATGCCTCGCGCACGTTGGCCGCCTTAACCTGCGCCTTGAACTCGGTGTAGGACACGGCCTGGGGCCCGCTCTGCCGGTCCTGCATCGTGAGGAGCCCGAAGACGACGAGGTAGCCGATCGCCCAGAGCGCGAGTGTCGTCCAGCGCTGGCGCGGCGGCTGAGGCTCCCCCGATCGAAGCCCTTCGGTGCGCCAGGGCTTGGGCCCCGGCGTCGGACCGGGGTCGGCCCGCTGAGGGCCCGGCGGCGACGAGTTGGTGTCGGGGTTGGGCAAAGCACTCCTCTGACCAGTGTAGGTCCCGACTGCTCCGACAGGGAACGGGGCGGCGCAGATTGCGCCGCGAGGACGTTCGAGGTGCTGGCCCAGACGAGCGGGTGAGACCCACCGTCGCTAGACCTGCGGGCGATGGCATCGGCCTTGCTCTTCCATCCCCCAGCCGTCTCCGCACAGTCGTAAGGCCTTTCGCCGCCAGCTTGCGGCGAGGCTTGGGTGCGGTTCTTACAAACGATGGCAATTATCGAGGAGGGATGATGCTCGCACGCAAGGCGTTTCCCATTGTCATGACCGCCGCTCTGGCGGTCGGGGCCTGTGCCCAGGACAAGACGGAGGTCAAGACGACGACGGAGACCGAGGCCAAGCAGGTCGGCAGCACGCAGGAGATCAAGACCACGACGAAGGTCGACTCTCCCAGCGGCGACACCACAGCCGTGACCAAGACGCTGGTGGGTACCGTGACCGCCTACGCGCCGGGCAAGACGATCGAGGTCATGACGGGCGACAAGGACACGCAGTCTTTCGCCCTCGACGGCAAGGACGACGTCGTGTCGATCGACTCGCGGACGGCGGTGGGCTCCAAGGTCCAGCTCGTGGAAGAGAAGCCCGAGGGCGGCATCCGGCGCGTCACCGTGACGATCGCACCGGCCGCATAGCCACGCGCGCGCAGGCATTGCTGCGCCAAATGACTCAGGGGGCAAGATGGGTACGATTCTTCTCGTGATCGTCGTGCTGTTGCTGCTGGGCGCACTGCCGGCCTGGCCCCACAGCCGGAGCTGGGGTTACGGACCGACCGGTGGTCTCGGCCTGGTCCTGCTGATCCTGGTGATCCTGGTGCTCACGGGCCGGCTCTGACCTCGTGACTCCGGGCAAAGAGCCGCCGCCCGGAGTCACGACTACACTTCGGTCCGGACCAGGTCCTCGAACGTCTCCCGCCGGCGGATGAGGCGCATCGTGCCGTCGTCGACCAGCGCCTCGGCCGGGCGCATGCGCAGGTTGTAGTTCGAGGCCATCGAGAACCCGTACGCGCCGGCGTCGCGCACCGCCAGCAGCGCGCCGGCCTCGGGCAGGGCCAGCTCCCGGTCGCGGGCCAGGAAGTCGCCCGTCTCGCAGACGGGCCCCACGATGTCGACACGCTGGGCCGGCGACCCGGTCTCCCGCACCGGCTCGATGCGATGGAACGCCTGGTAGAGGGAAGGCCGCAGCAGGTCGTTCATGCCCGCGTCCACGATCACGAACGTCTTCGCGCGGTTGCGCTTCAGGAAGAGCACGCGCGTCAGCAGCGTGCCGGCGGGCGCGACCAGCGAGCGGCCCGGCTCCAGGAGCAACGTCAGCGGCAGGCCCTGCAGCTCGGGCAGCACCCGCTCGGCCAGCGCCTCGGGGCCCAGTCCGGCGCCGCCGCCCTGGTAGTCGACGCCCAGGCCGCCGCCGATGTCGATCGTGCGAAGCGGGAAGCCCTCGTCCAGGAGCCGGCGGGACAGCTCGGCCAGCTCGCGTGCGGCCTCGGCCAGCGGTGAGAGGTCGGTGATCTGCGAGCCGATGTGGCTCTGCAGGCCCGTGACCTCGATCGCGGGCAGCGCGCGCAGGCGCGACAGGATCGCGGGCGCCTCGCGGATGTCCACCCCGAACTTGTTCTCGCGCAGCCCGGTCGAGATGTACGGGTGCGAGCGCGGGTCGATGTCCGGGTTGACGCGCAGCGTGACGCGCGCCGCCCGCGAGCGGGCCGCGGCCAGCGCCGACAGCCGCTGCACCTCGTCCTCGCTCTCGGCGTTGAACTCGCCGATGCCGGCGTCCAGGCCCGCGGCCAGCTCCTCGTCCGTCTTGCCCACGCCGGAGAACACGATCCTCTCGGGCGCGAAGCCGGCACGCAGCGCCGCCTGGAGCTCGCCGCCCGAGACGATGTCGGCCCCCGCGCCCAGGCCCTGCAGGAGCCGCAGCAATGCACCGGAGCCGTTGGCCTTGAGCGCGTAGCAGATCCGGTGGGGCACGCTCGCGAAGGCGCGGTCGTACCGCTGGTAGGCCTCGCGGATGGCGGCGGCGCTGTAGAGGTAGAGCGGCGTGCCGAAGCGCCCCGCCGCCTCCTCCAGGTCGACGCCGTCGCAGCGAAGGACCCCGCCGTCGCGCTCGAAGCCGGTCATGCCCGGGGCGGATCCGCGGTCCGCTCCCGCAGCACGGCCGCGGCCGCGCCCGACAGCGCCAGCACTCCGATCAGGTTCGGGAAGATCTGCAGCCCGTTCATGAGGTCGCCCCAGGCCCATACCGTGTCCACCTTGCTGGTGGCCCCCAGCACGATGAGGCCGCAGTAGATCCAGCGGTACGGCAGGACCACGCGCGGCCCGAAGACGTACTCGAGGAACTGCTCGCCGTAGTAGGCCCAGCCGATGAGCGTCGTGTACCCGAACAGGAACGCGCAGAAGGCGAGGATCCAGCCGCCGACCGTCGGCATGGCCGTGTCGAACGCCTGCGCCACCACGGCGGTGCTCTTGAGCCCCGAGTTCCAGACGCCGCTCACCAGGATGGTGAGCGCGCTGATGGAGGAGGTCACGAACGAGACGATGAACACCTCCATGATCGCGTTGAGCCCCTGCTGCGCCGGCCGGTCGCTGCGCGCGGTGCCGTACGCGACGGCGGCCGTGCCGTAGCCCGCCTCGTTCGCGTACACACCGCGCGCGATGCCGTAGCGCATGGCCACCATCACGCCCACGCCGGCCGTGCCGCCGCTGACCGCGCCGATCGACAGCGCCTCGCGCACGATCAGCGACAGCACCGCGGGCAGCGATCCGATGTGCGTCACGATCACGACC
>JAICEW010000387.1 GCA_025923995.1 Vicinamibacteria bacterium | reverse complement strand
ATCGACGGGGCTCCAGGCCGCAGGTCGCCTCAGGATCGCGCGGCCTCCATGGGATCGGCCATCAGGGCGTCGGCCGCCGCTTTGTGCTGCGCGCGCTTCAGGATCACGTGCGCCACGAGGGCGACCAGGAAGAACGTGAAGAGGGCACAGGCCGTCCCCTGCAACGTGCTGATCGCGGCCCGGTAGACCTCGAGCGTCCAGCGGTCCGCGTTGAGAACCACGATCTCTGCGTCCTTGTCCCGGGGCGTGACGTACTTCTCGAGCGTCCACATCGAGACGCCCGACGACACGCCGGTGACCAGCAGCCCGAAGCGCAGGAACCGATGCCAGGCCGCGCTCAGGCCCTCGCCGACCACGTGGCTGCAGATGGCACGGATAGCCCGATCGAACAGGCCGACCACCGCGCACGACACGACGATCGAGACGCCGAAGGACACGGCCAGAAGTTGCAGGAACACGGGCCACCTCCCGAACCGATGGTGGGCCCGGCAGCGCGCCTGCGAGCCAGGACTTGTGATGGATCTGCTTCCGTCATCATGGGTGGAGCTTCTTCAGGATCGCGATCTGGCCGGCGTGGTAGAGGTCGTGCTGCGTGATGCCGATGAACTGCGTGTACGCGGTATAGGGCGCGCTCGCGCACAACGGGCGGTCGAGCAGGTCCGGGTCGAAAGCGAGGACCGCCTGCCTCACGCGGCCGTTGAGGACCCGTAGCGAGTCGGTCGCCTCCCGCCAGCTCTCTCCCGTGGGCGCCGGGACCGGCGGCCAGTCCTCGTCCGGGGTCAGCTGCGCGTCTTCACCGGCCAGGCGTCGCAGCACAAGCCGATACGTGCCGGTCAGGTGGAGGACCAGCTCCCACACGCTGTGAGCGCCGGTCAGGGGATGCGAGTGAGCGGCCTCCGGACTGATGCCCTGCAGCGCCTCCAGGACGCTTGGCCCGTGCCAGGCCGGCCCGACCAACGAGCACCTGATCTGCGATTCCAGCCGTTCGAGCTCGGTGCTCATCGTCTCCTCCGAGAATGGCTCGGTCCGGGCCGAGTTGAGTCCTGGCCACTCAACCGGCCGCGCGGCCGGTTGAGTGTGCCTCGCTCACCTGCCCGGCCGGGGGGTTCGGGGGCACCTCCCGCGCACGACCGGGGGCCCGCTGCTAAGCTTGTCCATCGTGTCCCCCGGCGAGAGCGCGTAGTGGCACCCCAGCCCCCCGATCGGGCCGAGGTCGAAGAGGCTCTGTTCGAGCTTCAACAGTATCTCTCCGACAAGATCGCGCCGCTCATGGTCGCGGACTCGATCGAGCTGCTGACGCGCGTGCCGGCGGACCTGGTGGTGGCGCAGATCGACGCCTGGACCTCGGGCCAGTACCGCAGCGGCCGCGGGGGGGTCCCCGTCTCGGACTACCTCTTCCACGCGGTGCAGAAGATCCACATGCTGGGGGACTTCAAGCTGCTGCCGGTGACGGTCCTCGACCCGTACATCGCGCAGCTCAAGCAGGCCGTGCTGGCCATCTGCCCGGAAGAGGACCGCGAGCTGCTGGCGAACAACCTGTCGCGCCTCAACATCTCCGTCACCGGACCCGCGCCGGTCGTGGACATCCTGTATCGCCAGCCCGGCGTGCAGCCGACGGCGGCGTCCGCGCCGCTCGCGGCTTCCGCGCGCCTCCCGGTCGACGTGGGCGGGGGACCGGCCCCCGCCCGAGGCGTGCCCGTCGCGAACCCGGGGATGGCGGTCCCGACCGCGCCCGTCGACCCCGTCATCTCCGCGGACGTCGCCCACAGCCTGCGCCGCCTGACGCTGCTGCTGGGCCGGCTGGCCAGCAACCCCCTCCCCGCCGGCGCGGAGGCGCCGCCCCCGACGGAGCAGAACGAGCTCGTCTCGCAGGTCCTGGCCACGGCGACCGCGACCGCCTCGAACGGCAAGGAGCTGGACCAGCACCTGGACCGGCTGCGCGCCCTGGGCGGGCCGGCGCGCACCGACCAGATCTTCCAGGCGCTCGGCGAGAGCCTGCCCGGCTGGTCGCTCGACTCCCCCCGCCTGCAGACGGCGGGCGCCGGCGCCGACCACAGCGCGCCGGCCGAGGCCATGCGGCGGCTGGTGACGCTGGCGCAGGACACGAGCGAGGCCGCGCGCCGCTTTCGCGACCTGGTGCACGCGGCGATCCGCCAGGTGGGCGAGGGCGTCCTGACGCGAGCGGTCACCATGTTCGACGTGGCGGACCAGCTCGCCTCCGAGCGCCAGGTCCCCGCTCCGGTCATCGAGGCCATCCGCAGCTCGGGCCACGACCACTTCGACCAGGAGCGCCTGCGCAAGCTGGCCGAGACGCCGGGCAAACACGCCCAGCTGTCGCGGGTCATGAACTTCTTCGTGAAGCTGCGGCCCGACGGCCTGCTGGACGATCTCGCGCGCGAGGACCGGCACGACCGCCGCCGCCACCTGGTCACGCTGCTGGAGGCGCACGGAACGGCCGCGCGGGCGGTGGTGGTCCAGCGGCTGGAGGCCGCCGCCAAGGAGCGCGAGCACACGGATCCGTTCTTCCTGCGGAACCTCATCTACCTGCTCCGCCTGCTCCCGCGCCCGGCCGACGCGTCCGCGGCGGACGAGGTGATGCTGATCGGCCGCACCGTGCGCTCGAGCAGCCCGCTGGCCGTGGTGAAGGAGGCCATCTCGACGCTGGGCAAGATCGAGCACGAGGCGGGAGAGGACGCGCTGCTCGCCTACCTGCGGCGGTTCGAGAGCATGCTCGAGAGCCCGCGGGCGGGCGCGCACCCGCGCGAGGAGACGGAGGGCCTGCTGGACCGCACGGTCTCGTCACTGGCCCGCACCGGCGGCGGACGCGCGCTCAAGGCGATCGTGGACCACGGCCTGCGCGACGCGCCCGAGCTGGGCAACACCAAGCTGCGCCTGGCCGAGCTGGGCTATCGGGACCTCACGCCTCACCCGGAGCTGGTGCTGCGCCTGCTGGCGGCGCTGGACGCGGAGCTGCCGCGCGGGCTCATCACGCTGGCCGGAGCCATCATCAACAAGCGCAAGTCCGAGAACATCCACAACCTGATCGCCGCCCTGCGGGGCACGAGGGTGGCGGAGGTGTGGGAGGCGTTCTCCGGCATCGCCCAGCGCTTCCCCAACGAGAGCTTCGGCCAGGCGGCCTCCCAGGCGCTGGCCACGCTGGCGGAGGCGCCGCCCTCGCGGCCACCCATCACGGCGTCCCTCTCGGGCGACCTGGAGGTCTTCGGCCTGCCGAACCTGCTCCAGAACATGGGCGACAACCGCGTCACCGGCACGCTGACGCTGTTCGACGAAGAAGGGCACGTCGCGGCCACGCTCGTCCTGGAGAAGGGCCAGCTGCGCAGCGGCCAGCACGGCAACCTGCGCGGGACGGAGGCGGTCTACCAGCTCGTGCAGCGCCCGTTCCCCGGGCAGTTCGCGTTCGTGACCCCGCGTGAGCCGGTCGCGGACGCGCAGGGTGGCGACACGCTGGAGCTGGCCCCGCTGCTGCTCGAGGGGCTCCGCCGCTACGACGAGCTGAAGCTGGCGCGCGCGCTCGTCCCCGACCAGGCGGTGCTCAAGCCGACCGGGCTCGCGCCGTCGGGCCTGGCCGACGAGCACAACGAGGCCCTGGTCGAGTCGCTGTGGGACGCGGTGGTCTCGGGCGCGACCCCGGCCCGCTGCGAGCGCAAGTTCCCGGTCGACGCGTACCGCATCCGCCGCCTGCTGGCGCACTGGGTGGAGAAGGGCGCCCTGCAGGCGCCCGGGCAGCCCAAGGAGGCCTCGTGATCCTCGCGACCTTCGTCCTGGCGTGCGCCGCCGCCGCGCCCCAGGCGGCACCGCCCGGGAAGCCGGCCGGCGAGGTGTACGCGCTCGTGTTCCGCACCGGGCCCGCCTGGGACAAGGCCAAGGCGCCGGGGGAGCAGCCGTACTTCGCCGACCACTCGAAGAACCTGCGCGACCTGCGCGCCGAGGGGCGGCTGGTGCTGGGCGGGCGCTACTCCGACGTCGGCCTGGTGCTCGTGCGCGCCGCGACGCTGGACGAGGCGCGCGCGCTGGTGGATCGGGACCCCTCCGTGAAGAACGGCACGTTCCAGGCCGAAGTCCATCCCTTCCGCGCGTTCATGCCCGGTTGCGTGGGAACGGAGTCCCAGGACTAGAAACAGGCTCTTCGAGGCCGCGGATGTCGCGGCCCGTCGAGAGCGCCGGCATATAATCGAGCGTCCCATGGATCCCTCCAAGCGCCCGAGTACCGCTTTCCCGGTGGTCGGGCCCGACGCCATGCAGGGTCGGATGGGGGTCAACGGCTAGCGCGGAGCCCCCATGGCCGCCTCGTATCGCTTCGGACCCTTCGCGGTGGACGCTTCGTCCTATCGCCTGTTCCGCGACGGAACCCCGCTCGCCCTGTCCCCCAAAGTCATCGACCTCCTGCTCTACATCGCCGCCCGGCCCTCGGCCCTGGTGACCAAGGAGGAGCTGCTCACGGCCTTGTGGCCGGAGGTCAACGTCACCGACAACGCCCTCACGCAGGCCGTGTCGGAGCTCCGCCACGCCCTCGGCGACGAGCCGTCCAGGCCCACCTACATCCAGACGGTGGCCCGCCGCGGGTACCGCTTCATCGCGCCGGTTGCGCCCGTGCCGCCGCAGGCGGTCGATTCGGACCCGCCACCCCCATCCGCGCGCCAACCCCTTCGCCCCGTCATCGCCGTGCTGGACTTCGCGAACGTGAGCGCCGATCGAGAGTACGCGTGGTTGTCGTCCGGCCTCGCCGAGACCGTGACCAACGACCTGCGCCGGGCGGGGAACCTGCGCGTCATCGACCGGCTCCGCCTCCTGGAGGCGGTGCGGCGCGTCGGAGCCGACCTGTCCGCGCTCCGGAACGAGCTGCACGTCGACCTGGTCGTGACCGGCGGGTTCCAGCGGGTGGGAGAGCGGCTGAGGATCACCGCGCGCGCCATCGACGTCCGTTCGGGCGAAGCGGTGGCGGATGCCAAGGCCGATGGTCGGCTGGACCAGGTGTTCGACCTGCAGGACCGGATCGTGGCGCGGTTCATGGACGCCCTCGGCCCGGCCGGCGACGAGGTGACGATCAAGCGGGTCCGCCTGGAGACGAGCAGCCTCGAGGCCTACCAGGCGTACACGGAGGGACGCATCCGGCTCGAGTCGCTCGAGACCTCGCAGGTGCCGCAGGCCATCGCGGACTTCGAGCGGGCGGTGACCCTGGACCCGCGCTATCCGCTGGCCCACGTCGGCCTGGGCATGGCGCGGTTCTGGCAATACGAGATGTCCCGCGCGCGGAACCAGCCGAACGCGGCGCTGCTGGCCCGCGCCATCGATCCCGTCCGCCGCGCCATCGAGCTGGAGCGCGACCTGGCCGAGGCCCACGCCACGCTGTCGTTCCTGCTGGTCAGCGCCGGTCGCTTCAAGGAGGCCGAGGAGGCGGCCCGACGGGCGGTCGCTCTCGACCCGGGCTACTGGGGCCACCACTACCGTCTGGGCCACGCGGTCTGGGGCGAGGAGCGCTTGCGGGCCTTCTCGCGGGCCATCGAGCTGTATCCGGACTTCCCCTTCATGCACTTCGAGCTGGCCATGGTGCACATCGCGCGCCGTTGCTTCGATCGCGCCGAGTCGGTGCTCCGGGAGGGGACGATCGGCCAGGACCGCCAGGCCAACCTGCGGCAACGCTTCCCCGCCAACGGCCTGCACTGGATGCTGGGGCTGGTGCGTCTGGCCCAGGGGCATCCGGAGGAAGCCCGGGCCGAGTTCGAGAGCGAGCT
>JAICEW010000386.1 GCA_025923995.1 Vicinamibacteria bacterium | reverse complement strand
GAGGGCGGGGCTGTCCCACTGGCGCCCGCCCAGGTCGTAGAGGAGCTCGCCCTCCGCTTCCGCCCGCAAGAGGCCGAAGACCTCGCAGAAGGCCGGGTTCACGCGGCGCACGCGCAGCGCCGAGTCCAGGATGAGGAGGGGGGCGCGCGCGGTGTCCACGATGGCGTCCGCGAAGTCGCGCGCGGCTTCGACCACGCGCTGGTTCTGCTTCAGGGCGTCGATGTCCAGCAGCAGCAGGACGGCACCGTCGGTGCGGTCGTCCCGCGTCCGGTACGGGCGGGCGTGGAGCTGCCACCAGCTTCCCGCCGCGTCCTGCAGCTCCCGCTCGGCGGGACGACCGGTCTCCAGCACCCCGCGGACCAGGGCCTCCACCTCGAGCGGGTCGAGGCTCGTCCGCAGGTGGCCGAGCGGCCGCCCGACATCGCCGGGAAAGATGTGCAGCAGCTTCGTGGCGGCCGGCGTCAGGCGCCGCACGGCCAGGTCGGGGCCCAGCATCAGCATGGGGACGGTGGCGCTGGCCAGGAAGTTGTCGAGGTCGTCGTGCAGGCGCTGCAGCTCCGCGTTGCGGCTGCGCAGCTCCTCGTTGAGCGTCATCAGCTCTTCGTTGTTCGACTGCAGCTCCTCCTTGGCGGTCTCCAGCTCCTCGTTGATGCTCTGCAGCTCCTCGTTGCTGGAGATGATCTCCTCGTTGGCGGACTGCAGCTCCTCGTTGGCGCCCTCCTGCTCCTCCTGCACCGCCTGCTGGTAGTGCCGGAGCGCCTGCAGCTCCTGCTCCAGCGCGGCGATGAGCCGCCTCTCGCCGGTCGCACCCTGCCGGGGGAGGGGCGGGGCAGTGGCCCGCGCACCGGCGCCGGCGTCGAAGAGGACGAGGAAGCAGCGCTCGCCCGAGGCCGGGCCCTTGAGCGGGATCACCTCGAGCGCGAGGCGGCGCGCCCGGCCCTGGTACCGGACGAACAGGCCCTCCTTGCGCTGGGAGGATCGCTCGACGCGGGCGCCGCGGAGCAGCCGGCGCAGCTCGGGGAGCAGCTCCTTGCGGACCACCTTCGAGAGCTGGAAGCTGGCCGGGCCTTGCGGCTGTGCGAGGTAGGGCTCCGTGTCCCCTCCGAAGTGGAAGACCCGCTCGCCTTCGTCGACCAGGACGCAGGCGGGCGCGAAGCGGCTGAGCAGGATCCGCTGTGCCTCGCGTTCCACGTCGGAGCGCCCGGCCGCGCGCGGCGACACCGGTGCGACCCCGGCCCGGCCGGGTCCGGGCAGGACCCCCGGCGGCAGGCTCACCAGCAGGGCGCCCGAGTGGGACGTCTTCGAGTAGATCTTGTGCTCGCGGTCGACGACCGTGAACAGCTCCGACGAGGCGCCCGTCGTCTCCGACTGGCCGAGCAGCAGCAGGCCGCCGGGCCGCAGGGCGTAGTGCAGCGTCGCCATGACCCGCCGCTGGAGCGACGGCTCCAGGTAGATGAGCAGGTTCCGGCAGGAGATGAAGTCCATTCGCGAGAACGGCGGATCGCGCGTCAGGTCCTGGCGCGCGAACACCAGGAGGTCGCGCACCGCCTTGCTCACGTGGTACCGGCCGTCCACCTCGACGAAGAACCGGCGCAGGCGCTCGGGCGAGACGTCGCCCGCGATGTTCTCCGGGTACACGCCCGCTCGCGCCCGGCCGATCGCCGTCTCGCTCAGGTCCGTCGCGAAGACCTGGATGGGGATGCTCCCGCCGGCCTCCGCCTGCGCCTCGAGGGCGCAGATCGCGATCGAATACGCCTCCTCGCCCGTCGCACATGCCGGCACCCAGATCCTCACCGGCGCGTCGGCGTTCCGGTCGCGCAGGATGCGCGGCAGCACCTCCTTGCCCAGCTCGAGGAACGTCTTGGGGTCGCGGAAGAACGACGTGACGTTGATGAGGAGGTCGTGGTGGAGGTCCTGGACCTCCCCCGGCTGGCCGGCCAGCAGCTTCGCGTAGTCGGCGAGGCTCTCGATGTGGCGCACGGCCATGCGCCGCTGGATGCGGCGCCGGAGCGTCGTCTGCCTGTAGCTGGTGAAGTCGGCGCCCGTCGCCTTCTTGAGCAGCGCGAAGATGCGGGCCAGGTCGTTGCCGTCCTCCGTGGACTCCGCGGCATCCGCGGGCCGCAGGGGCGGCTCCCGCAGGTACTCGCCGTGGGCCAGGCGCACGAGCTCGCGCCCGATGTCCGCGGCCGGCAGGACGACGTCGACGCCGTTCGCATGGATGGCACTGTGCGGCATCCCGTCGAAACGGGCGGAGGCCGGGTCCTGCGCGAACACGATCCCGCCGGCCGCGCGCACCGCCTGGCACCCCAGCGTGCCGTCGGTGCCGGTTCCGGAGAGGATCACGGCGATGGCGCGACTGCCCTGCACCTCTGCCAGCGTGCGCAGGAAGAGGTCGATCGGCAGGTGCGGCTCGGGACGAGGAACGCGCGGCACGTGACGGATGTGGCCGTCCGCCAGCGCGATGTCCACCGTCGGCGGGATGACGTAGACGTGGTCGGCTTCGAGGCGCGTGCCGTCCGTCGTCTCGCGAACCGGCATGCGCGTGGAGCGGGAGAGGAGCGAGCCGAGGATGCTCTCGTGCCGGGGGTCGAGGTGCTGGACCAGCACCAGCGCAACCCCGGGATCGGGTGGCAGGCCGGTCAGGAGCTGCGTGAACGCCTCGAGGCCGCCCGCGGACGCGCCGACCCCGACGATGCAGAGTTTCGCCGCCGGTGGGCCCTCCTTCTGTTCGGTGGCGTGAGCGCGGCCGTCAGGGCGCGCGCGCGCGGAGCTGCGCTCGCCGTGCCCCCGCGCGGGCGGTGGCCGGGATGCGGCCGATGGACTCTTGCTCTTGGATCGCATCGGGCCCCAAGCGTACGCCCCCTCCCGCGCGACGTATAGGCCCTGCGCGGAGATTGGCGGGAGGCGAGCGCGCCGTCTGCGGTCGCTCTCGCGCGAGCGCGCTCTGGCTCGCATCTTGCTGCTCACTCGATGACGCAGAGCAAGACGCATGGGAGACGATCCGCCGGAAGCGTCCCCCCCGAATCCGTCCGGCGTACAGGAGCGAGCATGGAACTGCTCATCACTTTGATCATCGGTGGTGTCATCGGGTGGTTGGCGAGCCGGATGACGGGCGCCGACGCACGAATGGGGATCGTCGCCAACGTCGTCGTGGGCATCGTCGGCTCTTTCATCGGCCACGCCCTCGCCAACGCGATGGGACTGGCGGCCCGAGGCCCCTTACTCGGATATGTCGTTTCCATCCTGGGAGCGGTGCTGCTGATCGCGCTGCTCAGGGTCCTGGGTGTCTTCGGCCGCTCGGCCATGGCTCGCTGAAGGGGTTGTCATGACTGACGAACGGGACTTGAATCGAGACCCCTTGTCCGGCGCCCCGGGCGCGCATCCGGTCGGCGTTGGAGTGGGGGCAGCCGGAGGCGCGGCGACGGGCGCCGCCATCGGCGCCCTGGGTGGGCCGGTGGGAGTGGCGGTCGGGGCGGCAGTGGGCGCGGTGGCCGGTGGGCTCGCAGGCAAGAGCGTCGCCGAGGCCATCGACCCGACCGTCGAGGAGCAGTACTGGAGCGACAACTATCGCTCTCGGGATTACGTGCCCGCTGGAACGGACTACCACACGTACCAGCCCGCCTATCGCTATGGCTGGGAGTCGTTCGAGCGCTATCCGGGCCGGAGCTTCGACGAGGTCGAGCCCGAACTGCAGCGCGGCTGGGACGAGCGGCGAGGCGATTCCGCGCTGACGTGGGACAAGGCAAAGGCGGCCACTCGGGACGCGTGGCATCGCGTCGAGCGTGCCATTCCCGGGGACGCGGACGGCGACGGCCGGTAGCCTGACTCGGGGCGTCCGGTGCTCCGGACGCCCCGACGTTTCCTCAGCCCGCGCTACGACCGGTTACGCGCGGCCGCGACGGCGCGCGGTCGCCATGCGGGTCGTGCGGGCGCAGACGAGGCGCTCCACGCTGCGTGCGATGAACTCGGCGTCGCGCTCGGCCCCGCGCACCGCGCGGGCGTACGTGCAGATGAGCTCGTCCGGGTTCTCCTCGATCGCGACGTGGGACCACTCGGGCTCGACCGCGTCCTTCTCGGCGCCGCCGGTGGCGAGCAGGAGCCACTCGTCCTGGTCCTCGTACTCCTGGACGGCGAGCACCCAGACCTCGCCCGGAGGCGACGGCAGGCGCTTCAGCAGGTTCTCGAGTCGCCGGTTCGCGTGGTCCGGCTGGGAGGGGAGGCGCAGATCGACGCGGAGGGACATCGCCTGGGAGCATACCCCACCCCCACGCAGGCCACCAGTGAAAGATTGCATCGGTCAGGACCGGGGAAGAAGAAGCTGGCCCGACGCGGGGTACAAAACCGTGCCCTGCGTGCACACCGCTCGCGGGTGCCGTCGGTGCTCCTGCGACTCGCCGGGCGCGATCAGGTGTCGCACGCCGATGCCGCGGCAGACGAGGGCGTCCGCGAGGAGCTGCCGATGGCAGCTCGCGGGCCGCGCCTCGGCGCACATCACGGCGGCGTCGGCGAGGGCCGCGACGCGCGCGAGCGCGCGGGCGAACTCCGGGCTCGCCATGTGGTCCGCGTAGCCCCGGAACGCGGGATTGCGCCAGGCCGTGTTGGGCGAGTCCGGCCGGGGCTCGCGGTGTCCACCCAGGTCCACCTCGTGGACGTACGCGATGCCGGCCGCGCGCAGGCCCTCGGCCAGCCGGTCGCGCCCGAACTGGGGGTGGCGCCGCGACACCGGGTGGCGCCGCACGTCCACCAGCGTGCGCACGCCCGCCGCGCGCAGGAGGTCCACCAGCTCGTGCAGCGGGCGCGTCGAGTGGCCGATCGTGTGGACCAGCGACACTACCGCTTCGGACGCAGCTCGGGCGGCGCGAGGTGCAGCGCGCGCAGCGTGCGCCCGTCCGTCGCCACCTCCGCCGCCAGGCTCAGCTCGGTCGCGGAGGAGACCTCGATGAACTTGAGCACCTTCGAGATCATGTCTTCGTCCCGCACCTCGTAGTCGAGGGCCTCGCCGGTGGTCAGGGTGAGCCGCACCTTGAGCGCGCCCGTCTCCATGACCAGCGCCGCCTCCACCTGGCGCACGGGGAGCTTGTTGGCGTAGCCGCGCTGGGCGCGCGCGGAGGGCGCGACACCGCACAGGATCACGACGCCGACCGCGGTCAAGAGACGTGAGCGCATGGGCACCATCCTTCCCTACCAGGGCGTTTCAAGGGGTTTGGACGCGCGGGCGGCTCCCCCGGCCGCGCCTTCACGGCAGGTCCCCGCGCCGCCAGGCCAGCGAGCGGAGCGTCAGCGCCTCCGCCGCCTCCGGGCCGTCCAGGCCCAGGAGGTTGTCCCCGCGGAAGAGCAGCTCGCCGGGTACGTCGAGCGCGACCGCGGTGACGCCGGGGCCGACCAGCGACTGCCGGAGCGGCCGCGCGTTGATGCTGAACCCGACCGGCACGGGGCGGGCCGCCTCCAGGTGGAGCGTCACCGCGAGCCGCCGCGGCTGCAGGCAGGGCACGACCAGCGTGGCCACGCGCTCGCGCACCACCGCGTCCCCCAGGCCGTAGTGGGGCAGCGCGCCCCAGCCCTCGCGCAGGAACCAGCGCATGCGCCCCATCTCGGCCGGCGGGGACACGCCCCAGGAATACCGCTGCCGCGCGGTGTCGAAGGACACGTCGTCGCCCCGCTCGACGCGGGCGGCGGTGCGCAGGGTCTCCCGGCAGAACGCGAGGACCAGGGGCCCGTCGCGCGCGCCCCGCCGGTAGGCGCCCCGGGTGCCGGGGAG
>JAICEW010000385.1 GCA_025923995.1 Vicinamibacteria bacterium | reverse complement strand
CGCGGGACGAGCGGGACGGGAGCCGTGACCAGCGGGACTCCCGTCAGATCCCGCTGTCGGCTCCGAACCCTCCGTCGACAGGGATCACGGCGCCGGTCACGAACGCGGCCGCGTCGCTGCACAGCCACAGCACCGGGCCCTGCAGGTCCGCGGGGTCGCCGAAGCGCCCCATGGGCGTGCGGGCCAGGATCGTCCGCGCCCGCTCGGTCGGCTGGCCGTCCTCGCCGACCAGCACGCCCCGGTTCTGCTTGGCGACGAAGAAGCCGGGCGCGATGGCGTTGACGCGCAACCCGGGCCCGTAGCGGCGCGCGAGGTCCACCGCGATCCAGCGCGTGAAGTTCTCGATCGCGGCCTTGGCGGCGGAGTAGCCGACGACGCCGCTCACCGCCTGCGTGGCGGCCATCGACGAGATGTTGACCACGCTGCCCAGCTTGCGCTGTGCCATGGCCTCGCCGAACAGGAGCGTGGGGTAGACGGTGCCGTGCAGGTTGAGGCGGACCACCTCGTCGAACGCGGGCAGGGGCATCATGAAGGGAGGCGCGTGGTCGGTGCGGGCCTCGGGCACGTGCCCGCCGGCCGCGTTGACGAGGATGTCCACGCGGCCCCACTCGGAGAGCAGCCGCTCGCGCGCGGCGCGCAGCTGGGTCTCGTCCAGGACGTCCGCCACCAGGGCGATGGCGTCGGCTCCGCTGCGGCGCAGCGCCGCGATCTTCTCCTCGGCCGCCTGCGGGCTGCGGCCCAGGATGGCGACGCGGGCGCCGGCCGCGGCCAGGCCCTCGGCCATGCTGCCGCCCAGGACCCCGTAGCCCCCGGTCACGACGGCGACGCGTCCGCGAACGCCGAGGCCGTTACCCGACATCGGGTCTTCCCTCCCGTCTCATCGCGGCCTCGCCGGCTACTGGGGTGGAGGCCGGCGCTCGCGTGTGGCGAGAGCCGGCCTCCGGGGATCCTAGAAGGTGACGCGCACGCCCAGGCGGATGTTGCGCTCGCCGTAGTTGCCCGTCGTCTGGGTGATGAACCCGAAGGTGCCGGCGTCGGAGATGTTGTTGCCCGGGTTCGCGAAGTTCGGATGGTTGAGCGCGTTCAAGGCCTCGAAGCGGAGCTGCATGCGGACGCCGCCAGGGAAGTAGACGTTCTTGAACAGGCCCAGGTCGACGTTCCAGAAGCCGGGCCCGCGCAGCTCGTTGCGCGGCGAGTTGCCGAAGCGCTGCGGCTGGCCCGCGGGGATGTTGACGGCCTGGAACGCGCTGCGGTCGAAGTACTGGTACTGGTTCGGGTCGGCCCCGGCCGGCGGGCGGTTGACCTGGTTGTCGGGGAAGGTCGTCAGGTTGCCGACCAGGTCCGGGATCTGCCCGCTGCCGGCCGCGTTCAGGTTGAAGCCGGTGTTCTGGACGATGTAGATGGGCGTGCCGCTCATCACGCTGACGAGCCCGTTGAGCTGCCAGCCGCCCAGCAGGCCGCTCGTGAACCCGCCGCCGTTCGCCCAGCGCCGGCCCTTGCCGAGCGGCAGGTCCCAGACGCCGAACGCCTGGAAGTTGTGCGTGCGGTCGTAGCCGGCCAGCCCCTTGTTGCGCTCCTTCTCCGGCAGGAACTGGATGCGCGGCCCGCCGGCGCCGGCCGCGTTGCCGCCGCCGTTGTCGACGTAGTTGGTCGTCTTGGACAGCGTGTACGTCACGCCGCCCTGCGCGTACGCCGAACGCGCGATCACCTGCGTCTGGAGGCCGTTGTAGATCGTGTCGCCATAGGGCGAGAACACGTTGACGTTCCCGGTGACGTTCGTGAGGCCGTTGAGGACCAGCGGCCTCCCGGCGTCGCCCGTGCCCGGCGCGCCCGCGTTGACGTTGACGTAGCTCATCTGGCCCAGTGCCCGTGTGCCGACGTAGGCCGCCTGGGCCGTGAGCCACGGCGTCAGCTCGCGCTGGACGGTGACGTTGAACGAATGAACGTTGCCGCGCTCCACCTCCTTCGCGTACGTGTTCGTCCCGACTCCTCTCGGCAGCGGGATGCGTCCCGCGTTGATGTCGGGCGCACCGGACGGCGCCACGAGACCCTGGCGGAAGTTCGTCACGGCGATGAACGGGTTGTCGACGCCGCCAAACCGGACCGCGGGCATGGCCCAGATGAACACGGTGGGGTAGGAGTCACGGAAGTTGGTGAAGGTCGACGGATCCGCCGCCATGGCATAGCCCGCGCGGAACACGGTCTTCTCGCCGAAGCGGTAGGTCATCCCCGCGCGCGGCAGCAGCTTGCCGCTGCCCACGCTGGCGCCCGTGTCCTGCGGAACGCCGCCGTAGCCGCCCACGTAGACGAACCCGTCCGCGGGATCGAACCGGTTGACGCCCTTGCCGTCCGGGCGCGTCGGCCAGGCCTGCAGCTCCCAGCGGACGCCGAGGGCCAGCGTCAGGTCCTGGTTCACCTGCCACGTGTCCTGCAGGTAGGCGGAGTAGGTCTTCATCAGGATCGAGTTGGGGTTGACCAGCTGCTCCACCTTGCCCGCGCCGCTGGGCGCACCGAGCAGGAACGACGCCCACGAGTTGAAGCGCGTGTCCGCGGGCGCCGGCGCGTTCTGCAGCATCGTGGACTGGCCGTTGAACTGGAACGTGCCGCGGACGGTCTGGAACGCGCCGCCCTGCGGCTGGAAGTGGTGGATCTGCTGGTCCAGGTACTCGACGCCTCCACGGAACGCATGACCGCCCATCACCTTCTGCAGGTTGACGGTGGCCGAGTAGGTCTTGTCCCGGAACTGGAACGGGTTGCCCGTGTTGGTGTTGCCCAGGTTCGAGAACGTGTTGTTGAACTGGAAGCCGGGCAGCCCGCCCTGCAGGCGGTCCGGCCCGTTGGTCCCCGGGATGTTCATCTTGTCCGGGTCGGAGCCGATGTTCTCCTCGATGTCGGGAGCCTCGGCACCCAGCACCTGGTAGGTGAAGCCCACGTTCGCGTCCAGCAGGAGCGTCGGGCTGAAGACGTACGTCGTGCCCACGCCCACGACCTGAGTGCGCCCGGGCGCGCGGCCGACCTGGCCGCCGCCGGCCGCGTTGCCGCCCGCCTCGCCCAGGCTGTACGCGTCGTCGATGAGGTGGGGCGAGTTGCCGTACCGCGCGAACAGGTTGAAGCGCGTGCCGACGTAGTTGAGCTTGGCGTCGTAGTTGGTGCGGTTGTACTCGGTCGCGCCCTGGGTCAGCACGTTGTTGACGTAGCCCGGCCCCGTCGTGGCCGGCAGGCGCTCGATGAGGTACAGCGCCGCCGGGTCGATGCGGTTGCGCGGGATCGTGTTGTTGGGGAACGGCGTCCGCTGCGAGGGGTCGGGGTTGGAGGCCGGGTCGTAGATGATCGCCCCGCCCTGCGCGGGCGTCGGGAACACGACGTCGCCCGCGGAGTTGGGCCGCAGGTTGGCCGGAGCGATGCTCTGCAGGCTGCTGCCGGCGGCCACGCGCTGGGTCGAGCGCTCGGCGTTCGCGAAGAAGAACAGCTTGTCCTTCAGGATGGGCCCGCCCAGGTTGCCGCCGAACTGGGCCACGATGTTGCGCGGGTTGCTGGGCGTCGTCTGGAACACGTTCCGCGCGCGCAGGGCGCTGTTGGTGTCGTAGCCCCAGGCGGTGCCGCGGAAGTCGTTCGTTCCCGACTTCACCACGACGTTGATCGCGGCGCCGCCGGCCATGCCCTGCTCGGCGTTGTACGAGTTGGTGACGATGCTGACCTCCTGGATCGCCTCCGCCGACGGGACGTAGGAGGTGTTGGTCGGCAGCCAGGTGTACTGGACCGGCGAGCCGTCGATCCGGGTCTGGTTCTGCCAGCCCGAGACGCCGTTCGCGCTGAACGAGATCGCGCGCTGGGGGCTGCCGGCCTGCGAGTTGGCCTCGCCCTGGCCGTTCTCCGTGCGCACGATCACCGAGCCCGGCACCACCTGCATCAGGCTCTGGTAGTTCCGCCCCAGGCTGCCCGAAAGCGGCAGGTCGTTCACCTCGCGCTCCGTCTGCGTGACGTGGACGTCCGCGCGGTCGGTCTGCAGCGGGGCGCTGGCGGCCGTGATCTCGATCGTCTCGGAGACGCTGGAGATGTCGAGCCGCGCGTCCACGCGCCGCACCGTATTCGAGTCGATGCGGACGCCCTTCTGCGTGCGGGTGTTGAAGCCCGCGGACTCGACCGTGACCTCGTACTCTCCAGGGATCAGGTCGCTGAAGAGGTACGCGCCCCGTCCATCCGTCGTCGCGGCCTTCGCGACGTTCGTGCCGACGTTGAGCGCACGCACGGTCGCGCCCACGACGACGGCCCCCGTCGAGTCGGTCACGTTGCCGGCCAGCGAGCCGTACAGCACCTGCGCGCGCGCCGGTTGCGCCGCGCCGGCGGCCAGGACGATGAGGGCGAGCCAGCGTCCCAGGATCGCCCAGCGGTCGATCGAACCCATACGTTGTCTGGTGAACCGAAACATGGCCTCGCCTCCTCGGGGACGCGCCCGCGTCGCCGGACGCGCCGGGAGCCGCTCCCTGGCTCCGTGGCCGACCCGCCGCACCGGGGATCCCGAAAGCTTCATCGACGTCCGAGCTCGCTTTATCCCAACTTGGGAATAAGTCTTGAGCGGAACTCTACATGACGGTCATGAAGCATGTCAATGGCAAAAGCGCCGCGGCCGCGGCCAGGCTAGCGAGGGGACGTGGCGCGCTTCACCAGGGCGGCCTGCTCGGGGTCCGCGAGCGGCTCATCGAAGATCTTGGCCATCGATTCGCGGCTCAGGCGGGCACCGTGGTCGACGAGGGTCCGCGCGGCGTCGAAGTTCTTGACGATGAACGCCATGGCCAGCGGGGAGTAGCCCTGCGGGCTGCGCTGCTCGGTGTCGGCACCGGCCTTGAGCAGCCGGGCGATCACGGGACCCTTGCACTTCTGCGAGGCCATGAGCAGGACCCCGAGTCCGAAGTCGTCCACCTCGTTGACGTCCGCGTCGTGCTCGAGGAGCAGGTCGATGATGGCGAGAACGTCCTTCTCGGGGACGGTCATGCAGCCGATGGACGTCGCGGCACGCAGCGGGGTCTTGCGCAGCGCGCCGCGAAGATCGGGGTCGACGCCGCGCGCCAGCAGGGCGCGCACGGACTCGACGTCGCCCCCCAGTGCAGCGCCGACGAGGAGGTCCGCGCCTTCGGACGGGTCGAGCGGGGACGCGGACCTGGGCTTCCCCTTGCCCACCACGACCCCCTGCGCGCCGACGGGCGCCACCAGGGCCAGCACCAGCGTGGCACTCCAGAAGACGCGGACTCGCATGGATCGCCTCACTTGCCGGTCGCCCGGCGGATCAACGCGACCTTCTTCGGGTCGGTCGGCATCTCGAAGAACACGGCGTCGACGTCGGCCTTGCGCACGCGCGCGCCCCTGTCGATCAGGTACTCGACGACGTCCCACCGGTTCCCGAGGAACGCCGTCGACAGCGGACCGATGCCTTGCTGGTTGACGTCGTTGAGCGGCGCGCCCGCTTCCACCAGCACGCGCACGACGGGGAGCGCGCAGTGCTGCGTGCTCGTGAGCAGGACGTGGTTGCCGAGCGGGTCCTTCGCCTTCACGTCCGCCCCGCGCGCGATGAGGAGGCGGAGCGTGGCCACGCGGCCGTCCCCGCCGCCCTCGGACAGCGCGCATCCCATGCCGGCGGCGGAATCGAGCGCGCTGCCGACGAGGCCCCGCTGGTTGGGGCTCAGTCCCGCATCCAGCAGCGCTTCGACCTCGTCCGCCCGGCCTTCGCGGGCCGAGGTCTGGAGCTGGTCCAGCGACACGCGGAGCCCGCGCGAGCGGAGGAAGGCCAGCGCCTTGCGCTCGCGCACCGG
>JAICEW010000384.1 GCA_025923995.1 Vicinamibacteria bacterium | reverse complement strand
CCAGCATCACCGCGCGCAGCGCGTCGTTGAGCGCGGTGAGCGGCAGCGCCTGCACGAGTGGCTGCGTCGCGGCGGGGAAGCGGTCGGTCGAGAAGAAGATCCCCGAGAAGATCCACATGGGGACCATCACCAGGTTCATGAGCCCCGACACGCCCTCGATCGTGCGCGGCCGCGCGGCCGTCAGCAGTCCCAGGCCGCTGAACGCCATCGCGCCCAGCACCGCCACGGCGGAGAGCAGCAGGACCGACCCGCGCAGCGGCACGCCGAGCAGGAAGTGCGCGAAGAGGAGCAGCGCGCCCGCCTCGAAGACGAGGAAGACCAGGCGCGAGATGATCTGCGCGGCCAGCAGGTGGCTCTTGCGCGCCGGCGCGGCGACCAGGCGCTTCAGCAGGTGCCCGTTGCGCGCCACCACCAGCGAGAAGCCGATGCCCCACATGCCGGTGCCCATCAGGTTCATCCCCAGCAGCCCCGGCACCAGGAAGTCCACGTAGCGCGCGCCGGGCTCGGTGATCTCGGCGCGCCCCGGCGTGAACGCGTCGGCGCGGCCGCCCGCCTTCTGCAGCGCGGCGTCCACCGCCAGGCGCGCCGCGCGGCTCTCGGGCTGCGTGGGATCGTACGCGTAAGAAGGCGGCTCCGAGGCAGACACCACCAGCACCACGCGCCCGCGCACGAGCGCCTGTCGCGCCGCCTCCTCCGGCAGGACGCGGACCGCGAGGTCTCCCTGCGCGGCCAGCGCCGAGCGACGGGCTTCCGCCTGCGGGCCCTCGACCACCGCGACCGGGATGGCCTCGGGTGGGCGGCTGCGGAACGCGAGGCCGAGGATCGCCGCCAGCACGATCGGGAACACGAACACCCAGAACACCGCCTCCGGCTCGCGGATGAGCTCGCGCAGGCGGGTGAGCGTCAGCTCGACCAGCGGCGAACGGACGCGCACCGGCGCGGCCGGCTCAGGCATCGCGCAGCTTCCGCCCCGTGAGGGCCACGAACACGTCCTCGAGCGTCGCGTGGTGCGTCTGCAGGTGCGTCGGCTCGGCGCCGCTCTCCGCCAACGCCGCCAGCAGGCCCGGCACCGCGCGGTGCACCTCGCGCACGGTCAGCCGCCAGCTCCCACCGTCCTGCTTGACCGCTTCGACGCTGGGCAGCGCGGCCAGCACGTCCGGGCCCGGCGCCGCCGCGCCCTCGGCCACCGAGAACTCGATCAGGTGCTCCGCGCCCAGCGACGCGATCAGCTCGCGCGGCGTGCCCAGCGCGATCACCTTCCCGTGGTCCACGATCGCGACGCGGTCGCACAGCCGCGCCGCCTCCTCCATGTAGTGCGTGGTCAGCAGCACCGTCCGCCCCCGCGCCTTGAGCCCCTCCACGATCTCCCACGCCTGGAGCCGCGACTGCGGGTCGAGGCCGGTCGTGGGCTCGTCGAGGAAGAGCAGCTCGGGATCGCCGACCAGCGCGACGGCCAGCGAGAGCCGCTGCTTCTGGCCGCCCGACAGCGTGCGCACGTAAGCGCCCGCCTTCTCCTCGAGGGCGACGACGGCGAGGACCTCCCCCACGGCCAGGCCGCGCGGGTAGAAGCTGCGGAACAGCGTCAGGACCTCCGTGACCGTGAGCTTGTCGGGGAACTTCGTCTCCTGGAGCTGCACGCCCAGGCGCGCGCGCAGCGCCCGGCCGTCGCCCTGCCAGCGCTCGCCCAGCACCTCGACGTCACCGGCGTCGGGCACGTTCAGGCCCTCCAGGATCTCGACCGTCGTGGTCTTGCCGGCGCCATTGGGGCCCAGCAGGCCGAAGCATTCGCCCCGCCGGACCTCGAGGTCGAGGCCGTTCACCGCCACCACGGAGCCGTAGCGCTTCACGAGTCCGGCGCAGCGCAAGGCGGGCGGGGCGATCATGCGAGGGGCAGTCTCGCCCGCGGCGCGAACCTGCGTCAACGCCCCGACGAAAGCGCCGGCCCCCAGGCGGTCCGCGCCCGGCGGCTCCCGCGCTAACATGGTCCGCTGTGCGCGAGCGGGACCCCTCCCCCACCGCCTCCTTCTTCGGCCCGCGGGGCGCGTTGTCCCGCGCGCTGCCCGCGTACGAGGAGCGGCCCGCGCAGCGCGCGCTGGCCGACGCCGCGCACGAGGTCCTGAGGGACGGCGGCACGCTGCTGGCGGAGGCCGGCACCGGCACGGGCAAGACGCTCGCGTACCTGCTGCCCGCGGTGGAGCTGGGCCGGCGCGTCGTCGTGTCCACCGGCACCAAGAACCTCCAGCAGCAGCTCGTCGACAAGGACATCCCGATCCTGGCGCGCGCCCTGGGCCGGGACCTGAACGTGGCGGTGATGAAGGGCCGCGCGAACTACCTCTGCCTCCTCCACTTCGGCTCCTTCGCCAAGGCGGGCAGCTTCCGCCACCTGGAGGAGATCCCGATGTTCCGCGCGGTGGAGGACTGGGCCCCCGCCACCGACACCGGCGACCGGGCGGAGATCGAGGACCTGCCCGACGGCGTCTCCTTCTGGCGCGAGATCTCGGCCGCCAGCGAGAACTGCATCGGCCAGGCCTGCACCGACTTCGACGCCTGCTGGGTGACGCGCATGCGCCAGCGCGCCCTGGAGGCGGACATCGTGGTGGTGAACCACCACCTGCTCTGCGCCGACCTGGCGGTCAAGGAGTCGAGCTACGGCGCCGTCATCCCCGAGTACGACACGCTGATCGTGGACGAGGCGCACCTGCTGGAGGACGTCGCCACCCAGTACTTCGGCCAGGCCCTCTCCGTGCACCGCTTCGAGGACCTGTGCCGGGACGTGGAGCGCGAGCTCACGGCCGCCCGCCTGGACGCGCGCGAGCTGCGGGTCGAGGTGGAGGCGGTGCGCCGGCGCGCGGAGGGCTTCTTCCGCCTGCTGGCGGGCGAGCGGGGCCAGCGGCTGCGCGAGGGCTGGATGAGCGCGCGCCTCGCGGAGGAGGCGGGCGCGCTCCTGATGCGCCTGGACGGGCTCAAGACGGCGATCCTGGCCCAGCCGGAGCGGCCGGAGGCGCTCAACGGCCTCGCGCTGCGCACGCAGGAGATCAACGACCGCGCGCGCTTCCTGATGCAGGCGGAGGACGACGCGCACGTCTACTTCGTGGAGTCGAGGGGCCGGACCGAGATCCTCCGCGCCACGCCGATCGACGTCTCGTCGCTGCTGCGCGAGCTGCTCTTCGCCCAGGTGAGGTCGGTGGTGCTCACGTCCGCGACGCTCGCCGTCGACGGCGGGTTCGCCTACCTGCGCGAGCGCCTGGGCCTCACGCCGACGCGCGAGCTCACGCTGGCCTCGCCCTTCGACTTCGCCCGGCAGGCCGTCCTCTACGTGCCGCGCGAGATGCCGGAGCCGCAGTCGCCCGCGTTCGCGCGCGCGGCTGCGCGGCAGGTCCGCGAGCTGCTCGACATCAGCCGGGGCCGCGCGTTCGTGCTGTTCACCTCGTACGCGAACCTGAACGCGGTGGCGGAGCAGCTCGCGGGCGACGTGCCGTACCCGCTGCTGATGCAGGGCGAGGCCCCCAAGCCCGTGCTGCTGGACCTGTTCCGCCGCACCGAGAACGCGGTGCTGCTGGCCACCTCGTCCTTCTGGCAGGGCGTCGACGTGGTGGGCGAGCAGCTCTCGTGCGTGATCATCGACAAGCTGCCCTTCGCGTCGCCCGCCGACCCCGTGGTGGGGGCGCGCATCGACCGGCTGCGCCACCGCGGCGGCAATCCCTTCGCGGACTACCAGGTGCCCGGCGCCGTGCTCACGCTGAAGCAGGGCCTGGGCCGGCTGATCCGCTCGGCGGCGGACCGCGGCATCCTCGCCATCCTCGACAGCCGGCTGCTCTCGCGCGGGTACGGGCGCCGGTTCCTCGAGAGCCTGCCGCCCGCCCGGCTCGTGCACGAGCTCGACGACGTGCGTGCGTTCTTCGCGGGGTGGAGCCCCCCTGCTGTCGAGACGGCGCGGGAGGCGGGCGGACGGTGACGGCCGGCCCGCTCGCCGCGCTCGTGCTGGCCGCGGCCGTGCAGGGCCCGGGCCCCGCCCTGGCACCACGCTCGCTCGCGGGCGAGTGGCGTTTCCGTACCGGCGACGATCCCGCCTTCGCCCGTCCGGACTTCGACGACACGTCGTGGGAGACGCTCCGCGTTCCCGGCGGATGGGGACGCGCGGGACACCCCGGCGTGTCGGGCACCGCGTGGTACCGGCTCGCGGTCGACGTGGGGCCGGACCTGCTCGCCTCGCCGCGCGCGCTCGGCGTCAGCCTGGGGAACGTCGACAGCGCGTACGAGATCTACGCGGGTGGACGCCTGCTGGGAGGGGTCGGCGGCCTGCCGCCCGCGCCGCGCCCCGAATACGACCGCCACGCGGCCTTCGTCGTGCCCCGCGACGCGATCGACGGGCGCGGCCGGCTCGTGCTGGCGGTGCGCGTGTGGAAGGCGCCCATCACCACCCGCTGGGGAGGCGGGCTGGTGGAGGGCGCGTTCCTGCTGGGCCCGCTCGACGCCCTGACGACGCGCGAGGCGGTCTCGGAGATCCCGGAGCTGGTCCTGGCCGTGCTGTTCGTGCTGGCCGGGGTGTACCACCTCCAGCTCTTCCGCCGGCGTCCGGAGCTGCGCGAGTACCTCTGGTTCGGCGTCATGTCCATCACCGCGGGCGCCTACACCTTCCTGCGCACGCAGTGGCGGTTCGTCCTGCCCCTGAGCTTCGAGACGCTCAAGGACCTCGAGCACCTGATGCTCTACGCCGGGGTCGCGACCTTCATCCAGTTCGTGTGGCCGCTCCTGGGACGGCCGGTGGGCCCGCTCCTGCGGGCGCTGCAGGTGGCCAACGTCGTGGCCGGCCTGCTGGTCGCGGCACCGGGGCTGCGCCTCAACCTGGTGTTCCTGCCGTGGTGGGAGATCGCCTTCCTGGTGACGGTGGTCCTCACCGTCGCCGTGGTGGCGCGCGAGGCCTGGCGCGGGCGGCCGGAAGCCCAGGCGGTGGCCTGGGGCATCGCCCTGCTGGGAGCGGCGGGCATCAATGACTCGGCGGTCGACCGGGCGCTGTGGTCGGGGCCGCGCCTGATTCCCTACGGCTTCATCGCCTCGCTGCTCGCCATGTCGTTCTCGCTCTCGAACCGCTTCACCCGCGTCTACAACGAGGCCGACGCCCTGCGCCGGGAGCTGGAGGCCCGCGTGCGGGAGCGCACGCGCGAGCTGGAGCGGCGCACCGACGAGCTGCAGGCGGCCAACCAGGCCAAGAGCCGGTTCCTGGCCCACATGAGCCACGAGATCCGCACGCCCATGAACGGCGTGATCGGCATGGCCAGCCTCATGCTCGAGACCGAGCTCTCGGCGGAGCAGCGCGAGTACGCCGAGCTGATCGACGACTCCGGGCGCTCCCTGCTGCTGGTCATCAACGACATCCTGGACTTCTCGAAGATCGAGTCGGGCCGGGTGGAGCTGGAGACCATCCCCTTCGACCTCCGACGCCTGGCCGACGAGGCGGTGCGCACCCTGCGCCCGCTGGCGCGGGACAAGCGCCTGGCGCTCACGGCGGAGATCGACCCCGGCCTGCCGCCCGCGCTGGCGGGGGACCCGGCGCGCCTGCGTCAGGTCCTCAACAACCTGCTCTCGAACGCGCTCAAGTTCACGGAGAGCGGAGGCGTCACGCTGCGCCTGGGCGCGTCCGCCGAAGGCGACGACCGCGTGCGCGTGCGCATGCAGGTGGACGACACCGGCATCGGCGTGCCGGCGGAGCTGCAGTCGCGGCTCTTCGAGTCCTTCACGCAGGCGGACGCCTCGACCACGCGGCGTTACGGGGGCACGGGGCTCGGCCTGGCCATCTCCAAGCGCCTGGT
>JAICEW010000383.1 GCA_025923995.1 Vicinamibacteria bacterium | reverse complement strand
GAGCTGCGGGCGGTGCGCGAGGACGCGCGCGGGCAGGCGCCCGCGGTGGCCCAGACGCTGCCCGCGGCGTTGCCCGCTCGTACGCCGGAGCCCGCGCCCGCCATGGACGGTCCGACCGCTCCGCCCGCGGCGCCCGCGCGTCCGGACAACGCCGAGCTCAACCGGCTCTGGGAGACGGCGCCGGCCGCGTCGGGGTTCTGGGGCCGCGTCCGCCGCGCGCTCACCGCCTTCGCGGACAGGCAGCAGGCGTTCAACTCGCGCCAGGTGCAGTTCGACAACGACCTGCTCGCCTACGTGGACGCGCGCCTGCACGACACGCACCGGCACTACGACCAGGTGCTGGGCGCGTACGCGAAGCACATGCAGGAGATCGACACGCGCCACCTCATCCTGCAGGAGGAGCTGGTCGCGCACGTGCACGACCTGGTGAAGCGCGTGGACCTGGTCCTCTCGGCGTCCGAGCGCGGCCGGCTGGGCCTGGAGGCCGGCCTCAAGGACGTGCGGGCCCGACTCGCGCGGCTGGAAGAGACGCTCCGCCGCGGATGAGGACGGTCCTCGTCTGCGCCGCGCAGGCGCCTTTCATCACGGGAGGCGCCGAGATCCTGGTGCAGGAGCTCCGGGACGCGCTCGCGCACCGCGGCTTCCGCGTCGACGTCGCCAACGTGCCCTTCAAGTGGTATCCCGTGTCCGAGATCGTGCGCCAGGCCCTGGCCTGGCGGCTGCTGGACGTGACCGAGAGCAACGGCACGCCGGTGGACCTGGTGATCCCCACCAAGTTCCCGACCTACCTGGTCAAGCACCCGCGCAAGGTGGCGTGGCTGTTCCACCAGCACCGCGAGGCCTACGACCTCTACGGCACGCCCTACTGCTCCTTCCGCGACACGCCGGAGGACGAGCAGGTGCGCGACGCCATCCACACCATGGACCAGGCGGCGCTGTCGGAGTGCCACGAGATCTTCACCATCTCGCGCAACGTGGCCGACCGGCTCTCGCGCTACAACCACCTGCCCGGCACGCCCGTGTACCCGCCGCCGCACCACCTGGGCCGCTACGAGTGCCGCGAGTACGGCGACTTCCTCTTCTACGCGGGGCGGCTCGACCGCCTCAAGCGGCTGGACCTGGCCATCGACGCCATGCAGCGCGTGAAGAGCGGCGCCCGGCTGAAGATCGCGGGCTCGGGCCCGCTGGCGGAGGAGCTGCGCAAGCAGATCGTGGGCCTGGGGGTCGAGGATCGGGTCGAGCTGCTCGGCTTCGTGAGCGCCGACGCGCTGGTCGAGCTGTACGCGCGCTGCCGGGCCGCCTACTACGCGCCGCTCAACGAGGACTACGGTTACGTCACGGTCGAGGCGTTCCTGTCGAAGAAGCCGGTCGTGACCACCACCGACGCGGGCGGCCCCCTGGAGTTCGTGACCGACGGCGAGACGGGCCTTGTCGCGGACCCGACGCCGGAGTCGGTGGCCGACGCCATCGACCGCCTGTGGGCCCTGCCCAGCGCGCGCCTGGCGGACATGGGCGAGGCCGGGCGCGCACGCGTCGCGGACATCACCTGGGAGCGCGTGGTCGACGCGCTGACGGCATCCCTCGCGTGAGCGCGCCGGTGACGATCGCCGTCTGGAGCCCGCTGCCGCCGTCCCCATCGGGCATCGCGGACTACGTGGCGGAGCAGCTGCCGGCCCTGGCCCGCCACGTGGACGTCCGCGCGGTGGCGCACGAGAAGCCGGCGGTCGACGCGTCCGCGGCGCGGACCGTCGTCGATGAGCGAGGAGGGGCTTCGCCCCGACGAGCGGAAGACGCCGACCTCGACGTCTACCACGTGGGCAACTCGCCCGCACACGCGTTCGTCTATCGCGCGGCGCTGGGGCGGCCGGGGGTGGTGGTGCTCCACGACTGGAGCCTGCACCAGCTCGTGCTGTGCGAGACGGTGGAGCGCGGGGACGTGTCCTCGTACCTGCGCGAGATGCGCCGCGCGCACGGCGAGACCGGATCCTTCGTGGGTCGGCAGGTGGCGCGCGCGCTGGGCGGCGCCATCCTCCCTGCCCTCTACCCCGTGAACGAGCGGCTGCTCGAGAGCGCGCTCGGCATCGTCGCCCTCTCCCGTTCGACGGCCGATCGCGTGGCGCGTGGCCTTCCGGGCCGGCCACTGCTCCACCTGCGTCATCACCTGAGCCTGCCGCTCGAGCCGCTGCCCACGCGTGCGGAGGCGCGCGCGGCGCTGGGCCTGGGCGACGGTCCCATCCTGACCGCGCCCGGGCTGGCCACGGCCGCCAAGGGTCTGCAGGCCGCGGTGCAGGCGGCGGCGCGCCTGCGTGCGCGGCATCCCGGTCTCCGGCTCGTGATCGCGGGCGGCGTCGAGCCCGGCCTGCCCCTGGCCGAGTGGGCGCGCGACGCGGGGCTGGGCGACGGGCTGCTCGTGACCGGTCGGCTCGACCTCGCGGACTTCGTCCGCCACCTCTGCGCGGCGGACGTGATGCTGGCACTGCGCTTCCCGTCCTACGGGGAGATGTCGGGCGCGCTGGTGCGCGCGCTGGGCGTGGGCCGGCCGGCGCTGGTCACGGCCGGCACGCCCGCGGCCGAGGAGTTCCCCGAAGGTATCGTGGCCGCCGTCGATCCGGGGCCAGCCGAGCGCCACGAGCTGGAAGCGATCATCGGCCATCTGCTGGCGCACCCGGCGCGCGCGGAGGCGATGGGACGCGAGGCCGCCGCCTACGTGCGCGCGCACCACGACCTCGAGGCGACCGCCGCCACGCTCGCCGGCTTCCTGCGCGAGGTCGCGGCGGGCGCCGGAGCGGCGCGGCAGACGCTGCTGGCGGAGCGCGAGGCCGACTCCGGCCGGCTCGGGTTCTACCTGGACGAAGTGCGGCCGGGCGCGCGAGAGCTCGGCCTGTCGTCGGCCGGCCTGGGGATCGAGGCCCTGCTGCGCGAGCTGGCGGGAGGGAGGCGGTGAGCGCGCCGTTCCTGTCCGTGGTGATCCCGGCCTACAACGAGGCGGAGCGCCTGCCGCAGTCGCTCAAGCGCCTGCACGCATTCCTGGCGGCGTGGGGACGCTCGTACGAGGTGCTGGTGGTGGACGACGGCTCCCGCGACGACACCGCGCGCCTGGCGCGCGAGTCCGGCGTGCCCGGCCTCACGGTCTTGCGCAACGAGGGCAACCGCGGCAAGGGCTACTCCGTGCGACGCGGCATGCTGGCCGCGCGCGGGGACCATCGGCTGATGACGGACGCGGACCTCTCGACGCCCATCGAGGAGCTGCCGCGCCTGCTGGCCACGCAGGACGCCGGAGCGGACGTGGTGATCGGCTCGCGCGCGCTGCCCGGCGCCAACATCGAGGTCCACCAGCCGTGGTACCGCGAGAACATGGGCCGCGTCTTCAACCTGCTGGTGCGGGCGCTGGCGGTGCCGGGCTTGCGGGACACGCAGTGCGGGTTCAAGCTCTGGAGCGCGCGGGCCGCGAACGAGGCCTTCGCCGCCGCACGGCTGGACGGCTTCTCCTTCGACGTGGAGACCCTGTTCGTCGCGCGCCGGCGCGGCTACCGCATCGTGGAGATCCCGGTCACCTGGCGCAACGACGCGGCGACGCGGGTGGGCATGCTGGGCGGGTTCCTCGCTTTCCCGGACCTGCTCCGCATCCGCTTCAACCAGTGGCTCGGGCGGTACCGGGCGGAAGGAGGCCGGCCGTGAACGGGGAGCCCAAGAAGAAGACGTCGCCCTGGGTCTACGTCGGGATCGGCTGCGGCGTGGCGCTGCTGCTGGCCGTGCTGGCGGTCGTCGGCGTCGGCGTCCTCGCCGTGCGCAAGGGCAAGCAGATCGAGGCGGAGATGAAGGACCCGGTCGCGCGCGAGGCCAAGGTGCGCGAGGTGCTGGGCGGCGACATCCCGCCCGGGTACTACCCCGTCGTGTCCATCTCGATCCCGCTCCTGATGAACATGGCCATGCTGGGCGACCACCCGCCGGACGCCAAGGGCGCGCCCAGCAAGGAGCTGGAACGCGGGTTCGTGTACGTGAACACGCTGGCCACCGGCGGACAGCAGGACGAGCTGAAGCGGTACTTCGAGGGCAAGGTCGACGACCCCGAGGCCCTGCGGCGCGCGAACATCCACATCGACGCCAAGGAGACGATCCGCCGGGGAGCCCTCGACCTGCCGGGCCAGGAGACGCTCTACCTCGCGCAGCGCGGCAGCCTGGCCATGGACAAGCACCGCACCGAAGGCCTCACGACGCTCATCTTCATCGACTGCCCGGCCGACACGCGCCAGCGGATGGGCATCTGGTTCGGTCCCGATCCCTCGCCGGACACCGCGGTCGAGAGCGTCGACTGGTCGGGCTCGGTCGCCGACGAGTCGGCCATGCGCGAGTTCATGGGCCACTTCAAGCTGTGCGGAGGGAAGTGATGGAGCCGACCATCGCCGCCCTGGCCGACATGCTACGGCTGAACACCAAGCTCTTCCGCAACTGCCTGGACGGCATGTCCGAGGAGCAGGCGCGGCTGCGGCCGTCGGGCACCACCAACAACGCGGCGTTCGTCGCCACCCATCTCGCGGACTCGCGGCACTACCTCTTGAAGGCGCTGGGCGCCGAGCGCGCCAACGCGCTCGCCTCCTACCTCGAGGGCGTGCGCGGGATCGAGGGCATGACCCGCTGGCCCACGCTCGACGAGATCCAGTCGGCCTGGACGGACGCGTCCCGCGCCCTGCGCGCGCGGCTCGACGCGCTCACCGCGGCCGAGCTGGACAGCCCATCGGGCGCGCGCTTCCCGGCCCCGTGGTCCATGCGGGAAGCGCTCGTCTTCATGGTCCAGCACGACAGCTACCACGTCGGCCAGCTCTCGCTGCTGCGCAGCCACGCGGGGCTTCCCGCGATGAGCTACGAGTGATGAAGGCCACCGCCCGCAAGGCACGCGCGCGCCGCCTCATCATCACGCACATCGCGATGAGCGCGGACGGCTATATCGCGCGGCCCGACGGGGACGTGGACTGGCTCCACCAGCACGCGCGCGGCGAGTACGGCACCAAGGCCTTCTACAAGACGATCGACACCATCCTCTGGGGCCGCAAGACGTACGACTGGCTGATCGCGTACTACCGCAAGCAGGGCAAGGCGCCGAAGCTGTTCGACACCAAGGTCCGCAACTACGTGTTCTCGCGCCGCCCACCCAGGCGCGTGCTGCCCGGCGCCGAGTTCGTCACCGGGCGGGTGAAGGCGTTCGCGCAACGGCTCCGCGCCCAGCCCGGGAAGCACATCTGGATGATGGGCGGCGGGGAGCTGATCGCGTCCTTCCTGGACGCGGGCGAGATCGACGAGTTCGACATCCACGTGATCCCGGTGCTCATCGGGAAGGGCATCCCGCTGGTCGCGCCGCGGCATCGGGAGGTCCCGCTGCGGCTGCTCGGGTCCCGGAAGTTCCCGGACGGGGTGCTGCGGCTGAGGTACGAGGTCGGACGGCGCCCGAGTCCCTAGGGGTTGTACTGCACGTCCGCGCCCGCGCGCAGCTCGGCCACCCAGGCCTCGATGCGCTCGTCGAGCGCCTTCGCGGCCAGGCCCTCCCGGACGCGATCGGCATCCGCGGGCGTCATCTCCGGAGCCCCCTGCGGGTGCCGGGACTCCCACTCCTTACGCACCGCCTCCTCGTCGACGCGGACTTGCGCGCCGAACCGGAACTCGACGTAGCGCAGGATCGTGGCCTGGCGCCGGGCCAGGCGCCTCAGCTCGACTTCGCCGAAGCCCTCCCCCGCGGCCGCGCGCAGGCCGAGGTACGCGCGCTCCTCCTCCTCCGCGCCCAGCGCGGTGCGGGCGAGGCGCGACGCCTCGCGGTACATCAGGCGCTCGTCGATCACCGCCGTGAGCGCCGCCTCG
>JAICEW010000382.1 GCA_025923995.1 Vicinamibacteria bacterium | reverse complement strand
GGCCGGAGCATGACCCATGCCGCCAGCACCGCCACCACCGCGGCCGCAGCCGCCATCAGCCGCCGCCGTCGCGGCCGGGGCGGCGCGACCGCGGGCTGCGAACGGCCCGACCCGAAGCGCTCCCACTCCACCTGCCGCCGCAGCGCGCGCACGTCCGCCACCACGTCGGCCGCGTCCTGGTAGCGCTCCTCCGCCTCCTTCGAGAGCAGCTTGCGGACGATGCGCTCCAGCTCCGGCGGCGCGTCCGTCCGCACGCGCGTGATGGGCGGCGGGTCGTGGTGGAGCACCGCGTCCAGCACGTTGCCGCTGTCGCTGGCCGAGAACGCGCGCTCGCGCGTGCACATCTCGTAGAGCACGGCGCCCAGGCAGAACAGGTCGCTGCGCGGGTCGACCGGCCGGCCCAGCGCCTGCTCCGGGGACATGTACCCCGGCGTGCCCAGCACCGCGCCCGCGCGGGTCACGTCGTTCTCCTGCGTCTCGGTCGACTCGGAGTCGGTGTTGCGCTCGCGCGTCACGCGCGCCAGGCCGAAGTCCGTGAGCAGCGCGCGGCCGTCCGTCGTGACCATGATGTTCTTCGGGTTGACGTCGCGGTGCAGGATGCCGCGCGCGTGCGCGGCCGCCAGCGCGCCGGCCAGCCCCTCCGCGTGGCGCAGGACCTCGGGCAACGGCAGCGGCTCGCCCAGCTCCAGGAGGCTGCGCAGGCTGCGGCCGTTGACCAGCTCCATCGCCAGCCAGGGCACGCCCTCCTGCTCGAGGACCTCGAAGATGGGCACGATGTGCGGGTGCGCCAGCTGCGCGGCCGCGCGCGCCTCGCGCTCGAAGCGCTGGCGCTGGACGAGGTCGGGCACCAGGGAGGGATAGGGGCGCTTGAGCGCGACCTCGCGGTCGAGCTTCAGGTCGCGCGCGCGGTAGAGGACGCCCATGCCGCCGCGGCCCAGCTCGCCGAGCACCTGGTAGTGCCCGATGATGGTGCCGGGCTCGGCCGGTGTGACGTCCTGCGCCCGGTCGTCGGGCATGGCTGGCCCTCGCTACGTTCGCCGATGGCCCTGGACGCGTTCCTTCGTCCCGGGCGGCTTCCAAGCCCCTGTAGGGAAGTGCTCGATGCGGATTATGCGCCCATCTCGGCGACGATCGCATCCGCCGCCGCCCGCGGGTCGTCGGATTGCGTGATGGGCCGGCCGACCACGAGATAGTCGGCGCCGGCGCGGCGCGCCTCCCTGGGCGTCGCCAGCCGCGCCTGGTCGCCGCGGGCCGCTCCCGCGGGGCGGATACCGGGGGTCACGATCAGGAACCCCTCGCCGCAGGCGCCGCGCACCAGCTCCACCTCCTGCGGCGACGCGACGACGCCGTCGACCCCTGCCTCCCGGGCCAGGCGCGCGAGGCGCTCGACGGACTGCGGGAGCGCGCCGGGCAGCCCGAGCTCGCCCAGGCTCGCCTCGTCGTGGCTGGTGAGGACCGTGATGGCGAGCAGCCGGCAGCCCATCGCGGGCAGCGCGCCCGCGGCCGCCGCCATCATGGCGCGGCCCCCGAGCCCGTGCACGTCGACGAGCGAGACGCCGAGCTGCCCCGCGCTCGCGACCGCGCCCGCCACCGTGTTGGGGATGTCGTGGAACTTGAGGTCCAGGAAGACGTGTGCGCCGCGGGCGACCAGCTCGCGCACGAAGTCCGGCCCGGCAGCGGTGAACAGCTCGCTGCCCACCTTGAACATGCCGACCGCGCCCGCCAGCTGGTCCACCAGCCGGCGCGCCTGGTCCGCGCTCGGCACGTCGAGCGCGACGATGAGCCGCTCGCGAGGCGTCATTTCGTCTCTCCCGGGTAGGCCAGGGTGCCCACGACGTCGCCGATGCCGGCCAGGCCGTGGCGGTCGAGGTAGGACAGGAGCCCCGCGTTGATCCGCTCGTAGACCCCGGGGTCGACGAAGTTGGCGGTGCCCACCTGCACGGCCCGGCAGCCCACGATCAGGAACTCGAGCGCGTCCTCGGCGCACATGATCCCGCCGATGCCGATCACGGGGACGCTGACGGCGCGCGCCGCCTGCCACGCCATCCGCACCGCGATCGGCCGGATGGCGGGGCCGGAGAGGCCGCCCGTCCCGAAGGCCAGCCGCGGCCGCCTCTGCTCGACGTCGACGACCATGCCCAGCAGCGTGTTGACGCAGGAGACCGCGGACGCTCCCGCCTCCTCGCACACGCGCGCGAACAGCGCGATGTCCGCGACGTTGGGCGAGAGCTTGGGGACGACCGGCCGCCGCGTGACCCGCCGGACGGCCGCGACCACCTCGTGCGTCATCTTCGGGTCGCCGCCGAAGGCCATGCCGCCCTTCTTCACGTTGGGGCACGAGATGTTGATCTCGATCGCGTCCACCCGCGGGGCGTCCTCGAGGATGCGCGTGACCTCCGCGTACTCCTCGACCGTGTCGCCGCAGACGTTCACCACGACGGCCGTGTCGTGTCGCTCGAGCCGCGGCAGCACGTCGCGCACGTAGGCGCGGACGCCGACGCCCTGCAGGCCGATCGCGTTCAGCAGGCCCGAAGGCGTCTCCACGATGCGCGGAACGTCGCAGCCGTCGCGCGGCTCCAGGTAGAGCCCCTTCGACACGATCCCGCCCAGCGTCGAGAGGTCCATCAGCCGCTCGTACTCGACGCCGTACCCGAACGTCCCCGAGGCGGCCAGCAGGGGGTTCTTGAGGCGCAGCCCCGCCAGCTCGACCGCGAGGCGCCCGCTCACGACCACACCACGTCGCGGGCGTCGAACACGGGGCCCTCCGTGCAGGCCGGCCGCCACTTCGGCCGCGCATCCGACGGCCGCTGGATCTTCACCACGCAGCCCAGGCAGGTGCCGACCCCGCAGCCCATCCAGGGGTCGAGGCTCACCTGGGCCGCGAGCCCGCGCGCCTGCGCGACGCGGGCCACAGCGTGCAGCATCGCGTCGGGCCCGCAGGCGTACAGCACCGCCTGTCGCCCCTCGGCCCCGAGATAGGCCTCGAGCGGCACCGTCACGCGGCCCGGCGTGCCCCGGCTCCCGTCGTCGGTCGAGAGCGCGAGCGGGTAGCCGCCCTCGATCAGGATCTCCTCCAGCGGAAGGTCGGGCGCGGTGCGGCCGCCATAGAAGAGGTGGAACGGGCGCCGCTGCGCGCGCAGCTCCTCGCCGAACATGTAGAACGGCGCGACGCCGTATCCGCCGGCCACCAGCAGCGCTTCGGCTCCCGGCGGAGGAGCCTCGAAGGGCTTGCCCAGGGGTCCCAGGCAGCCCGCGGTCTCGCCCACGCGCATGTCGATCAACGCCCGGCTGCCCGGACCGACGCCCTTCAGGAACAGCGTGAAGGTGCCGCGCCCTGGATCCACGGCCATGATCGAGAACGGCCGCCGCAGGAACGGCTCCGGCGCCGTGTGGGCCTTGATCATCACGAACTGCCCGGCGCGGGCCTCGCGGGCCACCGCGGCGTGCGCGAAGGTGAGGAGCGCGTAGGGTCCGGGGAGCGCTTCGCGTGCGACGAGGGGCGCGTCGAGGTTGGCCGGCATCCTCGCGCATCGTACATCACGGTCCCGCCCGCGCCGGCCCGCGGCGCGAGGTGGGGAATAATGCCTCGGACCCACATGCTGCTGCGCACGCTGCTGAGCGCCGCCCTCGCGTCGTCGGTGTTCGCGACCGACCTGGTGGTGCTCACGCTCTTCCTGAACCCGCACGCCACGCTGCGCGCCGACGGCGGAGCGCTGCTGTTCTGCCTCTTCCTGCCGTACTGGGCCGCGGGCACGGTGGCGCTCTTCGCCGGCGCGCTGCTGGGCACGCTGGCCCTGGGCGGCGCGCGCGCGCCGCGGCCGCCGATCGAAGGCCTTCCCTGGTTCACCAGCATGGCGACGGTCGCGCTGGCCGCGGTGTCCGCGCTGCTCTGGGCCAACCTCTGGAGCTACCGCCACTCGATCCCGGTCGAGTTCGTGCGCGGCCTGCTGCTGTCCGCCTCCGCGGCGACCGGCGCGCTGCTGGTCGTGGTCGCGGTCGCCTGCGACGCCGCGCTGTTCCCCCGCCGGAGCCGGGCCCTCTCCGCGGCCCTGGTGGTGCTGGCCTCGTCGTCCGCCGTGGTGCTGCCGCTGGCCTGGCTCCCCGTGCCGAGCGCGCCGCCCGCTCCCGTGCCGTTCGCGACCGACACGCTGGAGCCCGTACGGCGCGTGACGCTGATCGGGCTCGACGGCCTGGGGCCCCGGCGGCTCCGCGACGCGCTGGCGAGCGGCCGGCTGCCCGCGCTCGGGCAGATGGTGAAGCGCGGCGCCTTCGGCCCGCTGGCCACGCTGCGGCCGACCGAGGCGCCGCCCATCTGGACGACCGTGTTCACGGGGCGGCTTCCGCGCGACCACGGGATCAAGAGCTTCGCCGTCTACCGGCTGCGCGGCAGCGCCACCGCCTTCGAGGCGCTCCCCAAGGGGGTGCTGGTGGGCGTGCTCGAGCGCACCGGCCTCGTGGAGCGCGCGGCCGTGAACGCGCGCTCGCGTCGTCGTCGCGCGCTGTGGAACGCGCTCAACGCGTTCGGCATCGAGACGGGCGTGGTGCGCTTCTGGGGGACGCACCCCCCCGAGCGGGTCAAGGGCTTCATGCTCTCGCACACGTTCCACCAGCCGCCGCGCCGGCCTGACGAGGCGGACGAGGTGCTGCACCCGCAGGACCTGCTGAACGAGGTGTGGGCGCGCGTCGTCGACCCGCGTCTCGTCCCGGCGCCGCTGGTCGCGGAGTTCGTGGATGCCTCGGTGCCCGGGCCCGGGGGCGACTGGCCGTGGCGCCACGAGCTGGTCGACCGTGCCCTCGCCCCCGACCTCACCTACCACCGCGCGGGCTCGGTGCTGCGCGCGGCCTACGACCCGCCTTTCTTCGCCACCTACTTCTACGGCCTCGACGTGGTCGGCCACGCGTTCCTCCGCTACGCGGAGCCGGACCGCTTCGGCGACGTGCGGCCGGAGGAGGTGCGTCGGTACGGACGAGTGCTGGACCGCTACGAGGCGCTCGTGGACGGCTGGGTCGGGGAGTCCGTGCAGGCGCTGAAGCCGGGAGACGTCGTGCTGGTGGTCTCCGGCTACGGGATGGAGCCGGTCTCGCTGGCGCGGCGTCTCCTCGCGCCCTCGCGAGGGGCGCCGCCCCCGGGCGGCACCCACTCCGGCGCTCCCGACGGCGTGCTGCTCGCGCTGGGCGACGGCGTGCGTCCGGGCGCGGTGGTGACCGGCGCCTCGGTGCTCGACATCACGCCCACGGTGCTCTACCTCATGGGCCTGCCGGTGGCGCGCGACATGGAAGGCCGCGTCCTCACCGAGATGCTGGACGAGGGCTTCACCCGCGCGCACCCCATCACCTACATCCCCAGCTACGAGAGCCTGGCCGTCACGCCGGTGATCGGCGAGCCGGGCAACGAGCCGCCGGCGCCGTTGCCCGACGAGCCGTGAATCAGAACTTGCGGTTGAACCCGTAGACGAGCCCGACCGTGAAGGTGGTTTGCTTCGTCGACAGGCTGCCGTCGTCCTTGGGATAGATCGGGTCGTCCGCGAAGTCCGTGCGGTACTCGAGCCGGGCCTTGAGCGCCCCCGCGATCAGGTGGTCGCTGGTGACGGTGAGGCTCTGCGCCTGCGTGCCCAGGGTCATGAAGCCGCCCTCGGTGTCGTCCACGTACTCGAAGCGTCCGGCCAGCGCCCAGCTGGGAAGCGCCTGCAGCTTCGCGTACGTCGCGAGGCCCCACCACTTGACGTCGCCCTCCTGCCCGTAGTCGAAGTTCGCCATCAGGCTCAGCTTGCTCGTCGCGGCGACGGTCGCGGTGGTGTCGAAGAGGTTGCGGAAGTCGCCCCCCTCCACTTCGCGTCCGCCCATGTAGGTCGCGTTCCAGGTGAGCGACGGATGTGGCTTCAGGACGGC
>JAICEW010000381.1 GCA_025923995.1 Vicinamibacteria bacterium | reverse complement strand
GAGCCGGTCGTGAGACGCACGCGTGCCACGGACGTCTTGCGCTTCCCGGTGGCGTAGTACTCGCTGGCAGTGTTCAACGGTCTCTCCTCACTTGACGTTCACGTTGACCGGCTTCTGCGCCTGGTGCGGATGCGTGTCGCCCGCGTAGACCTTCAGCTTGCCGAACATGGCCTTGCCCAGCTTGGTCTTGGGCAGCATGCCCCGGACCGCCTCCTCGATGAGGCGCGTCGGGTGCTGCTTCCGCACGTCGCCGGCGGCGGCGGTCTTGAGCCCGCCCATGAAGCCGCTGTGACGGCGGTAGAGCTTGCCGTCCTCCTTGCGCCCGGTCAGGTGCACCAGGCCCGCGTTGATCACGATCACGTGGTCGCCGGTGTCGAGGAAGGGCGTGTAGGTGGGCTTGCGCTTGCCGGTCAGGATGTCGGCGGCCTTCACCGCCAGCTTCCCCAGGACCTGGTCTTTGGCGTCGATCACGAACCACTTGCGGTCCAGATCGCCGGCTTTTGGAATGTAGGTCGTCATCGATCCCCTTAGGCGTTGTCCCGAAGGGGCGCCACGAACGGACCGGCGCCCGGTTCACGAGGTCCGAGGCGCCAAACGCACGAAAGGCACCCAAACCGCAAACCCCGATTCTAGAGAAGCGCACGGGGACTGTCAAGCCATATCCCCTTGTGGGGACATGGCTTCGAGGCGAATGGCGACCGGGTTCCGGAGGTACGTTCCGGCCGGGCTACGAGGCCTTGGAAGCGCTCTCGACGGTGATCGTTCCGCCTTCGCCCAGGGTGCCCTTCACGGTCACCTTCTGGCCCACGAGGTCCTTGACCTTGCTGAAGTCGCTGAGGGTGTAGGACTTCTTCTCGGACTCGACGTACAGCTGGGCCTTGGAGCCGCCCTTCATGCACTTCTCGACGCATGCCGCGGTGTGGTCGCGGTTGGCGCCGTTGGCACCGCAGTGCGTGTCGGTGATCCAGCCCGTCCACTCGCCCTTGGTGTCGGCCGCCATCACCGGAGCCGAGACCAACGCGATCACCGCCAGCGCCGCCAGGAACTTGCCCATGGGTTCACCTCCCTCGTCGAACGACCCCGAACATCGAAGGTAGCGGCCCGGGCCCCCGGAATCAACCGATCGGCAAACGAATGTGCGACAGGGCCGGCAGCTCCCGGCGCAGCCGGTCCTGCCGGTCGAAGTCGAGCTCGGCCACCGCCACCCCCTCGCCGTCCGGAACCTGGGCCAGCACCGCGCCCCACGGGTCGACGATCAGGGCGTGGCCGTGGGACGCGCGGCCCGGGCCGTGCGCCCCCCACTGCGCCGCCGCCACCACGTAGGCCAGGTTCTCGATCGCGCGCGCGCGCAGCAGCACTTCCCAGTGGTCCTTGCCGGTGCGGTCCGTGAAGGCGGAGGGCACGGCGAGCACGCGCGCGCCGCGCGTCGCCTGCCGGCGGAAGAGCTCGGGGAAGCGCAGGTCGTAGCAGATCGAGAGGCCGATCGGACCGATCTCCGTGTCGGCCACCACCACGTCGGCGCCCGGGATCACCGCCCGCGATTCCTTCAAGTGGGCGAGGCCCGGCACGTCGATGTCGAAGAGATGGATCTTCCGGTAGCACGCGATCGTGCGCCCGTCGGGCCCGAGCAGGACGGAGGTGTTGTAGATGCGCTTCTCGGCCGGCACCTTCTCGGGCAGGCTGCCCAGCAGCAGCAGCAGGCGATGCTGCGCGGCCAGCGCGGCCATGCGCGCGACCCACTCGCCGTCGAGGGACTGCGGCTCCGGCACCGGCTCGCCCTCGCTGCGCAGGAACGCGAAGTTCTCCGGCAGCGAGACGAAGCGTGCGCCGCGCGCGGCCGCCTCCTCGACGAGACGCGTCGCGGCGTCCAGGTTCGCGGCCACGTCCGCGGTGGAGCGCATCTGCACGACCGCCGCGGTGACCCTCATGCGCGGGCCCTGGCTCGCCGGGCGGCGGCCTTCCGTCGCGGAGGCGCGCCGAGCGCGTACGCCTGGCGGTGCTTCCACCGGCAAAGGTCGAACACGGGGCACTGCCCGCAAAGGGGACGCCGCGCATCGCAGATCTTCCGGCCGTGGAAGATCAGCAGGTCCGTCGTGCGCGTCCAGCGCGGCTGCGGCACGAGCGCCATCAGCTGCTGCTCGACCTGGATCGGGTCGTCGCCCTTTGCGATGCCGAGACGGTTCGAGACGCGCAGGACGTGCGTGTCGACCGCGACGCCCTCCGCGATGTCGTAGGCGTGCCCGAGCACGACGTTCGCGGTCTTGCGCCCGATGCCGGGCAGCTTCACCAGCGCCTGCAGCTCGCGGGGGACGTCGCCGCCGTGCGTCTCGACCAGCGCGCGGGCGCAGCCCATGAGGCTCTTCGTCTTGGCCCGGAAGAAGCCGGTCGAGCGGATGATCTCCTCCACCTCCGCGGGCACGGCGCGCGCGAGGGCGGCCGGCGTCGGATAGCGCTTGAAGAGCGCGGGCGTGACCATGTTCACGCGCTCGTCCGTGCACTGCGCGGAGAGGATCGTGGCCGCCACCAGCTCGAAGGCGTTGCGGTAATGGAGCGCGCACGTGGCTTCGGGATGCGCCTTCTCGAGACGATCGAGGATCTGCGCGGCGCGCTTCACCTCGGCGGGGGGAGGACGCCTGACCTTCATGGAGATGCGATTGTAGCGAAGCGGCGCGTCAGCGCGCGGCGGTGGTGGGGAAGAGCGAGGCCTGGGGCACGCGGCGCGACAGCCGGCTGAGACGGACCTGGATCGCGCGGATGCCGGACGCGGTGTCGACCAGCGGCTCCGCCAGCGCGCGCACCACCTGCCGGGCGGTCTCGTCGTCGCCGATCCCGGGCTCGAACGTCTCGTCGCGCCTCACGGTCCCCTCCGCGCGCTTGACCTCGACAATGACCGACCCGGCGACGAAGTCGAACGGCCGCAGGCGCCGGCAAGCGCGCTCGGCGAGCCCGGCCGCGACGGCCAGCAGGCCCGCCCGATCGGTGCGCCGGTCACGGATGACCGCCTCCTCCTGGACCCACGCGGGCGGCGCGGCCACCTGGATGGGCTGCTCGTCGGCGCCGGTGGCGGCCCCCCGCAGCCGCTCGGCCGCGGTGGTTCCGACGAACGCCGCGAGCGTCTGCGGGTCGGCGTCCGCGAGGTCGCCGAGGGTCGCGATGCCGGCTTCGTCGAGCGCATGAGCGAGGTGCGGCGGCAGGTCCTCGAGGAACGAGACCGGCTGGCGGGCGAGGAAGGACGCCTCGTAGCCGGGCAGGACCACCAGCAAGCCGCGCGGCCGCGCCCAGCTCGAGGCCACGCGTGCCGCCAGGCGCGACGACGCGAGCCCCAGCGACGCGTCCAGGCCGAGCCGCCGCTGGACCTCGTCCTTGATGGCCTCCGCCGCCGGCACGGGTGAGCTCCCCGCCTGGCTGTCGCGCGTCAGGTCCACGTACGCCTCGTCCGCGGACGGCCGCTCGACGCGGCGGCTGGCGGCCAGCAGGATCGCGGTGACCTCGTCGCTGACGCGGGCGTAGGCCTCGAGGTCGCCTGGAACCACGGCGGCGTCGGGGCACAGGCGGCGCGCGGCCGCGACCGGCTGGCCCGGGCGCACGCCGCGCTCCAGCACGTCCGGGCTGGCGGCGGCGACCAGGCTCAGCCCGTCGCGGCCGCCCACGATCACCGGCCGGCCGCGCAGCGCGGGATCGAGGCTCCGCTCGACCGAGACGAAGAAGCTCTGCAGGTCCAGGTGCAGGATGGAGCGTGCGGCCTTCATGCCCCCACTGTAGGGCGGGGGGCTGCCGCGGGAGGTCCGCGCGAGTGCGCGGGGTCAGGTCAGTGCAGCGTGCCCTTGGGGGGGCCGTACGACTCCTGGTAGAGCCGGAAGTTCTCCTGCAGGGCCGCGATCAGCCCGGGGATGACCTGCACGGGGACCACCATGCGCGCCCGGACGGGCGCCCGCAGGACCTCGTTGGCCTGGGCGGCCTGCACCTCGCGCTCGCCGATCGGCTGCATGTCGCAGAACGTCAGGGTGAAATCGAACGGGGAGTGCTGGATGGAGCAGAAGTTCGAGTAGACCCGCGCCACCGACGTGTCGTCGTCGGGCACGATCGTGAAGTTGACCGCCTTCTTCTGGTTGTCTTCCATGAGGGTCCTCCGGAAGCGAGTGTACTCCCGCCGGACCTCAGTATTTCCGCAGCACGCCGATGACGACGCCCTGCACGCGCAGGTCGTCCTGATCCACGAAGATCGGCTTCATGCGCCGGTTCGCGGGCTGGAGCCGGACGCGGCCCTGGCCCTCCCGGTACAGCTTCTTGAGCGTGACGCTGTCGCCGCCCACGAGCGCGATCACCATCTCGCCGTCGCGAACCGTCGTGCGGTCCTCGACGATGACGTAGTCGCCGTCGCGGATCTGCTCGTCGATCATCGACTCGCCCTTCACCTGCAGGACGTACGTGTCGCGACGGCCGACCATGTCCTCGGGAACGAACACGGTCTCGGTGCCCGTGATGGCCTCGATGGGGGAGCCGGCTGCGACGCGGCCCAAGAGCGGCAGCTCCACCGCGCGCACGGCCATCCCGCTCGGGACCAGCTCGAGGGCGCGGCTGCGGTTGGCCGCGCGCTTGATGAAGCCCTTGTCCTGCAGGTTCGTCAGGTGCTTGTGGACGGTGGCGAGCGAGCTGAGTCCGAAGTGCTCGCCGATCTCCTCGATCGTCGGCGCGTAGCCCTTCCGCTCCAGGTGGCGGCCGACGAAGTCGAGGATCTCCTTCTGCCTTCGGGTCAGGTGCATGGACCCTCCTCGAAGGCGAAGTTTAAGCGAAAGTCGTGCCCGCCGTCAAATGCCTACTCACCCCGGCGGCTGCCGTGTCTCGCGGTCGACGTGCGCGCGGGCGGAACGGTGGCTGGAGGCGGAGTCGGGCGGGGCGCGGGATCGACGCCGGGACGCCCCGGACGGCCCGGGCCGTGACCCGGCCGGTTCCCGCAGCAGACGGGAGGCGGGAAGGGATCCACGTAGGGCGGGAAGGCGTCCACGTAGGGCGGGAAGTAGCCACCCGCGCCGTACACGTAGTCGAGCGGGATGCCGCCGTCGTTGTAGTCGGCGGCGCGGGCGGCGTCGACCTCCGCGGCGTGCGCGCGGGCCTCGGCCTCGCGCGCCCTGGCCTCCGCCTCGGCGACGCGCGCGTCGGCGATGGCGTTCTCGCGCAGCGCGGCGGATTCCGCGGCCGCCAGCCGCAGCCGGTTCTCGCGCTCGGCCGGGCTCATCCACGCCCCGTCGTACTCGACCAGCCCGCGCGCCCGCATCGCGTCCTCGTACCCCATCCACTGGCCCGCCTGGAAGACGTTGCCCAGGCCCTTCTGGGCCATCGCGTTGCTGGGCTGGACGAGCAGGACCTGCTGCCACGCGGCGCGCGCCTGGGTGCGCAGGTCGTTCTGGTCGGCCCAGGCGGCGAGCGCGAGCCAGCCCTGCACGTCGTTCGGGCTCAGGCGGGCGGCCCGCTCGCGGTACTCCGCCAGCCGCGACGAGGACGACACGATGCGATCGACGCGGGCCATGGGGAACGCGACCGTGCCCGGCCCGACGTCGACGCGGACGGTATCCGGGGTGCGCTCGACGACCTCGCCCACGATGCGGCCGCCGCCCTTGAGCCAGACCTCGTCGGCCGCGGCCCAGGGAGCCGCCGCCAGGAGCGCCGTCGCCAGGATCGCTCGGGTCATGACCTCACCTCGCCTGAATGCGTGCCCTCTTCATTGCAAGAAGACCGCCAGCCGCCAGATCCCGCCTCGATCAGTATGGCACCGCACCAACGTCCGGGCCAGCCTCGAGTTAGGGGACAGGTCCGCCCGGGCGGACCTCCCGTAGAATGCCGCCCCGAATGGACACGGCTGCCCGCTTCCGTGGACTCGCCGGATGGGCCTG
>JAICEW010000380.1 GCA_025923995.1 Vicinamibacteria bacterium | reverse complement strand
GTGAAGGCCGGCGTGCTCATCAACGCCTCGCGCACGGCGGTGACCGGGGCCATCAAGGGCGCGTCGCTCTTCGAGATCCTCGTGTGCCTCGGTCGCGAGCGCGTCGCCCGCCGGCTGCGCGCCGCGGCGGAGAGGCTGGACTCGTGAAGCACCTCGGCATCCTCGCGCACAGCTCGGAAGGGGCCGCGCTGTGCTTCCGCGCGTTCTGCCTGGAGGGGTTCCGCGAGCTGGGCGGGTACGACCATCCCGACGTCACGCTGGACTGCATCCCGCTCGCTCGGTGCATGCCGGCCTGGGAGGCGGGGGACCACCAGGAGGTCCGCGCCACGCTGGCCGTGAGCGCCGAGCGGGTCGCGCGCGCAGGGGCCGACTTCTTCGTGTGCCCGGACAACTCGGCCCACATCGCGCTCGAGCTGACGGGGCCCGACTTCGCGCTGCCCGGCCTGCACATCGCCGAGGTGGTCGCCGACCGCGCGACGCGCGACGGCCGGAAGCGGGTGGGCGTGCTGGGCACGCGCTTCACGATGGAGGGGCCGGTCTATCGCCGCGCACTGGGCGCCCGCGGGCTCGCAGCGGAGGTCCCCGACGCGGACGATCGCGCGACCGTCCACCGCATCATCATGGACGAGCTGGTGCACGGTGCGATCGAGGACGAGTCCCGCGAAGAGTACGCCCGCGTGATCGGCCGGCTGGCCGAGCGCGGCTGCGACGTGGTCGCGCTCGTGTGCACCGAGATCCCGCTGCTGGTGACGCCCGGCGTGTCACCGCTGCCGACGCTCGACTCCACGCGCCTGCTGGCGCGCGCGGCCCTGGAGGTCGCGCTGGGCCGGCAGCCCTTCCCGACCTGGCGCGGCGGGCCGATCGCGGGCTGACGTCGCGCCGCGATCCTTGCCGTTTCCTTGGCGCGCGCTAAGGAGTCGCGCGCGGGGCGGGCCCATATTGCCCGCATGCCAACCAGGCCAGGCCGTATCGCATGCGCGCTCTTCGTGTGCCTCGTGTCGTGCGGGCCGCCCCCGGCGGCCGACTGTCCATCGGCGACGGCTCCGCCCGGCGGGCCGTGGGCCAACACGTACGGTGGCCCGCTCGGTGACAAGGCCGACGCGATCGGAGCCACGCCCGACGGCGGACTGATCGTCGGCGGCAACACGTATTCCTTCGGCGCCGATGTCTACGACGACTGGGTCCTCAAGCTGGCCCGGGGCGGCGAAGTGCTGTGGCAGGTCCGCCTCGAGGGGTCCGGGACCGAGTCGGTCGATGCCGTCGCCGCCACCCGTGACGGCGGCGCGGTGATCGCGTCTTCGCGCTCGATCCGGTCGGGACCGTCCTCGCGCCGCGGGGCGCTCCTGGTCGCCCGCTTCGACTGCACGGGGGAGCTCCTGTGGGCCAGGACGCTCGCCGTCTCGGACTTCGCGGCCACGCACGCCCTGCGCGACACCCCGGACGGCGGGTTCCTGCTGGCCGGCGAGGTGGCGACGTTCCCGGAGCTCGGGGGGAGCTGCATGGTGCTGAAGCTGTCGGGCGATGGGAATTTGGAATGGCAGAGGGCATACGGCCTGCCCGATCGCGCCGCAGGCTGCCACGGGATCGCGCTGGCGGCAGGGGGCGGGTACGTGCTGGCCGGCGAGTTCGGGCGTCCCGACTCGACACGGGGGTGGACCGACCTCTGGCTCGTGAAGCTGAGCGCCAGCGGGGACGTGCAGTGGGAGCGGTCGTTGGGCGAGCGGGACGTCTGGGAGAGGAGCCCCGCGATCCGCGAGGTCGGGGACGGCACGTTCCTCGTCTCATCGCTGCGCCACGACGACGTGCAGCTGCTCTCCCTCGATACTTCTGGCGCGACCGTCTGGCACAAGAGCTACCGGGCCCCTGACGGCCTGGGCCATGCCGGCCTCTGGGTCTCTCCAGACGGCTCCGCGACGATCGTCGGCAACGCCCGCCCCGACGACGAACGCGACGACATCTGGGCCATGCGAGTGGGCGCGCTGGGCGATCCGACCTGGTCCAGGCGCTACGGCCGCGAGACCTCCGACCGCGGGGCAGGCGTGGCCGGCTTCGACGACGGCACGGTCGTCCTGGCCGGGACCCTGGCCTGGGGCAGCCCTGAGGACCTGGACGAGATCCTTGTCCTCGAGCCCGGCTCGGACGGCCGCGTGGGCGCGCAGGGCGTGGACGTGCCGGTCACGGTCACACGGATGAACGTGGCTCCGCAGGACACCGCGGTGCGCGTGAGCATCCCGTCCGTCGAGGTCGACTCCGCGTCCGTGCGGGTGACGCGCACGCAGGCCAGCGTGCGCGCGTTCCCCTGACGCGCCCCTCCGGGTCAGCGCCCGGAGGTCCGGGCCTCGTCGAGCGCGACCGCGAGCGGACGGTCCAGGCTGAGGGTCAGGATCGTGCCGGCGGGCAGCACCACGTCCTCGCCGGTCTTGGCCAGCACGCCGCCGGCGCCGCCGGCCAGCACGCCGATCACGGCGCCCTCCTTGCCGCCGATCATGGAGCCCAGCACGCCGCCCAGCACGGCGCCGATGCCGGCCTTCTTGGCCTGGTCGCCGCGGTCGACGTCCTGCTTGAGCTCCACCACGCGCGTGCGCATCTCGGCGCGCGTGCGGTCCAGCTCGAGGGCATGGAACGAGAGCTCCAGCTTGCCCGCCTTCGAAGGACGCTGGCCGCGCTCCACCTCCTTCACGACGCCCAGCACGCGCGTGCCCGCCGGGATCGCGGTGACGCCGCGGGTGCGCACGGGCACGGCCACCGTCGCCTCGACGCGGTCCTCACGTCGCGCGGTCGCCGAGGTGATCCGCTCCAGCAGCCGCACCTGGATCTCGGTCCCCTCCTCGAGCGTCAGCTCCTCCGGCCGGCCGCTGGCCCGCCGCAGGGCGGCGTCCAGGTCGGCCTGCAGGCTCACGATCGACTCGCGGATCCTGTCCACGTCCGCGCGCGACGTGCCGAGGCCGCTGCTCCCGGTCTGCTGGTGGCGGCGCATCTCCACCTTGAGCCACACCAGGTCCTCGCGGATGTCCGCGGCCCGCTCCTGGAACTCGCCGGTGCGCGGGTGCTCCGGGTCCAGGTCGGCCAGGCTCTCGTCCAGGTTGGCGAGCGCGTCCTGGAGCCGCTCCAGGTCGCGCGTGGTCGCGGTGCGCGACTGCGCGTGGGCGGGGGCGATCGCCAGGACACTCGACAGCACGGCCAGGGAGACGGCGGTCTTCATGGTCTTCAAGGGCCCTCCAGCCACTTCAGACGACATCCCGGGCGGCGCGGACGGCGCCGTCCGGGACCATCACCCTAGCAAGCGAAGGGCCAGGCCTACTGGCCCTGGACCTTGATCTCGGTCGCGCTCACCTGGCAGGCGGTGCCCGCCATGCCCTGCTGCGTGCCCTTGACGTGCACGCGCCAGCCGCCCTGGAGCTGGTCGAAGGTATAGGTCGTGTTGCCCTTGCGGATGCGCGTCGAGGCGGACACGAGGCACAGGAAGTCGCCCTTGGCCTGCTGGGTGACGGTCACGCTGGAGGCGCCCTTGCCCGTGATGATGCCCTCGACCTCGGCGTTGCTGCCGGCGGCGCAGGCCCCGCGCGGCGGCGCGGGATCGGACACGGTGTCGTCGCCCTGCAGGATGATCTCGTGCGCGAGGACCATCTGGTTCGCGCGAGAGGTCTCGGGCAGGAACGTCCCCTTCACGTGCACCTGGCGGCCGACCGTCACGTCGTTCACGGAGCGCGAGCGGTTGCCTTCGCGGATGGTCGTCTCCCCGGGGCGCGCCACCACCGTGCGGCCGTTGATCACGAAGACGCTGTCCCCCGCGGGGTTCAGCGTGTTCACGGCGTCCACGCGTCCCTCGATCTCGGTGTCGCCGTGGCCGATCCCGTTGCGGCGCTCCTCCACCAGCACGAGGGTGCTGCCCTCGACGCGCACCGTGAGCGTGATCTCCTGGTTGGGCTTGAGCTCCGCGAATGCGAGCGTGCCGAGCTTCACGCCGTCCATGCTGAACACGAGCGTGAAGCCGCCGGGGGGCAGCCCGCGCAGGCTGAAGCGTCCGTCCGCGCCGACGGTCGTCACGATGGACGGGTTCTCCACCACGGTGACGGTGATGGTGCCGGCGACGGACGCGCGCCCGCCGACCGACGAGGCCGAAGCCACGCCCGCGCCCACCAGCGTGCCCTGCAGCGAGATGCCCTCCTGGGAGGGGGATGAGGGGCCGCCGTCACCGCAGGCGGCCAGGATCAGGGCGACGACGATGGGTGCGAACACGACCGCGACACGTCGCGCGTTCATGACGACCTCCTTTGCCTTCGGCGCGCCGGAGAATGTCCGATGGATGCGGGCGCACCGTCCCCTTCAGGGGACAGGATCATCCTACCGCCGCCGTCCTCGCGAAAGGGCCGGTGTGAGCCCGATCACGAATCCAGCCCCCTTGGTATACTCGGCGCCCGGAGGGGAGATGGAAGGCGCGGGGGGCACCAAGGGAGGGTTCGGACAGTTCTTCTTCGGCCTGGCCATGGCCGTCGCGGGTGGCTACCTGCTGACCAGCCAAGTGACCGTGACCTCCGGCTTCTGGGGCTACTTCGGCGCGCACACCTTCGGCCTGACCCTGCTGCCCATGGTGATCGGCCTGGGGCTGCTGTTCTTCGACGGCAGCAGCACGGCGGGGTGGGTGCTGACGATCGGCGGCGCCATCGTGATCTTCGTCGGCATCCTGATGAACCTGCGCATCTACTTCGAGCCCACCAGCCTCTTCCACACGCTCATCATGCTCACGCTGCTGGCGGGAGGACTGGGCCTGGTCGCCCGCTCGCTCAAGGCCCACGCGTAGGGCCGTTTCCACGATTCAAGGAAGAACGAAGCCATGAAGAAGACGCTGATCGCCTGTGCCACCGTCCTCACGTGTGCGCCAGCGCTGCTGCGGGCGCAGGCGCCTGCCGCTCCGCAGGCTCCCGCCGCCCCCCAGGCGCCCGCGCCCGCGGAGGCGCCCGCCGCGCCCTCGCTCCCCAAGCCCGGGCCCGAGGTGCAGAAGCTCGGATTCCTGGTCGGGGACTGGATGCACGAGGAGACGTTCCACCCCGGTCCCGCGGGCCCGGGCGGCGCGGGCAAGGGCCGCAGCAAGTCGGTCTGGGCGCTGGGCGAGCACCACGTCTACACGATCTACACGACCAACACGCCGATGGGGAAGCTGGAGGCGCGCGGGATGTTCGGGTGGGACGGCGAGAAGAAGGCCTACCGTCTCTCCTGGTTCGACAACATGGGCTCCGCCACCCAGTTCCAGGGCGACTTCGATCCGAGCGGCGCGCTGGTCATGAACGCGGAGTACACGTTCCAGGGCCAGCCGATGAAGGAGCGCCTGACCATCACGAAGGCCGCCGACGGCAAGGTCACGTTCTCGAGCGCGATGCCCGGCCCCGACGGCGCCTGGAAGCCGATGATGGACTCGGTCGCGACGCCGGACGCGAAGAAGTAGGCGCGTCGCCAGGCCCGCCGTGCGATTGACACCGCGCGGCGGGCTTTCCTATACTGGTCGACGGCGCTATCGTCTAGGGGTTAGGACGGATGGTTCTCAGCCATCAAACCAGGGTTCGAATCCCTGTAGCGCTACCAACCCCAGCCCACACAACTCCTTAGGCACCACTCAGCGCCTGCGCCAGCGGGCCGAGGCGCCCAGGACGAGCAGGGCCAGCAGCGTGCCGGCGCTGACGACGTTCGCCGCAGGCAGGCCTCCGAAGCGCGCGCGCACGCGATGGCGTCCGGGCGGCAGACGCACCGCGGCCAGCACCTCGCCCGATCGGGTCACGAACGCCGCGCTCGGGGCGGCGTCCCTGTCGACGCGCACGTCGAGCAGGCGAGGGTAGAAGAGGACCGGCAGCACGAGCAGCGCCTCCTCCTCCGCGGACGTTCGCGCGACGAACGCGTCCCCGCGCGACTCGCCCACCGCTCGTGCGTAGGCGTCGTCCACGCC
>JAICEW010000379.1 GCA_025923995.1 Vicinamibacteria bacterium | reverse complement strand
CGCTCCTCGTAGAAGAAGACGTCGCGGCCGCCGCCGCTGCGGAACGCGCCGCGCGCGGCCTCGTGCGCGAGCCGCCGGTCCGGGTGCCCGCCCACGCCCAGCGGCGCATAGACCTGCCGCGCGCGCGTGCGGTGGCCGAGGTCGTGCAGCAGCTGCGCCGCCTGCCGAAGGCACTCGTCGTCCGCGGCGGCCGGCTCGGCCGCGAACCCGTCGATCGGCCGGCGGTCGGGATGCCGGTGCCGCGACGCGGGGAGGCCGAACGCCAGCAGGCCCACGCCGTGGGCCTCGAGGGCGGCCGCGGTCTCGGCCGGCGGCGGCTCGAACAGCGACACCAGCGCGATGCGCGCGCCCTCGGCGCGGTCGCGCGCCAGGCTGGCCCGGCACCCACGCAGGACGTCGTCCGGCAGCCCGCAGATGTACAGGCTGTCGATGTCCTCGATCCGGCCCGCGTCAGGCAGAACCATGGCGCTTCGGCTGGAGCCTTTCGTGCTGGAGGGGAACGACGGGGACAGTCTACCTCGGCTCCGGCGCGCCGCGCTCGCCCGCCGAGGCCCTCACGCGCTCGATCAGCGCGCGCATGGCGTCGCGGTCGGGATCGCCCGGCTGGATCTGCAGCGCGATCGCGAAGTGGCGCGCCATCTGCGCGAGCGCGTCGGGATCGGACGCCGCCAGCAGCTGCCAGGCGACACCCAGGTTCTTGTGGGCGACGGCGTCCGGCGTGCGCTGGCGCGCCACGTACGCGGTGAGCCCGTGCACGACGGCCCGCGCGCCCTCCTCGCGCCGGGGCCACACGGTCGCGCCGCGCGGCAGCGCCAGCGCGAAGAGGCGATCGAGCTTCGCCACGTTCCCGGAGACGTAGCGCTCCCAGCTCCCCGCCGGGAAGCTCTCGCCCGCGCGCGGATCGAAGCGCGCGTACGCCTGGTCCACGCGACGCACCCAGTCGGGCAGCGCCGGCGGCGCACCCTTGCGCGTCAGCTCCTCCGCGAAGCCCACGGGCCAGAGCGCGTAGGCCTCCTCCAGGGTCTTGAGCCACGGCACGCGGTTCACGACGAACACGGGCGCCCCTGGCACGTTCGCGTCGAGGAAGGCGCGCGCCGTGAAGTCCTGGCCGGGCGGGAGCGCGACGCCCAGCCGCTCCGCCTGCGGGCGGAACCACGGCCACGCGATCTGCCCCGTCGGCAGGATGCGGACGTCGGTGCGGAGGCCCTCGACCGCTTGCAGGTAGCGCACAGCGCCCACGGCCTCGTCGCTGGTGACGAGGAGGATGGTGCGCGGTGGCAGCCCCTCCAGGAGGGCGCGGCCGTAGTCGCGGAAGAACGTGTGCCCGCGATGATCGGCCGCGCGGTGGTGCGCGGCCGCCATGGCGCCGGCGAGGCCGAGCGCGACCGCCGGAGCCAGCAGGGGGCCCGCCTTCCCCGCGCGCGTCGTGAGCTCGAGCAGGCCCACGCCCAGGAGCGCGCTCGCGAGCAGGACCGCCTGCTGCCAGAAGCGGTCCTGCACGGTGCGATGGAGCAGGTCGTCCCAGCGCACGTTGGCGAGCGCGGCGAACGTCGCCACGTAGGCCACGAGCGTTCCCATCACGAGCGCGGTCAGCCGCTCCCTCCGCGTGCGCTGGCGGAGCGCGGCCGGGATCGCGGCCAGCAGCAGCGCCGGCCCCATCCAGAACGTGGTGGTCGCGAGCGTCCGCGCGACGTGGCCCACGCGCGCGGTCCAGTCGCCCGCCTGGCCGGTCTCCGCGCTGGCCAGCCGGAACGTGCCGTACTCGCTGCGCAGCAAATGGGTCCAGAAGCCGCTCCAGGTCGAGGCATCCCCCCAGGCCACCGCGGGGTGCCGGGCGGCGGCCCAGGGCAGGTACACATAGGGAAGCAAGCCGACCAACCCGGCCAGCGCGATCAGCGCGAGCAGGCGCGCATCCAGGAGCGATCGCGCGCGCCACAGCAGCCAGCCGCCGAAGGGCGCGATCACGAACACGCTCGTGTGGTGGTTGCTGAGCGCGAGCCCGCTGACCAGCGCGAACGCGCACAGCCCGCGGCGAACGCCCGCGCCCTCGGCACCGTCGACGACGACGAGCAGCAGGAGCAGGGCCGCGACCAGGAGGTTGTTGAGCGGGAACACTTCGGCCGTCACGGCATACGGCCAGACCAGCGGCGAGAACGCGAACGCGCCCGCCGCCGCGGCGCCGCACCAGGCATCGCCCGTCAGCCGGCGCACGGCGCGGCAGAGAAGGACCGCCGCACCCGCGCCACAGACCGCGGACAGCAGGTTCACCCGCTGCGCCACGCTGCCCCAGGGCACGAGCGTGAACAGCTTCGCGAGCAGCGTGTAGAGCGGATAGCCCGGCGGATGGGCGACGCCCAGCGTGGCCCCGACCGTGATCAGCTCGCCGCTGTCGCCGCCCACCACGGTGGGCGCCAGCGTCCAGGCGTAGGCCGCGAGCGCGACGGCTCCGCAGGCCAGCTCCGCCCAGGGCCGGTCCGGCCCGGGCGCCACCGGAGGCGGCGCCGCCGGCGCGGGAGCGGGCGGACCGGCCGCGGGTGTCCGGGAGCGTGAGCGCGTTCTGCGGGCCAAGCGGCCGAAGCTAGCCGCCGGGCGATGCGCTTGTCAACGGTTGCGCGACGTCGCGCGGACGCTATAGTCCACTTCGCGATGGAGAGACCTTCCACCGGCGTCTTCTGGCGGCGGCCCGTCGTGCTGGCCGCGGCGCTCGCGCTGGCCACGCTCGCCGTCTACGCGCCGGCGATCGGGAACGGGTTCGTCGACTACGACGACGGCATGTACGTCACGGCGAACCCGCGGATGCGCGACGGCCTCACCCGCGACAACGTCGTGTGGGCCTTCACCACGACCGAGGCGCTGAACTGGCATCCGCTGACCTGGCTGTCGCACCTGCTCGACGCCGAGCTGTTCGGGCTGGAGCCGGCGGGCCACCACGCGACCAGCGTCGTCCTCCACGCGCTGACGGCCGCCCTGCTGTTCCTCCTGCTGCAGCGCGCGACCGGGGCCACCGCCGCGAGCCTCGCGGCGGCCGCGTTGTTCGCGGTCCATCCCTTGAACGTGCAGTCGGTGGCCTGGGTGTCCGAGCGCAAGAACGTCCTGAGCACCCTCTTCTGGCTGCTGGCCATGGGCGCCTACGGCGCCTGGGTCCGCCGCGCGCGCGCGATCGGGTACGCGGCGCTTTTGGCCTGCGCCGCGCTGGCGCTGATGGCGAAGGCGATGGCGGTGACGCTGCCCTTCACCCTCCTGCTGCTCGACGTGTGGCCGCTGCGGCGCGGGCCGCTCACGCGTCCCCGCCTGTGGCTGGAGAAGCTGCCGCTCTTCGCGATGGCGGCCGGGGCCAGCTGGGAGGCCTTCAAGGTGCAGCAGGAGGCGGGCGCCGTCGTGCACACCGAGGCCATCAAGCTCACGGCGCGCCTCAACAACGCCGCCTGGTCCTACCTGGCCTACCTGGGCGACGCGCTCTGGCCGTCGGGCCTGGCTGCGTTCTATCCGCACCTCGAGAGCGGGCTCCCCGCCTGGCGGGGCGCCCTGGCCGCAGGCGTGCTGCTGGCGGTGACGGGCGCGTTGTGGCGGCTCCGCGACCGGGCGCAGCCGCAGCTGGTGGGCTGGCTGTGGTACCTGGGCACGCTCGTGCCCGTGATCGGCCTGGTCCAGGTCGGGACGCAGGCCATGGCCGACCGCTACATGTACGTTCCGCTCATCGGCATCTTCGTCGCCGTGGCCTGGGCGGTGGACGCGCTGGTGCGCCGCGGCACGGTGCCCGCAGCGGCGGCGCTCGCCGCGGCCGGCGTGGCCGTCGTGGCCCTGGCGGTGGTGACGGTCCGGCAGGTCGGCGTGTGGCACGACACGGTCACGCTGTTCGAGCACACGATCCGCGTCGAGCCGAGGGCCTGGGTCGCGCACTACAACCTGGGCAACGCCTACGAGTCCATGGGCCGCCACGCGGACGCGGTCGCGGAGTTCCGCGAGACCATCCGCCTGCGCCCGGAGTTCGCGCGGGCGCACAACAACCTCGGCAACTCGCTCGACGCGCTGGGCCGCAGCGCCGAGGCCGTGCCCAGCTACGAGCGCGCGGTCCAGCTCAAGCCCGACCTGGTGGAGGCGTACAACAACCTGGGCATCGCGTACGCGCAGCAGGGCAAGCGCGAGCAGGGCCTGACCGCGCTGCGGACGGCGACCCAGCTCCGTCCGGACTTCCTGGAGGCGCACCTCAACCTGGCCATCACGCTGCGCCAGATGGACCGGCTGCCCGAGGCGCGGGTGGAGGCCGACGCGGCCGTCGCCCTCCGGTCGGACAGCGCGCTGGCGCGCTATCACCGCGGGCTCATCCTGGCCCTCCAGGGCGAGACCGACGCCGCGCGCCGCGACCTCCAGGTGCTGCAGGGCCTCGACCCGTCGTTCGCGGCGAAGCTGCAGGCGGCGCTCCAGGCGCCCGCCGGCGGACCATGAACGGAAGCGCGGTTCCCTCCGGGCGAGAACGAGTGTAGATTCCGGCGCCAAGCGCGAAAGGAGCGGTGATGGCCGAAGAGGGCGACAAGGGGAAGGAAGCCAAGGAGAAGGCGGCCGAGGACGCGAAGAAGCGGGTCGAGGACGTCCAGAAGCGGGCCAAGGAGAAGGCGGCCGAGGTCGACACGCGCCTCGCCGAGGACATCAAGAAGAACGAGGCGGAGACCGAGAAGCTGAAGAAGGTCACGGCCGACAAGGTGGCCGCCCTCAACAAGAAGCTCGAGGAGGACGTCAAGAAGCTGGCGGCCGACACCGAGAAGCTGAAGACGCGGGCCAAGGAGAAGAAGGACGGCATCGAGGCCCGCACCAACGACGAGATCGCGCGGCTCAAGGCCCGCGCGGAGGAGAAGCAGGGTTAGGGATCCGGGGGACAGGGAGCCCCCCCGCGCTCAGGCGGGGGTGTTCCAGCCTCCGATGTCGGTGGTGAGGCGATCGGCCGCGGCCGGTCCCCAGGTGCCCGGGTCGTACTCGTGCGGCGGCCCCGGCGCCTGGAGCACCGGATCCACGACGCGCCACGCCTCCTCCACCACGTCCTGCCGCGCGAACAGCGTGGCGTCCCCCGTCATGGCTTCGCCCAGCAGCCGCTCGTAGGCGTCCAGCCGCGCGCCCTTGCCCTGCTCCTCGCGCTCGACCACCGAGAGCTCGAGCGGATCGCCCAGCATCCCTTCGCCCGCTCGCTTGGCGCGGGCGCCGACCGCGATCACCACCTGCGGGCTCAGCCGGAAGCGCACGTGGTTGCCGCGCGGAGGCGGCGGCTCCTTGAAGACCACTGGCGGGGGGTTCTTGAGCTCCACGGTGACCTCGGTGCAGCTGGTCTCGAGGGACTTGCCCGCGCGGACGAAGAACGGAACACCCTCCCAGCGCCAGGAGTCGACCCACAGCCGCAGCGCGGCGAAGGTGGGCACCTGCGAGTCCTTCGCCACCCCCTCTTCGTCCCGGTAGCCGCGGAACTGGCCCAGCACCAGGCTCCCCGCGTCGAGCGGACGCACCGTGCGCAGCACCTTGGCCTGCTCGTCGCGGATGGCCTCGGCGTACGTGCCCGAAGGCGCCTCCATCGCCAGGTAGCTCACGACCTGGAGCAGGTGGTTCTGGATCACGTCGCGGATCACGCCGGTCTCCTCGTAGAACTTCCCGCGACCCTTGACGCCGAAGCTCTCGGCCATCGTGATCTGCACGTTCTCGACGTGCTGCCGGTTCCAGATGGGCTCCAGGAACGCGTTCGCGAAGCGGAAGTACAGGATGTTCTGGACGGCCTCCTTTCCGAGGTAGTGGTCGATGCGGAAGATCGAGTCCTCGGGCAGGAACCGGCGCAGCGTCTGGTTGAGCTCCCGGGCCGACGCCAGGTCGCGCCCGAACGGCTTCTCGACGATCACGCGGGCCTGCTGCATGCACCGCGTCTGCGCGAGGTGCTCGGCCACGACCGGGAACATGCTGGGCGGGAT
>JAICEW010000378.1 GCA_025923995.1 Vicinamibacteria bacterium | reverse complement strand
GAAGCCACTGGGTGGATGCCGACGGCTTCGGCAACGGCACGCCGGCCGGCACCACGTACCACCGCTGGCACACGGTCGGAGAGGTGCACGCGACGGAAGACTTCACGGCGGTCATAGCGGCGGCCCGGCTCTACACCATTCCCGCGGGCACGGACCGCGAGGAGTACGCGCGCTTCGTGGACGAGCTGCGACGCTGTCGTGAGGCGGCTGCCCCCGCTCGTCCGAGCTGATTCTCAGCGATCCGCGCGCGCCAGCCGGAACGCCGCCATCTCCTGCGCGTTGCGGACCAGCAGCAGGTCGCCGGCCAGGACCGGATGGTTCCAGGTCTTGCCCTCGATGGCGGCGGCGCGCGCGATCTCGCGGAACGCGTCGGGCTTCGCGTCCACCAGCGCCAGGTCGCCCTCTTCCGAGAGCACCAGCAGCAGGTCCTGCTCCGGCAGCAGCACGAGCTGGCCGTTTCCGTAGCGCCCGCCCTTCCACTTGCGCTGCCCGCTCGCGACGTCGATGCAGGCCAGGATCCGACCGTCGAAGCCGAACACGTGCCCCTCGTGGACGACGAAGTCGTTGAAGTAGGGCTTGAAGTCGGTCGAGCTCCAGCGCTCGGAGACCGTCCAGCCCTCCGGGCCGCGCCGCGAGGCGATGCGGCTGGTGGCGGTGTTGCCCGGCGCGAACAGGATGTCGCCGTCGGGGGTGAGGGCCGGCTGCACGAGCGGGAAGCCGCGTGCCTTGTGCTGCCACAGGACGCGGCCATCCGCGGGCGCGACGCTCGTGACACCCGAGCCGCTCACCAGCAGGACCTGTTCGACGCCGTCGATCGAGACCGGGTGCGGCGAGCTGTAGCTGACGCCGCCGGCGGGACCGCGCCACCGCGGCTCGCCGCTGCCGACGTCGTAGCCGATCAGCTGGCCGGCGACCGCGATGATCACGAGGTCGCCCACGACCAGCGGGGAGCCGGAGAAGCCCCAGTCCGGGACTTTCGTGGTCTCTCCGCTTCCCATGGAGCGCGTCCCTTCGCCGTCCGACGCACCATCGCGTGACCACACCACCGCTCCCGTCGCTGCGTCGAGCGCGTTCACGATCCCGGTCGCGCCGAGCGTGTAGACGCGGCCCCCGCTGAGGGTGGGGGTCGCGCGCGGTCCGGGACCCGCGTTCGACTCGAAGAAGCGCGCCTTGTCGTGGTGCGTCCACACCGGCGTGCCCGTCGCCGCGTCGTAGCAGGCGACGACCTCGTCCTCTCCGCGCTGCTCCTGCGTGTAGGCGCGGCCGGCCTGCACCGCGAACGAGGACCAGCCGGGACCGACCGGTCGGCGCCACAGCTCGACCGGCGGCGAGGCCGTCCAGTCGGTCCGGATGCGGACGTCGGGCACGACGCCGTCGCGCGCGGGGCCGCGGAAGCCGGGCCAAGCTGCCGGCGCTTCCTGATCCGAGACGGCTGGAAGCGCCGGCTTCTGTTCGGGCACCGGGGGTCCTGGGGAGCCTTTCGCTGTCGAGGTCGGGGGCGCCGGTACGGTCGTCGACGGCGCGGGGGGCGGAGGCGAGGCTTCGACAGGCGGAGTCGCGCGCGGCGCCTCCGCGAGCAGGCGCTCCTCGGGGCTCTTCGCCCAGCGCCATCCGAACGTCGCGACGTGGTCGCCGCTGATGCCCTCGGTCCGCACCAGCGTCCACGACAGGCTCGCGAGCAGCACCGCCGCGGCGATCGTCGCGCGGCGCCGCCCCTCCGGGAAGCGCTTCGCGATGGCCGCGCCCGCGACGAGCGCGACCCAGACTCCCGGGACCGCGTACGCGAACACCCACAGCGGTCCCATCGAGGGATGGCGGAGCGTCCACGCGACGTAGAGCCCGGCGGCCGCCAACAAGGGCGCCCCCAGGCGCTCGAACCAGCGTGCCCGGCTCAGGAGCAGCCACCACAACAGCACGAGCCCGGCCGCGCCGAACGACCACATCATCCCGCGCGAGAAGCCCTCGAACCCCGGGACGATCGCCTTGAGGCCGAACCGCGCCAGCAGCAGCAGGGTCGCCGCGACCACGCCGGGCCAGACGCGCAGCGGCCTGTTCGGTGGAGCAGGAACCGATGGATCCATGGACTCCTCCCTTGCGACGAATGACGTCATGGAACGGCGGCGCCGTCAGCGGTCGGCGAGCGCGAGACGGTACGCGGCCATGTGCTCGGCGTTGCGCACCAGCAGGGTGTCGCCCGCGAGCACGGGGTGGTTCCAGGTCTTGCCTTCGATCGCGGGCAGCCGCGACAGCTCGCGGAAGCCGTCGGTGGTGGCGGACACCAGCGCCAGCTCACCCTCTTCCGAGAGGACCAGCAGGACGTCCTGCTCCGCCAGCAGGACGAGCTGGCCGTTGCCGTAGCGGCCGCCCTTCCACTTGCGCTGGCCGTCCGCGAGGTCGATGCACGAGAGGATGCGCCCGTCGAACCCGTACGCATGGCCCTCGTGGACCACGAAGTCGTTGAAGTAGGGCTTGAGTCCGGTCGAGGTCCAGCGCTCCTGCGCCGCCCAGCCCGAGGAGCCGCGCTCGATCGCGAGCCGGCGCGTCCCCGAGCTCTCGTTGGCCGCGATCAGGACGTCACCCTCCGCGGTCAGGGCGGGCTGCACGATCGGGTAGCCCTTCCAGTCGTGCTGCCAGAGGAGCGTCCCGTCGGCCGGCGTGAAGCCCGCGATCCCGGTCCCGCTCAGCAGCAGGACCTGTGGCATGCCGCCGATGGTCGCGAGCTGGGGCGAGCTGTAGCTCGGGCCGCGCGCCGGGCCCTTCCAGCGGGGCTCGCCCGACGTCCGGTCGTACGCGACCAGGGCGCCCGACGCCGCGACGATGACGAGGTCGCCCGTCACGAGCGGGGAGCCCGAGAAGCCCCACGTCGGCGTCTTGGCTCCCGTGTCGGCCGCGGCGTCGCGCACCCACACGACGGCGCCCGTCGTGGCGTCGAGCGCGTTCACGAGACCCGTCCCGCCGAGCGAGTAGACGCGCCCGCCCGCCAGCGTCGGCGTGCCGCGCGGGCCCGCGCCCCCGTTCGACTCCCAGAACCGGGCCGGGTCGCGGTGCCGCCACACGGGCTGGCCGGTCTTCAGGCTGTAGCAGGCGACCACCTCGTCGTCGCCGCGCTGTTCCTGCGTGTACATGAGGTCGCCCTGAACGGCGAAGGAGGACCAGCCGGGTCCGACCGCGCGGCGCCACAGCTCGACGGGCGGCGACGCGGTCCAGTCGGTCGCGATCTTGACGCCACGCACGATGCCGTCGCGGCCGGGGCCTCGGAAGCCGGGCCATGCCGCGGGCGATTCCACGTCCGAGGCGGCCAGAAGCGCCGGCTCCCGTTCGGGCTCGGGGGGCTTCGGGGAGGGCTTCGCTGCCGCGGCCTTGGGGGCCTCGGCTGCAGGGGCAGGCGTCGCCGTCGGCTCAGGTGCGGGGGCCGGCGCCAGCGACGCGGGCACGTCTTCCTTCTGCGCGAGCAGCCGGTCCTCCGGCGTCGGCGCCCAGCGCCAGGACAGGTCCTGCCTGCCCGCGCCCGAGAACCCGCCCGTCCGCAGCAGCGCCCAGAACCCGCAGCCGATCACGATGGCGGCCGCCGCGGCGATGCGCCGGGTCCGGTCGGAGCTGTTCCTGGTCGCGGCGACGGCCATCACGAACGCGGCCGTCATCGTGGGGATCCCGAGGACGTAGAACAGCATCCCCATCGCGCCTGTCCGGACCGAGGGGTCGAGGAGGGGCCGGATCGCCGCGACCGCGCCCACCATGAGGGCCAGGCCCGCGAGCCGGTCCAGCCAGGGGGCTCGGCTCGCGAACAGCCACCAGAGCGCGATCAGGACCGCGCAGAGCCCTGCGCCGAGGATCCCTATCGCGCCGCCGTCCTCCACGACGCGCGGGACCACGGCCCAGAGGATCACCATGACGACCCCGAGCGTCACGCCCGGCCAGAGGCGGAGCGGACGGCGAGGGGTCGGTTCGGATTGAGTGGAGCTCATAACTCACCAAACTGTCCGGACGGCTTCCAGGTTCCCTGGCGGGTGAGGCGTAAACAATACTTAATCTTGGACGCGTCGGGGCCAGGAGTCGGCCGGGAGCCGCGGGGGGCCGTCAGGCCGTCTCGAAGTACCTGCGGATCGTGGCCGGGCTGGGCTTGGCGGTGAGGACGGAGCCCACGATCATCAGGAGCGCCGACACGATGGTCATGGGCACGACCGGCATGAACTTGAGGACGGTGGTGCCCCCGGGCGTGCGCGCGAGGACGTCGAGGCCGCCCACCGACCACACGACGACCGGCGGCCGGCCGGGCAGCGGCGCCTGGACCACCTGCTGGAACACGGCGACCGCGATCACCGCGGCCGCCACCCAGACGGTGGCCGCCAGCGCGCCCCACTTGGTGCTGCCGCGCCAGAACAGCGCGGCGATCAGCAGCGGAGACAGGGCCGCGAACCCGGAGAACGCGTACTGGATGGCCAGCTCGAAGATGCGCTCGGGGGCCTGCAGCGCGACGAAGTACGCGAAGGCCGTCAGCAGCACGACGAACAGGCGTCCCGTCTGCACCTGCACGCCCTCGCCGAAGCGCGCCTTGCCTCCGTAGTGCGCGAACACGTCCTCCGTGAACATGGTCGACAGGGCCAGGATCTGCGAGTCGCTCGCCATCACGGCCGCCATGATGCCCGCGCCCAGCAGGCCGGCCAGCCAGATCGGCGCATGCCGGTCCAGCAGGCGCAGGATGACGTCGTCGCCGGCCGCCTGGTCGCGCAGGTGGTCCTGCTGCTCGGCCGTCAGCGTCGCGGCCGTGGGCGCGACCAGGGCGCGCCGCGCGTCGAGCTTGGCCTTGATCTCCGGGATGTCGGTCGCCCGGTTGGCCATCACGCCCAGGAACACGCAGGGCAGCCAGATGGCCGCGATGCACAGCGGGTACAGCGTGACCGTCTTCCTGAACTGCGAGAGCTTCCGCGCGGTGAGGCAGAAGATCGTGATGTGCGGGAACGCGATGGCCGAGAGCGGGATGAACGTGTAGCTGAAGAAGTACCAGGGCGAGATGCGCTCGCGGGTCAGGAGCGGGGCGGTGCCGGGGGAGGCCAGCATCGCCTCCGCCGTCGCGCGGAAGCCGCCCATGCCGTTGGCGATCACGATCAGGGCCACCGCCCCGAAGACCAGGAACAGGACGGTCTGGAACGTGTTCACCCAGGCGGTCCCGCGCATGCCGCCGAAGAACACGTAGCTCATCACGACCAGCGCCACGATGAGCCCGCCCAGCCAGAACGGCACCCAGCCGCCGCTGACCGCGGCCAGGGTGGTGCCGCCGCCCATCACGCCGATGATGATGTACGGCACCAGCAGCACCGCCTGCAAGGCGAAGATCACGGTGCCGATGTGGTTGCATTCCCATCGATCCCGGAACAGCTGCACCGGCGTCATGAAGCCGTGGCGCTTGCCCAGCGCCCACACCCGCGTGCCCACCAGGAAGATGGTGAGCGGGATGACGAGCCCCGACGACGATGCCATCAGCCCGTAGGTCACGATGCCGTTCGCGAACGCGTGGCCCGACGAGCCCAGGATCGCGAACGCAGTCATGTTGGTGCCGAAGAGCGACAGCAGGAACACCGCGGGGCCCAGCGAGCGTCCGGCCAGGAAGTACCCCTCCGCGTCGTGCGACTCGCCCTTCTTGCGGAAGGCGAACACGCCGATGTAGACCACGACCGCCAGGTACGCGATGACGATCAGGGCCTGCGTCACCTGCGGTCGCCCTCGTCTTCCAGGTGGGACGGCCAGGCGTAGGTGACGAGGAGCCACAGCACGAGCGCGGCCGCCACCGAGAACGCCGCGTGGTAGGCGAGGCCGATGGGCACGAAGCCGAAGACGAGGGGCCGCGCCGTGCGCCAGAACCAGATGTCCTGGTGCAGCGCGTACAGGGTCACGGTGGCGAGGATCAGCACCAGGCGCCGCGTCATCCGCGGGATCATGGGTCGGGGCGCGGAT
>JAICEW010000377.1 GCA_025923995.1 Vicinamibacteria bacterium | reverse complement strand
GAAGTTCCCGATCGCCGAGGGCTGGCCCACGACGGCCTGCGCGGGCCGCCCGACCAGCAGGTCGCCGAACTCGTTGCCGGTGCCGCCGTTGGCCCAGGTCGCGAAGTTGAGCTGGATGTTGTTCTGGTGCTGGAAGTTCTGCTGCTTGTACTGGCGCTCGCCGATGCCGCCGATCTTGATGGCGTGCGAGTTCATCACCTTGGTGAAGTTGTCGCCCACGCGCAGGAAGCCGTTGTACGAGAAGATGTTCTCGACGTCCTGCGCGAACCACAGGCTACCCCGGCCCGACCCCGCGAACTCGTTGACGATGTCGGGGACGATGCCCGACCCGCCGAACGGGTTCTGGAGCCCTGACGCGCCGATCGCATCCAGGCTCATCTTCTCCGGGTCCTGGAACCGGTTGTCGTTCTTGAGGCGGCTCCAGGTGAACAGCACCTCGTTCGTCGTCGTCGGCGAGAGCACGCTCGTCACGTTCAGCACCGCGGAGGAGCCCACCGACTTGCCCTCGATCGGCGTCGGCAGCTCCACCGCGCCCGGCTGCCACCACAGGCCGCGCGCGGCCTCGTTGAGCTCCGAGTCGCGGGCCAGGCGGACGTACGCGCGCGTGTTGTCGGTCACGTTGTAGTCGAGGCGCACCACGCCCTGGTTGCGGTTCGCGTCCACCAGCGGGTTGAAGATGTAGTTGTACCGGTTGTTGGGGTCCTGGTAGTTGGGCGCCGGGTAGAGGCCGATGAGCGCCCGCCCGATGGGGTCGATGTAGGGCGACAGGTCGCCGTTCGGGATGGTGTTGCCGGCGCCGGGGAAGCCGCGCGGGATGCGGACGCTGCCCGGCTGGTTCAGGTTCTGGCCGCCGCCGAAGCTGCTGAAGTCGCCGCGGCGCATGGCGTCGGTCGGCACCACGTCGAAGATGGGGTCCGGCGCCTGCGTCTGCTGCTGCCACTCCCAGCCGACGAAGAAGAACGCCCTGTCGCGGTTCTTGTTGAAGTCGGTGCCGGGGAACAGGATGGGGCCGGACAGCGTGAAGCCGGGATACTGGTACTTGTCCTTGGGCTTGTCCTGGCCGGCGTAGCTGCGGGCGCGCTCGTTGGCGTTGAACTTGTTGTGGCGGAGGTAGTCGAACACCGAGCCGTGGAACTCGGAGCTGCCGCTCTTGGTGACCGCCTGCACGTTCACCGCCGCGGTGCCGAACTCGGCCGCGTAGTTGCTGGTCTGGACCTTGACCTCGGCCACGAACTCGTTGTTCGGCACGTTCAGCATGCCGCCGTTGTTGCCGATGTCGCGCATGTTCGCCCCGTCGAGGGTCACTCCCAGGTTCTCGGGGCGCGCTCCGTTGATCGACCAGGCATCGGAGCCCGCCGCGCCGAACCCCTGGGTGATCCCCTGGCGCTCCAGCGAGCTCTGCTCGGGCGGCACGATGCCCGGCAGCGTGCGCAGCAGCTCCAGCGGGTTGCGCCCCAGGATGGACACGTTCTCGATCGACTCGGGCGTGATCACGCCTTCGCGGGCGCCCGTCTCGGTCCGGATCAGCTCGCGCGAGGCCGTCACCTCGATCGTCTCGGTCTGCGCGCCGACCTCGAGGGCCACGTCGATGCCGACCGTGTCGTTCGCGCTGACGCGGAGGTTCTTCGCCTCGTAGTTCTTGAACCCCTGCATCGTGACCTTGAGCGCGTACGTGCCCGAGTCGACGGTCGCGAAGAAGAAGGTGCCTCGCGAGTCGGTCGTGGTCTCACGACTGAACTTGGTCGATTCGCTGGTCAGCACGACCGACGCGCCGGGCATGACGGCGCCCGTCTTGTCGGACACGCTGCCGCGCAGGCTGCCGGCGCTCTGGGCGAACGCCATCGGCGCGAGCGCCAACGCGAAGAGCGCGACGGCGAGGCGGGTCAACAAGCGCTTGAACATGTCCCTTCTCCCGGTTGACTGACGGAGAACGACAAGCCTTCCCGACCGTGAACGTTAACGATTGCCGCGGAGTATCCGGCGACGTCACGTCGTTGTCAAGAGGAAATCCGATGGGGGGCATAAGATCCATGAGGGGCTCCGGCCGCCCGAACCCCCTGCGTCCATGCGGGTTTCGCGGATGGTAAAGCCTCCCTCGTACTCTTTACGGATCCGGTCGTGACCCCTCGGCGGAACCATCCGACGCCGTCCTCCGGGTCCCGGTAACGTCAACGGCCGCGGGCGGTTTGACGGCGGAGCCGAACACGTCCACAATTCCCCCGCTCCCTCAGCGGCTGGTCCATCGCGGGCTCGTGTGCCTTCGTGGCGCGGGCCGCGCGGCGCCCGGAGGCCCTGCATGGCAGCGACGCCCACTTCGCCCCTGCCCCACGAGCGGTTCGGGAACTTCGTCCTCCTGGCCGAGACCGAGCGCTCCACGGTGGCGACCGACTACCGGGCCGCGCACCTGGGTGAGGGAGGCTTCGACCGCCTGGTGCAGCTGGTGCGCTTCATGCCGGCGTGCGTCCCCGGCGCGCCGGACACGCTGGTCGAGCACGTGCGTGCCGCGGGCAAGGTGGGCGCACCCGGCCTGCTGAAGGCGCTCGGCACGGGGCGCGCCGGCTCCGCCTGGCTCTCGTACGAGTACATGGGCGGGCGCAGCCTCCATGCCGTGCTCGCGCGCGGCCGGCAGGAGGGGTTCCCGCTCTCGCTCGACAACGCGCTCGAGATCACGCGCCAGGTCTGCCTGTCGCTGGAGAAGGTCCACGCCCGAACGCTCCCCAGCGGCGCGCCCCTCGTGCACGGCTACCTGGCCCCATGGTCCGTGATGATCTCGTTCGACGGCGCCGTGCGCCTGCGTGGGTTCGGGCTCTGGGCCGGCCGCGCGCTGGGAGGGCTGCCCGACGACGAGGCCGGGACGCTCGCGCCCGAGCAGGCCGAGGATCGCGTCGACGTGCGCACGGACGTGTACGGCCTGGGCGCGCTGCTGCTCGAGTCGCTGCGCGGCACGCCGCTCCCGCGCGGGGTGGACCTGCGCACGCTGGTGCCCGAGACGGCGGACGCAGAGGGCGAGCCGCTGCCGGTCCAGCTGGCGGCGACCATCGAGCGCGCGCTCTCCCCGCGCCCGGAGGCGCGGCAGCAGGGCCCGGGCGAAGTGCGCCAGGAGCTGGAGGCCCTGCTCTTCGCGGGCGACGTCGCGCCCACCACGTTCAACCTCGCGTTCTACATGGAGACGCTCTACCGCGACACCATCGAGCAGGACGCGCGCGCGATCGCCGACGAGACGCACGCGGACTACCAGCCGTACCTGCGCGGCCCCGCGCAGGAGCCGGCCACCCCCGCGCCAGCCGTGAGCCCGGTGCCGGCGATGGCGCCCGCGGTACCGGCTCCGGTCGCGGTCCCGCAGACGCCGCCTCCGGTCCCCGCGCCGCGCGTGCCCGTGGCCGCGGCGCCCGCGGTCGAAGCGCCCGCGCCGGTCGAGCCCCCTGCCCCGCCGGCTCCGCGGAGCGCACCGGCTCCCGCGCACGAGCGTGCGGCGACCGGAGGCGCGCGGGCGCAGGCGCCCAGCCGCCTGCCGGTGATCGCCGCGGGCGTGGTCGCGCTGCTGCTGGTCGGGGGCGCCGCGTACTACTTTCTCGCGCTGCGCCGCACGGCGCCGCCCGCGGCACCCGCTCCCACCACACTGTCGGCCGAAGCGCAGGCCGCGGTGGCGCGGGTGCAGGAGCTGGAGGCCCGGCTCGCGGCACTGGAGCAGGAGCGAGCCCAGGCCGAGACCGCCGCCGCCGAGGCCGCCAAGGTGAAGGTGCAGGCGGAGGCGAAGGCGAAGGGACAGACCGTCGACCCGCGGGCGCTCGAGCGCGCGCAGGAGGAGGCGGCGCGCAAGGTCCGGCTCGAGCAGGAGAAGGAGCAGCGCGAGGAGCGCCGCAAGATCGAGCAGCAGAAGCGCGACGAGGAGGCGCGGCTGGCGGCCGCGGCCGCGGCGGCGGCCGCGACGACCACGACTCTCGTCGCGGCGGAGACGCTGGCCCCCGCTCCCACGACCGTCGCCGCGGCGGCGCCCGCCGAGCCGCCGGCGTCGCTGGCCGCGGGGCCGTCGGCCGAGCCCGATGCCACGGCCACGAAGCCGGCCGAGCCGTCCGTCTACGAGTTCGGCGCGGCGGGCCTGATCCCGCCCTCGCTCGTGAGCCAGCCTCCGCTCGAGTATCCCGCCGTGGCCCGGGCCAGCCGCATCACCGGCTCGGTCACGGTCGCGGCGGTGGTGGACGAGCAGGGGCGCGTCAGCGGCGCGCGCGCCACGAGCGGGAACCCGGTGCTGCGCAAGGCGGCGGTCGACCACATCATGGGACGCCGCTACCGGCCCGGCCAGAAGGACGGCGCGCCGGTCAAGGTCCAGATGATCTTCCAGGTGAACTTCAAGGGGTGATGGGGGTCCGGGGGGACGAAGAGCCGGGTCCGTGTCCGGCACCGCAGTCCCCCCGGCAGGCACGGGCGTCACGCGCAGCGGGGCGGCCGTGCCTGAATGAAGGACGCCAGCCGGGCTAGCCGACGAGGCCCCGGCCCTCGACGACGCGCGAGTAGCGGTCGAGGGGCACCTTCGTGAGCCGGTCGATGCGCGTGCTGGGCGCGGGCCAGGCGATCTCGACCCAGTCGACGGAGGTCGCGGTCCCGAGGCCGATGACCTCGCGCGGGTCGTGCGACGAGAGGTAGCTCCCGCCCGAGGAGCGGAAGCGCGCGCGCGTGACGCCGGCGACCGACCAGCTGATCCGCGCGCCGATCGCGTCCCGGTTGCACGAGACGCCCTCCAGCTTGAGGCCGATCCAGTGCGCTTCGGGGGCGGCGCGGTTGCCGAGCAGCAGCGGCGCCTTGCCGTTGTTGCCGATGAACACGTCGAGCCGGCCGTCGTTGTCGAGGTCTCCGACGGCCAGCCCGCGAGCCGGGTAGTGGCGCTCGAACGCGGGCCCGGCCGACGCGGCGGGCACGTTCCCCAGGCGCGTGCCGTCGTGCCGGAAGAGCAGCAGCGGCTCCTCGTACGTCACGGCGCCCCCGTACTGGCCCACCATGTCGTCCGGGTGCCCGTTGGCCAGGATCAGGTCGACGCGTCCGTCGAGATCGAAGTCGAAGAACTTCAGGCCCCACCCCGAGAGCAGGCGCGTGGCCTGGCCGATGCCGTGGAAGTTCGCGGCGTCGTGGAAGGACTCGTCGCGGTTGTTGCGGTAGAGCGAGAACATCTCCTGGTCGACGTTCGCCACGAACAGGTCCTGCCATCCGTCGCCGTCCACGTCCGCCGCGTCCACGCCCATGCCCGATCGCGGCTGGCCGTTCGCGCTGAAGCCCACCTCGGAGGCGAGGCCGACCTCGTTCCAGCGGTTCCCGCCGCGGTTCAGGAACAGGAAGTTCTGGACCGTGTCGTTGGCCACGAACAGGTCCATCCGCCCGTCGTTGTTGACGTCGGTCGCGACCACTCCCAGCCCCTTGCCCAGCGACTTCGCGATGTCGGTCCCCTTGCTCACCTCGGTGAAGGTCCCGTCGCCGTTGTTGTGGAAGAGGAAGCTGGCCGTGGGCTGGAACACGCGCGGGATGCAGTAGTAGCGGCGGCCCAGCTTGTTGTCGCCGCAGACGACGCGCCGGTCGAGCCCGAACTCCACGAAGCTGCACACGAAGAGGTCCAGCTTCCCGTCGCCGTCGTAGTCGAACCAGACGGCGCTCGTGGTCCAGCCGGGGCACTCGAGCCCGGCCTTCTTCGTGACATCCGTGAACGTGCCGTCCCCGTTGTTGCGGTAGAGGATGCAGCGGCCGTACGACGTCAGGAAGATGTCGGGGTAGCCGTCGTTGTCGTAGTCGCCGACCGCGACACCCATCCCGAACGTGCCGCCCGCGACGCCGGCCTTCTCGGTGACGTCGGTGAACGTGCCGTCGCCGTTGTTGTGGTAGAGCAGGCTGGGGGTGGGCTTGAACACCCGGGGGATGCAGTAGTAGCGGCGGCCCAGCTTGTTGTCGCCGCAGAAGACCGTGCGGCCCAGGCCGAACTCCACGAAGCTGCACAGGAACAGGTCGAGGCGTCCGTCCT
>JAICEW010000376.1 GCA_025923995.1 Vicinamibacteria bacterium | reverse complement strand
CCTGGGAGCCGGCGTTGGGCTGCAGCGACACCGCCGCGAAGCCGGTGATCTCGGCCAGCCACGACTCCAGCTGGTTGAAGAGCGCGGCGTAGCCCTCGGCCTGGTCGGCCGGGGCGAAGGGGTGCAGCTCGCTGAGCTCCGGCCAGGAGATGGGCATCATCTCCGAGGTCGCGTTCAGCTTCATCGTGCAGGAGCCGAGCGGGATCATGGAGGTGGTGAGCGAGAGGTCCTTGGCCTGCAGCCTCCGGATGTAGCGGAGCATCTCGTGCTCCGAGTGATGCTGGTTGAACACGGGGTGGGAGAGGAAGCCGGTGCGCCGCGCGAACGCGGCGGCGGGCTCCACGGGGGCGTCGGCCAGATCGTCCAACCCGAACGGCAATGTCCCGCCCGCGAAGCACTCCAGCACGTCGCGCACGTCGCCCGTCCCCACCGTCTCGTCCACGGAGACGCCGACCGCGCCGTCGGCGTACGCCCGCAGGTTGATGCGACGCGCGCGCGCCGCCGCGTGCACGGCGTCGGCGCCGCCGCGCGGGGCGGGCACCCGCAGGGTGTCGAAGAACGGGTCGGGTCCCGGATCCAGGCCCAGGCGGCGCAGCCCGGCGGCGAGCAGGGAGGCCAGCGCGTGGACGCGGCGGCCGATGCGGCGCAGCCCGTCGGGCCCGTGGTAGACCGCGTACATGCTCGCCATCACCGCGAGCAGCACCTGCGCGGTGCAGATGTTGCTGGTGGCCTTGTCGCGGCGGATGTGCTGCTCGCGGGTCTGCAGGGCGAGGCGGTAGGCGACGTGCCCGTCCGCGTCCTTCGACACCCCCACCAGGCGGCCCGGTATCTGCCGCTTGTACTCGTCGCGCGTGGCCAGGAACGCGGCGTGAGGCCCGCCGTATCCCATGGGCACGCCGAAGCGCTGGCTGGAGCCCAGCGCGATGTCCGCGCCGAATTCGCCGGGCGGGCGCAGCAGGGTCAGGGCGAGGAGGTCGGTGGCCACCACGACCAGCGCGCCGGCCGCGTGCGCGCGCTCGGCCAGCGCCGCGTAGTCGCGCACCCGCCCGTCCGTGGCCGGGTACTGCAGGAGGATCCCGCACAGCTCGCCCGCGCGGAGGTCCACCTCGCCCGCCGGGCCCACGCGCACCTCGATCCCGAGCGGCTTCGCGCGCGTGTGGACGACGGCGATCGTCTGCGGGTGGCAGTCCTCGGCCACGAAAAAGGCCCGGCGCGCCCCGCGCGCGATCGCCGCGCACATGCCCATCGCCTCGGCGGCGGCGGTGGCCTCGTCGAGGAGCGACGCGTTGGCCAGGGGCAGCGCGGTCAGGTCGGCCACCATCGTCTGGAAGTTCAGCAGGGCCTCCAGGCGGCCCTGCGAGATCTCCGGCTGGTAGGGCGTGTACTGCGTGTACCAGCCCGGGTTCTCGAGGACGTTGCGCTGGACGACGGCCGGCGTCAGGCAGCCGTAGTAGCCCATGCCGATGTAGGAGCGGAAGACCTGGTTTCGCCCGGCCAGCGCCCGCAGCTCCGCGAGTGCCTCGTGTTCGCCCAGGGCGCCGGGCAGGGCCAGCGGGCGCCGGAGCCGGATGTCGGCGGGCACCACGGCGTCGGTCAGCGCGTCGAGCGTCTCGAAGCCGACCTCGCGCAACATGGCCGAGAGGTCGGCGTCGCGGGGCCCGAGATGCCGTGGCGCAAACGGGTCCGCCGGCTCGCGCAGCAGCCGCAGGGCGCCCGCGGCGGGAACGGCCGCATCGGGCCTGCTCATGCCTGCTTGGCGCCGCTCTCGACCAGCGACGAATAGCCGGCCGCGTCCAGGAGGGCCCCCGCGGCCGCGGGATCGGACGGCCGGATCACGACCATCCACCCCTTGCCGTGCGGGTCGGTGTTGATGGCCTCGGGGCTGGACACGAGCTCGGAGTTCACCTCGGCCACCTCGCCCGCCAGCGGCGCGTACAGCTCGGAGACCGCCTTGACCGACTCCACGGTGCCGAACGTCTCGCCGGCCTTCAGCACGCGGCCGACTTCCGGCAGCTCGAGGTAGACCACGTCACCGAGCTGGTTCTGCGCGTAGTCCGTGATGCCGACGCGCGCGCGGTCCCCTTCGACCTTCACCCACTCGTGCTCCTTCGTGTAGCGCCGGTCGTCCGGATACATGGCCTCTCCTCACTGCGCCCGCTTGTAGAACGGCGTGGGCACCACGCGCGCGGAGACCGGGCGGCCCCGCACGTCGATCTCGAGGTCCGTGCCGACGGCCGCGTGCGCGGCCGGGACATAACACAGCCCGATGTTCTTCTGCAGGAACGGAGCGTACGTGCCCGAGGTCACGGCCCCCACCGGCTGGTGGTTGGCGAGCACGGTGTAGCCGTGCCGGGCGATGCCGCGGCCCACGACCTCGAAGCCGACCAGCTTGCGCGGGGGCCCGCCCTTCTTCTGCGACTCCAGCACGGCGCGGCCGGGGAAATCGCCCTTGGCCGGGTCCAGGGCGACGATCCAGCCTAAGCCCGCCTCGATCAGGGTGGTGGTCTCGTCCATGTCCATCCCGTAAAGGCACATCCGCGCTTCCAGGCGGAGCGTGTCGCGCGCCCCGAGGCCGGCGGGCACGAGGCCCTGCGGGCCGCCCGCCTCGAGCAGCCGTTTCCACGCCGCGGGGGCGTGATCCGGGGCGACGAGGATCTCGAACCCGTCTTCGCCGGTGTAGCCGGTGCGCGAGATCGTGGCCGGCTGGCCGTCCAGGTCGCCTTCCGCGAAGTGGTAGTACTTCACCGCGGCAAGGTCCACCCGCGTGAGCGGCTGCAGGATGGCCTGCGCGCGCGGGCCCTGGAGCGCGAGCAGCGCGTATTCGTCGCTGCGGTTCTTCAGCTCGGTCTCGCCGCGCTCCTGGGAGAGCAGCCACTTGTAGTCCTTCTCGGCGTTGCCGGCGTTGGCGATGAGCAGGAACCGCTCGGCGGAGCGGCGGTAGACGATGAGGTCGTCGGCGGGCGCGCCGTTGGGCAGCGGCAGGGCGGAGTACTGCGCCTGGCCGTCCAGGAGCCGCGCGACGTTGTTGCAGGTCACGCGCTGCAGGAACGCCAGCGCGCCCGGTCCCTCGACCTCGATCTCGCCCATGTGCGACACGTCGAACAGGCCGGCCGCCTTGCGGACGGCCAGGTGCTCGCTGATCAGGCCGGAATATTCGATGGGCATCTCCCAGCCCGCGAACGGGACCATCTTGGCTCCCAGCTCGCGGTGCACGGGGGAGAGCGGAGTGCGGCGAAGCGTCCCCGGGGCGACGTCCACTCGGGCGGTTCCTCCTTGTATCAGGGGCCGAACGTGAGGGGCCATTATAATTTAGGTCGTGAGCGGGCGACGCGCATGACACGGAACGGGGCCGCCCGGCCGCGCGTGCTGCTGGTCGTGCTCGCGCTGGCCGCCGTCATCGGCTGCGACCGGGCCACCAAGAGCCTGGCCGTGGCCACGCTCGCCGACGGCGAGCGCCGCTCGTTCCTCGCCGACACCGTGCGGCTCCAGTACGTGGAGAACCGCGGCGCCTTCCTCGGCCTCGGGCGCGACCTCGGGGAAGGCGCGCGCTTCTGGCTGCTCCTCGTCGGCACGGGAGCGCTGTGGCTCGTGGCCGCCGCGATGACGCTCCGGTCGCCGAGCCGCAGCGTGATGGAGGCGCTGGCCTGGGCGCTGCTGATCGGGGGCGGCCTGTCGAACCTGGCCGACCGCGCGATGCGCCAGGGGTCCGTGGTCGACTTCCTGAACGTCGGCCTGGGCCCCGTCCGCACCGGCATCTTCAACGTGGCCGACGTCGGCATCACCACCGGCACCGTCCTGCTCCTGACCGCCGCCTGGTTCAGCCGGCACCGCACAACGGATTCACCACAGAGAGCACAGAGAACGAACGGAGAGGGCACAGATGAACGGAAGTAGTTTCCGTGCTCCGTGCTCTCTCCGTTGACCCTCTGTGCTCTGTGGTGATCCGTTACCCGCTGCGCTCGCGGATGATCGCGAGCATCCGCTCGACGACGTCCTCGACGCCGACGTCGCTGCTGTCGATCAGGATGGCGTCGGAGGCGCGCGTGAGCGGCGAGTCCGGGCGGGTCGTGTCGGCGTGGTCGCGGTCGCGGATCTCCTGCTCGATCGCGTCGAGGTCGGCGATCGTGCCCGCGGCCGCCAGCTCTTCCTGGCGGCGCACGGCGCGACGCCGCGGATCGGCGTCCACGTAGAACTTCACGTCGGCGTCGGGGAAGACGGCGGTTCCGATGTCGCGGCCGTCGAGGACCACGCCGCCCCGGCGGCCCATCTCCTGCTGCCGGGCGACCATCTGGCGGCGGACCTGCGGGTGGGCGGACACGCGCGAAGCGGCCGCGCTGACGTCGCGCGTGCGGATCGCCGCGCTGACGTCGCTGCCGTCCAGGCGCACCCCGCGGCCGCCCTCCGTCAGCTCGATGAGGCTGTGGCGCGCCAGGTCGCCCAGGGCGCCCTCGTCGTCGAGGCGCACGCGCCCGCGCAGGGCCTTCAGGGCCAGCGCGCGGTACATCGCCCCGGTGTCCAGGAACGTGTAGCCGAGGCGCTCGGCCAGGACCCGGCCCGCCGTGGACTTGCCCGCGCCGGAGGGACCGTCGATCGCGATGACCAGGCCGTCCGGCCGCGGGGCGCGGCTCAAGCCCTCTCCGCCAGGGCCTCGTCGAGCGCGGCGAGCAGCCGCGCGCTTTCCGCCGCCACGCCGACCGACACGCGGAGGCACGTCGGCAGGCCGTAGGCCTCCAGCGGGCGGACGATCACGCCGCGGCGGAGCAGCGCGCGGAAGATCGCGGCCGCGGGCCGGGAGGTGTCCACGCAGACGAAGTTGGCCAGGCTGGGCAACACGCGCAGCCCGCGCGCGGCGAGCTCGCCGCCCAGCCGGTCGCGCTCGCGGCGGGTCAGCTCGAGCGTCCGGCGCAGGTGGTCGCGGTCGCCGAGCGCGGCCAAGGCACCCGCCTGCCCCAGGGAGTTCGAGTTGAACGGCTCGCGCACGAGGTCCACCGCTTCGATCACCTCGGGAGCCGCCACCCCGTAGCCGACGCGCAGGCCGGCCAGGCCGTAGGCCTTCGAGAAGGTCCGCAGCACGATGACCGGGTCTCCACGGCGGACGAGCTCCACGCCGTCGGGATGTTCGGCCTCCGGCACGTCGGCGGCGTATTCGAAGTACGCCTGGTCCAGCACCACCAGCACCTCGGGAGGCAGCGCCGCGAGGAGCCGCTCGACCTCGGCCCGGCGGTTCCAGGTGCCGGTGGGGTTGTTGGGCGTGGCCACGAACACGAGCCGCGTCCGCTCGTCCACCGCCCGCGCCATCGCGTCGAGGTCGTGCGTCCCGTTGCGGAGCGGGACCAGCCGGGCGTTCCCGTTGCGCGCCATGACGACCTGGCGGAAGCGCGCGAACGCCCCCTCCGAGATCACCGCGTTGTGCTCGGGACCGAGGAAGGCGCGGGCCACCAGGTCGATCAGGTCCGTGGACCCGTTGCCGATCACGACCTGGCGCGCGGTGACCTGCAGCCGCTCGGCCAGGACCGCGCGCAGCGCGCGCGCCGGACCGTCCGGGTACCGGTGGAGAGCCGTCAGGACGTCCGCGACCGCGGCCAGCGCGCGCGGGGACGGCCCGAGCGGGTTCTCGTTGGACGCGAGCTTGACGACGTCGGTCAGGCCCAGCTCGCGCTGGACCTCCTCGATCGGCTTGCCCGGCTCGTAGCGGTCGAGGCCGGCCAGGTGCGCCGGCCGCGGCAGCGCCCGCGCGTCGGGCGCCTTCACCGGCGCGGCTCGCCCGCGACCGGCCGCCGGGGCCCCGCCTTGGTCGATCGCCGCGGGGCGGCCGTGGTCGATCGATGGGGACCAGCCGTGGTCGATCGCCGGGGTCGGGGGGGCGTTTCGGTGCGTGCGCGCGAGCCGCGCGCCGGCGGCGGCACGCCGCCCCCGGCAAGCTGACGCACCACGGCCGGCGTGAGCGGCCGGAAGGCGCCCGGTTCGAGGCCGCGGGCGCTGAGCGGCCCCAGCGCGACGCGCTTCAGCTT
>JAICEW010000375.1 GCA_025923995.1 Vicinamibacteria bacterium | reverse complement strand
GTGATGGGCACGACGGTCTCGCCCATCGAGCCCTCGGAGACGATGTTCACGCTCCGGAACGGGTTCATCAACGCCGGCTTCATCTTCTTCAGCCTGGCCATCCTGGCCACGCTCGTCCTCGGGCGCTTCGTCTGCGGCTGGGGCTGCCACGTCCTCGCCCTCCAGGACTTCTGCGCCTGGCTGATGAAGAAGATGGGCGTCACGCCCAAGCCCTTCCGCTCCCGGCTGCTGGTGTACGTGCCGCTGCTGGCCGCCCTGTACATGTTCGTGTGGCCCGTGGTCCTCCGCTCCTTCACGAAGCCGAAGGACGCGCCGCTCATTCCCCCGTTCACGAACCACCTGGTGACGAGCGACTTCTGGGCCACGTTCCCGCCCATCGCGGTGGCGATTCCCTTCCTCTTCATCTGCGGCTTCATGACCGTCTACTTCCTGGGCTCGAAGGGGTTCTGCACCTACGCCTGCCCCTACGGCGGCTTCTTCGCGGTGGCCGACAAGGTGGCGCCCGGACGGATCCGCGTGACGGACGCCTGCAACCAGTGCGGGCACTGCACGGCCGTGTGCACCTCGAACGTGCTCGTGCATGCCGAAGTGAAGGCGTACGGGATGGTGGTCGACCCCGGCTGCATGAAGTGCATGGACTGCGTCAGCGTCTGCCCCAACGACGCGCTGTACTTCGGCTTCGGACGGCCGGCCGTCGTGACGCCCAGGTCGCTCAAGCCGAGCTATTCACTGAGCTGGCCCGAGGAGGTCCTGGGCGCGGTCGTGTTCCTGCTCAGCTTCCTGGCGGTGTGGGACGTGTACCAGCTCGTGCCCATGCTGATGGCGCTCGGATGCGCGACGATCACGACGTTCCTGGTGCTCAGGATGGTCCGCCTGGTCCGCGCCCGGGACCTCTCCTTCCACCGCTTCGACCTGAAGGCGGCCGGACGGTTCCGCAAGGCGGGGTGGGCGTTCGCCGCCTTCGCGCTGGCGTGGGTCGGCTTGAGCGCACACAGCGGCTGGGTGCGCTACCACGAGTCGCTGGGGATGCGCGCCTTCCTGGGCGTCCGGATTCCCGACGAGCTGGCGCTGGCCCGCGCGAAGCCCGATGGCTGGCTCAGCCCGCCCGAGCGCCATGCCGTCGCCGAGGGGCGGCGACACCTGCACGCGGCCGCCCAGGCCGGCTTGTTCGTCAACGGCGATGCCCTGCCCAAGCTCGCGTGGCTCGAGTACCTGTCCGGGAACACCGAGGACGCGGTCCACCTGCTGGGCCGCGCCGCCGACCACCAGGGCGGACGGGCGCGCGCCCTGAGCCTCTACTACCGCGGGGCGATCCTGAACCGGCTGGGCCGTCCGCAGGACGCGCTCGCGAGCCTCGACCTGGCGCTGGCCGAGCGGCCCGACCTGGTGGTCGCGCTGGAAGAGCGAGGCGAGTCGCTGTGGCGGCTCGCGCGCCAGCAGGACGCCGTCGCGGCCTGGGCCGATGCCCTCAGGAAGAACCCCGCGCTGGTCCTCGCGAGCAACCTGCTCGCGGGCGCCGCCGCGTCCGCGGGCCAGCGCGAGACGGCGACGGCGTGGGAGGCTCGGGCCGATCGATCGACTCCCGCGGATCCGTCCTTCCATTGGATGGTCGGTCTGCGGCTGCAGGGCGTCGGGATGGCGGAGCTGGCCGAGAAGCACTTCCAGCGGGCCATCCAGCTCGATCCGCGGTTCGCGGACCGGCGGGACTAGATCAGGTCAGGCGGCCGGCATCGGCTCTCGCGCTCCTGCGGGGTTGCGCGAGACGCCCGCGGCGATCAGCCCGAACAGCGAGCCGAAGACGACCGTGTAGGCGATCCACATCGTGAGCTGCGGCAGGAAGCCGGTGAGCAGCCAGAGCGGCAGCGGAGCCATCGGCGGGAAGTCGGGGCGCGGAAGCGCGTAGTGGCTGTCCCAGCGGCCGAGCATCGCGAAGAGCATGATGACCACGACCGGCAGCCGCGACGCGACGCCGTAGGCCAGGAGCACGCGGCCGAGGGCGGGCCAGGCCAGCCGTCCGACGGCGATGGCCGCGACGCTGCCCAGGCAGAACATCACCACCTGCCCGACGGGCCCGAGGCCCAGGGGTACCGCCGCCAGCCCGACGGCCGGCGCGACCACGAGCGCCGCGAGGGCGAGGCCCACCCCGCGCAGGACACGCGGCTGCGGCACGCCCGCGTGCTTGAGCTTGAGCGCGAACCAGATCCCGAATATCGGGACGAGCCAAGCGATGCCGACGACAGCGAGCCCTCCGCCCGCTTCGCGGCTGAAGTATCGCGGGGACCAGTGCAACATCTCGCCGGTCAGCCGGAGCAGCGTGACCGCGAGCGTGATCGCTGCCGGGACGGCGACCAGCGGCCAGACGGCGGGACGATCCTCAGGCGTGCTGGAGGGCATGGATCATGGCCTCGAACAGCCGGCGGCCGTCCACGCCGCCCAGCTCGCCCTCCGAGGCCCGCTCCGGGTGCGGCATCAGCCCGACCACGTTGCGCGCCTCGTTGCACACGCCGGCGACGGCGCGCGCGCTGCCGTTGGGGTTCGACGCTTCGTCGAGCGCGCCGTCCTTCGAGGTGTAGCGGAACACCACCCGGCCCTCGCCCTCCAGGCGGTCCAGGTCTTCGTCGGGCAGGTAGAAGTTCCCCTCGCCGTGCGCGATCGGCATCGTGAGCACGGTGCCGGGCGCGATGCCCGCCGTGACGGGCGTGTCGTCCCTCTCCACACGCACGTGCACCGGCTGGGACAGGAACTTGGTGGCGCGGTTGCGCAGCATCGCGCCGGGCAGCAGGCCGGCCTCCTGGAGGATCTGGAAGCCGTTGCAGATGCCGAGCACGGGGCCGCCCTTCTTCGCGAACTCCCCCACCGCCTGCATGACGGGGCTGAAGCGAGCGATGGCGCCGGTGCGCAGGTAGTCCCCGTACGCGAACCCGCCGGGCAGGATGACCGCGTCCAGGCCGGAGACGTCCGAGTCCTTGTGCCAGAGGAATAGCACCTCCTGGCCGCACACGTGCTTCACGACGTGGTACGTGTCGTGGTCGCAGTTGGAGCCCGGGAAGACGACGACCCCGACCTTCATGGCTCGACCTCCACGCGATAGCTCTCGATCACCGGGTTGGAGAGGACGCGGTGCGCGATCTCCTCCGCGGTCCGCTTGGCCTCGTCGGCGCCCACATCGGGCAGCGCCAGCTCGAAGTACTTGCCCTGCCGGACGTCGGCCACCCGGTCGTAGCCGAGCGAGGTGAGGGCGTCGTGGATGGTGTTCCCCTGCGGGTCGAACACCGACTTCTTGAGGGTGACGTAGACGCGGGCTCGGGCCACTTCGCTCCTTCCTCCTGCTAGGCGTCCGGCGCCTCGGGCACGGCGCCTTCGTGGATGATACGGCGGGCGGGCAGCGGACGCGCGATGTTCGCCTCCACGAAGCCGCGGTAGATCGCCTCCAGCACCTGCGAGCGGCACGCGCCCTGGTCCATGTAGTCGCGCACCCAGAACACGACCTGCAGGTCCACCGAGTTGTCGCCGAAGCGCTGGACGGCGACGGAGGGCGCCCGGTCCGCGTCGATCAGCGCGCTGGAGCGCGCCGCGTCCACCAGCAGCGCCTTCACCACGCCCAGGTCCGCGCCGTACCCCACGGACACGTCCGCCTTCGTCGTCAGCGAACGGGTCGGCTGCGTGAGGTTGACCAGGCGCTCCTTGACCAGGACGCTGTTGGGCACCACCAGCAGGGTCTCGTCACCGGTGCGGATGCGGGTGGCCCGCATGCCGATGGCCTCGACGTCCCCCATCTCCCCGGACGCGAGCTGCACGCGGTCCCCCACGCGGAAGGGCCGGTCCAGCATCAGCGTGAAGCCGGCGAACATGTTGGCGAGCGTGTCCTGCGCGGCCAGGCCCACGGCCAGCGAGCCCACGCCCAGGGACACGACGAGCGAGGACACGTTGACGCCGAGGTGCTCCAGCAGGATGGTGACCGCCACCAGCGAGATGAAGACGCGGCCGAGCTTGCTGAACAGCGGCGCGAACTCGGTGGCCAGCGCGTGGCTGCCCGCGGCGCGCGACCGGGCCAGGTACCACTCCGTCAGGAGCGAGAACCCGCGCATCAATGCCAGCGTGACCAGGAAGACCGCGGCGGTGAACAGCACGCGGTCCACGTAGCGCAGGGCCCGCTCCTCGACCGGCAGCCGGTGCGCGGCCGCGTAGGCTCCGACCAGGAACAGCAGGTACGTGAGCGGGCGCTTCCAGGCCACCACCAGCCGGTCGTCGACGGTGGAAGGCGTGCGCGCGGCCACGCGCGCGAAGACCTTGGCGAAGAGCAGCGAGAGCAGCCGCGCCGCCACGTACGACCCGAGGAGGATGCCCGCCGAGACCAGCGCTTCGAACAGCCGGGGGTGGAGGGCGGCGAACCTCATGCGTCCGGCCCGAACACGCGGCGGAACACGTCGTCCACGTGCCCGAGATAGCGCGGGAGATCGAAGACGGCGGCGATCTCGGCGTCCGGGAGGACCGCGCGCACCGCGGGGTCGGCCGCGACCTGTGCGCGGAAATCGCCCTCGGAGCGCCAGGCGTCCATCGCGTGCGCCTGCACCACGCGGTAGGCGTCCTCGCGCCTCATGCCCCGCGCCGTCAGCTCCAGCAGGAGCTGGCCCGAGAACACGAGGCCCTTCGAGGAGTCCAGGTTCCGGCGCATGCGCGCCTCGTCCACCGTCATGCCCTTCACGATGTCGGTGAAGCGGCGCAGCATGTGGTCGAGCGCCAGGAAGCTGTCGGGCACGATCACGCGCTCGACCGACGAGTGGCTGATGTCGCGCTCGTGCCACAGGGCCACGTTCTCGAGCGCCGCCAGCGCGTTCGCGCGCACCAGGCGGGCCAGGCCCGTCACCTGCTCGCAGCCGACCGGGTTGCGCTTGTGCGGCATGGCCGAGCTGCCCTTCTGGCCCTCGCGGAACGGCTCCTCCAGCTCACGCACCTCGGTCTTCTGGAGCGCGCGCACCTCGGTCGCGAACTTCTCGAGGCTGGCGGCCACGATCGCGAGCGTGGTCATGACCTCGGCGTGGCGGTCGCGCTGGAGCACCTGCGAGGAGACCGGCGCCGGTTGCAGGCCCAGCTTCGCGCAGACCTCCGCCTCCACGTCCGGCGGCAGGTGCGAGTAGGTGCCGACCGCGCCCGAGAGCTTGCCGACCGCGATGGTGGCGCGCGCACGGGCCAGCCGGTCGCGGTCGCGCGCCAGCTCGGCGTACCACAGCGCCATCTTCAGGCCGAACGTCATCGGCTCCGCGTGCACGCCGTGCGTGCGCCCGATCATCGGCGCGTGCCGGTGCTGGAGGGCGCGCGCCTTCACGGCCGCCAGGAGCGCCTCGACGTCGGACGCGATCAGGTCGAGCGCGTCGCGCATCATCCGCGCGAGCGCGGTGTCGACGACGTCGGACGACGTGAGCCCGTAGTGGAGCCAGCGCCCCTCCGGCCCGACGTTCTCGGCCACGTTCGAGACGAACGCGATCACGTCGTGCTGGACCTCCTTCTCGATCGCGTCGATGCGCGCGACGTCGAAGCGGGCCTTCTCCTTGATGGCCGCCAGCGCCTCCTTCGGCACGACGCCGCGCGCGGCCAGCACCTCGGTGGCCGCGATCTCGACGTCGAGCCAGGCCTGGAAGCGGCTCTCGTCCGACCACAGCCGGGCCATCTCGGGACGGGAGTAGCGGGGGATCATGCTCGGGGGCGCGTGGGGATCATCACGCGACCGAAGTCTATCGCAGCGTGCGCGCTACCGCGAGAGCTTGAAGTTCACCGTGACCGTCATGACGACAGGCACGGGGACGCCGTTGATCAGCGTCGGCGAGTAGACCCACTGCTCCACCGCCTCCACCGCGGCCTGGTCGAGCAGCGGAGCACCGCGCAGCACCGTCACCGACGTCACGTCGCCTCGCGGACCGATCGTGGCCTCGAGGATCACGACGCCCTGTTGCCGCGCCGTCAGCGCCTCGACGGGGTACTCGGGGCTCACGCGCTTGATCTGCTTCGGGGCCTTGAC
>JAICEW010000374.1 GCA_025923995.1 Vicinamibacteria bacterium | reverse complement strand
TTCGTGCGGCACCGGGACTCCGAGGCGCACGGGGCGCCGGGTGGCCCCGACACCCTGGAGCTGTTCGCGTTCCACGTCGACTTCGCGACGCCGGCCAACTCGACCTTCACCGGTCCCACCACCGTCACCCTGGCCGAGTTCGACTCCGACCTGTGCGGCCTCAACAACTTCAGCTGCCTGCCCCAGCCGGGCGGCGGGGCCCTTCTCGACCCGGTGCAGCAGCCGGTCATGCACAGGGTGCAGTACCGCAACCGCACCGCGCACGAGGTGATCGTGACGGCCTTCTCCGTGGACACCACCGGCACCAACGTGGCCGGCACGCGCTGGGTCGAGATGCGCAGGGTCGGGGCCGGGCCCTGGACGCTGTTCCAGGAGGGGACGCAGACGGCCGCCGACGCCGTCAACCGCTGGATGAGCTCGGTCGCGATGGACAACTCGGGGAACATCGCGCTCGGTTACAACGTGACGAGCGCCGCCGTCTTCCCTGGGCTGCGCTACACCGGCCGGCAGTCCACCGACACCCCCGGCACCATGGGCGCCGAGCAGGTCGTCATCGCGGGCACGGCCTCGAACACGAGCACGCGCTACGGCGACTACTCCTCGATCAACGTGGACCCGGTCAACGACTGCACGTTCTGGTTCACCGGGATGTTCAACGCGGCCGGCCAGTGGTCGACCCGCGTCGCGACCTTCCGCTTCCCGAACCCGGAGTGCGTGGACGTCCCGGTCGAGCTGCTCCAGTTCTCGATCCAGTAACGGCTGGCCCGGGGACGGCCCGCTACCTGCGGGTCGTCCCCGCCTTCGCTCCCTCCGCCAGCACTTTCGCCAGCTCCACGTTCAGCTCCGCGCGCAGGTCGCGTTGCGCGCGCGTCGGCGGACCGTCGGCCGCCTCCAGGTCGGTCAGCAGCGAGGCCAGCGTGGAGCCGATCGTCGACAGCCGGGCCTCGGCCGGAGGAGCCGGCGCGCCCTGCGGTCGCGCCTTCTCGCGCGCGGCGACGGCGTCCGCCACGCGGCCCAGGTCGGCCTCCACCTCCGCGATCAGGCGCAGCTGCGCGTCGATCGCTTCGCGGTCGGCCGGCACGCGCGGGTCGGGCACGACCTCGAACGGCTGCTCGGCCGTCTGCCCGTCGACGCTGATCCGCACCACGTAGGGCCCGGGCCGCACCAGCGCGCCCTCCGGCGTGATCGGCGTGTCGACACCGGGCACGGCGCGGATCATGTACTCGTAGTCGGTCGAGCGCGGCCGCTCCTTGCGCAGGTCCCACACGAATCGGTTGTGGCCCGCGCGGCTGCCCGGCGTGGCCGCAGGCCGCAGCCACCGGTCGGCGAAGTACTGCCTGGCCTGGGGACGCTCCGGTGCCGCGCCGGTCACGAACCGGCGCACGACGCCTCCCGCCACGTCGCGCACCTCGAGCGTCACGGGGCCGGCCGGTGGCTCGGGCAGGTAGTAGTCGAACAGGGCGCCCGTCGGCGGGTTGGGCGTCGTGTTCATCTCGGGCGGCAGCGGGGTGTCGCGGTTCTCGTTGGCGGCCATGCGCGCGGCGCGGGCGGGCGCCGCCAGCTGGAGCCGCGGCTCGGCGACCAGCTGGCGCAGAGGCGTCACGTCGTCGAGGGCCCAGATGGCCCGGCCCTGGGTGGCCACCACGACGTCGTTGCCCTTCACGACGATGTCGTTGACGGCGGTCGGCGGCAGGTTGCGCTGCAGCGACGTCCACGTCTTCCCTTCGTCCACCGAGACGTGCACGCCCGTCCGCGTCCCCGCGAAGAGCAGGCCCGGCTTCATGGGGTCCTCGCGCACCACGTTCACGTACGCGCCCTTCGGCAGGCCCCCATCGATGCGCGTCCAGGTCCTCCCGAAGTCGCGCGTGCGGAAGACGTAGGGATCGCGGTCGTCGAGCCGATGGCGGTCGGCCGCGAGGGTGGCGGTCCCGGGATCGGTGCCCGACGGGTCGATGGACGCGACCTGGCTCCAGTCGGGCAGGTCCCTGGGCGTCACGTCGGTCCAGGTCTTCCCCTCGTCGCGCGTCACCTGCACGCGGCCGTTGTCGGTCCCGACCCACACCAGCCCGTCCGTGGCCGCGGACGGCGCGATCGCGAAGATGACGCCCATCCCGCACGCGGTCGCGATCGCGACCGGCGTGATGGCGGTGTCGCACCCCTTGGCGCCGGCCACGGCGCCGGTGAGGTCCGGGCTCGCCTGGGCCCACGTCCAGCCCTTGTCGGTCGAGCGGAAGAGGAACTGCGTGCCCCAGTAGACCGCGTGGGGCTTGCGCGGCGAGACCGCGATGGGCGTGATCCAGGTCGTGCGGTAGCGCGCCCGGCGCGGGTCCTGGCCGTAGCTGGAGACGGGCCAGGGCGACACGTTCGCGACGCGGCCCGTGCGCGCGTCCCAGCGCGAAAGGCGGCCGCCGAGTCCCGCGCCGTAGACGAAGTCGGGGTTCTCGGGATCGGGGATGTCCGCGTCCCGCTCGTCGCCGCCCACCGGATGCCAGTCGCGGAACGTGAGCTGCCCGTAGCTGCTGCGGCTGGCCAGCGCGACGGTGCCGGTGTCCTGCTGGCCGGAGTAGACCCGGTAGGGCACCCGGTCGTCGGCGGCGATGCGATAGAACTGCCCCGTCGGCTGGTTGTACCAGGGGCTCCAGGTCGCGCCGCCGTTGACGGTCACCGTCGTGCCCTGGTCGCTGGCCAGGATCATGCGCTCGGGGTGCGCGGGATTGATCCACATGTCGTGGTAGTCGTCCCCGCCCGGCGAGCCCTTCACGAACGTCACGGTGGCGCCCGCGTCGTCCGATCGCTTGCACGACTGGCCCGTGAAGTAGACGACGTCGGGCCGGGTCGGATGCGCGATGACGCGTCCGAAGTAGGTCGACGCGAGCGAGCGGTCCTTGCGGGCGGCGACCCACGTCGCGCCGCCGTCGTCGCTGCGATAGGCGCCCGCGTCCTTCGGCGCGTCCACGACGGCGTAGACGCGCTGGCCCTTGCTGCCGGCGCCGACCGCGAGGCCGATCTTGCCCATCGGACCCGCGGGCAGGCCGGCGCCGGGAAGCCGCGTCCAGGCGCGTCCCGCGTCGGTCGACTTCCAGATGCTGCTGCCCGGGCCCACCTGGGGGATGTGGTAGCCCTGCCAGGGGTACCGGCGCACCTGCCAGAACGAGGCGTACACGACGTCGGGCGCGGCCGGGTCGGCCGCCAGGTCGACCGCGCCCGTGTCCGCGTCGACGAACGCGACCTTGTTCCACGTCTGGCCGCCGTCCGCCGTGCGGAACACGCCGCGCTCGGGCCCCGGGCCGAAGAGCGAGCCCAGCGCCGCCGCCAGGATCACGTTCTCGTCGCGCGGATCCACCCACAGCTCGCCGATGGCGCGCGTCTGCTCCAGGCCGATCGACCTCCAGCTCGCGCCGTCGTCCTCGGAGACGAAGACGCCGTTGCCCTCCATCGCGTCGTAGCGCGTCTGGCTCTGTCCCGTGCCCACGACCAGCTTCGCCGGCCCCGACCCGCGCGCGATCACCGCCAGCGCGTTGACCGACGAGAACGGCGCGCGATCGCCGAGCGGGGTCCAGGTGAGCCCGGAGTCGATCGTCTTCCAGACGCCGCCGTCCGCCGCCCCGAAGTAGTAGGTGTCCAGGCGGTCGGGCACGCCCTGCGCCACCAGCGACCAGCCGGCCCGCATCGGGCCCATCAGCCGCCAGCGCAGGTCCTGGTGGATCGATTCGGGCGGGAGCGCGGCCTGGGCGGAGCCGGCGAGCACGACACAGGCGAAGGCCATGCGGGCGACGCGGAACTGGCTCACCTGGACCCTCCGTTCCTTCGAAAGCGACCTAGGATACAGTTCCACCCCATGGGACGAAACGGGACGGCCGGTTCCAGGCGCCGCTTCCTCCGCCTGGGAGCCGCGGGGGTCGCGGCCTCGTGGGCCGCGCTGCACGGGCGCTCCGCGTGGAGCGCGGACGACGGCGCGTTCGAGGTCGAGGAGGTCCCGATCGACGGCCTGCAGGCCGCGATGAAGGAGGGCCGCGCGACGGCGCGCGCGATCACCCAGGCCTACCTGGACCGCATCGAGCGGCTGGACCGCAAGGGTCCCACGCTGCGCAGCGTGCTGGAGACGAACCCGGACGCGCTGGCCATCGCCGACGCGCTGGATGCGGAGCGGCGCGCGAAGGGGCCGCGCGGCCCGCTGCACGGCGTGCCGATCCTGCTCAAGGACAACGTCGACACCCGCGACCGGCTGACCACGACCGCGGGGTCGCTCGCCCTCGAGGGGTCCGTCCCGGCGCGCGACAGCTTCGTGGCCGAGCGGCTGCGCGCCGCCGGCGCGGTGCTGCTGGGCAAGGCCAACATGAGCGAGTGGGCCAACATCCGCTCGAACAAGTCGTCGTCGGGCTGGTCCGCGCGCGGCGGCCAGTGCCGCAACCCCTACGTGCTCGACCGCAACCCCTGCGGGTCCAGCTCCGGGTCGGGCGCGGCGGTCGCGGCCAGCCTGTGCGCGGCCGCGGTGGGCACCGAGACGGACGGCTCCATCGTCTGCCCGTCCAACGCGAACGGCCTGGTCGGCATCAAGCCCACGCTGGGCCTGGTCAGCCGCGCCGGCATCATCCCGATCGCGCACAGCCAGGACACGGCGGGCCCGATGGCGCGCACCGTGCGCGACGCCGCCATCCTGCTGGGTGCCTTGGCCGGCATCGACCCGCGCGACGCCGCCACGGCGGAGGGCAAGGGCCGCGGCGCGCCCGACTACGCCGCGTTCCTCGATCCGAACGGGCTCAAGGGCGCGCGCATCGGAGTCGCGCGCAAGAACGCCGGCTTCCACCGCGACGTCGACCGGCTGTTCGAGCAGGCGGTGCAGGCGATGGCGAAGGCGGGCGCCGTGATCGTGGACCCGGCGGACATCCCGCACCTGGGCGAGTACGATGCGACCGAGCTGGAGGTGCTCCTGTACGAGCTGAAGGCGGACCTCAACGCATACCTGGCGGGTCTGGGGCCGGACGCACGCGTCAAGACGCTCGCGGACGTGATCGCCTTCAACGAGAGCAACGCCGAGCGCGAGATGCCCTGCTTCGGCCAGGAGCTGTTCGTCCAGGCCCAGGCCAAGGGACCGCTCACCGACAAGGCCTACCTGGACGCGCTCGCGAAGAACCGGCGCCTCTCGCGCGAGGAGGGGCTCGACGCCGTGCTCAAGCAGCACCGGCTCGACGCCATCGTCGCCCCGACGGGCGGGCCGGCCTGGCTCACCGACTGCGCGACCGGCGACCACTTCGGCGGCGGCAGCTCGACGCCCGCCGCGGTGGCGGGCTATCCGAACGTCAACGTGCCGTGCGGGCACTCCTTCGGGCTGCCGGTCGGCATCTCGTTCATGGGCGCGGCCTGGAGCGAGCCGACGCTCATCCGCATCGCCTACGCGTACGAGCAGGCCACGAAGATGCGGCAGCCGCCGCGCTACCTGGCCAGCCTGGGGCTCAACTAGCCGTGGGCTCCGAACGCCGCAGGAGCCCGCGCGTCGTCGTCACCGACGTGTCCGCGCGCGTCACCGTCGGCTCGGAGACGCTGACCGGCAAGCTGCAGGACATCTGCCGCGACGCCGCGCTGGTCGAGGTCGAGCGCTCGTACCCGCTGCAGACGCCGATGACGATCGAGGTGGAGCTGCCCGGCGTCAAGGGCGTGATCCGCGCGTCGGGGCACGTCATCCGCCTCGCGCCCTACGAGGACGGGCGCCACAGCGCGGCCGTGCTCTTCGAGGACCTGCCGAAGGAGCACCAGCTGCGGATCGACCTGTTCATCTCCGAACAGGAGGCCTGAGCTCGACGGTCTAGCGCTGGAGCAGCAGGACGAGACCGCTCACGAGGAACATCAGGCCGCCCCAGACGAAGCCGGGCTCGTAGGCCTCCCGCGCGAAGCGGATGCCCCACATCCGCTCCTGGAGCTGTGCCACCTCGGTCGCGCACGTGCGCCGGCCCAGGATCAGGACCATCCCCAGCAGCAGCGCGACCTGCCCGTCGAACATGGCCGGATATCTTAGGGACCGGCCTGCCGGTTGGCAACCGGGCCCCCCGGC
>JAICEW010000373.1 GCA_025923995.1 Vicinamibacteria bacterium | reverse complement strand
GGATAGCCCTCGAAGTCTTCCGCGAGGCTCTTTTCGAGGCCCGCCTCGTCGCCGCGGCGCCAGGCGTCGAGCTTCGGCCCGATGAGCGCCTCGTTGTCGCCGGCCTCCTCGAGGGCCTGCAGGAGGATCTCGTTCTGCAGCTTTCCGGGCAGCGCATCGAGCATTCCGAGCTGTCCGTCGAGTGTCTCGAGCCCGCAGGATGCCTTGCCGGCCTTGTTCGCCTCGGCCTGGATGATCTGTTCGACGCCGTGCTGGACGTCGTAACCGTGCGCCTGGATCGCCATCAGCGAGACCGTGAGCCCCGCGAACCAGGGCTCGAACATGGCCAGCACATCGAGCGGCACGCCCGCGTCACGGGCGGCCTTGCGCACCTCGTCCGCGTCGGAGCCGAGCAGCTCGAAAAGGTCGCGGCCCTCCGGGTCGACCGCGCGCGCGAGGGTGACCGTGGCGGTCTCGGCCTCGTCCTGCCCGCTCGGGTCGATCTCGAGGCAGACGCGCTCCGAGCCCTCGATCGCATCCCCGAGCGCGTCGCCGACTGCGAATCCGCCTTCCGGCAGCAGGTGAACGGACCCGAAAAGCCACACCGTGTTCCCGTCGCCGGCCACTTCCCACAGCGCGGGTTCCGCGCGGGACGGCGAGGCCGCAAGGCTGGCCGCGGCGGCAGTCGCGAGGAGCCATCCGCGCAGCTCACGCATGTTCGTCCACCCATTCGATGCCGGTCTCGATGCCGCCAGCCGGCTCGAGCTCGATCCAGCGGTAGGCGGGCGGACGCGCATCGACCTCGAATTCGTCGGCGTTCTGGGCGAACTGCATGCAGGTCGACGGCGTGCCCATGAGGCGGATGCGCCCGTGCATGCCCTCGAACGGCTGGTGCGTGTGCCCCCAGCAGATGCCGCGCACGCCCGCATGCCGCGCGAGCACGTCGAAGAATTCGCCCGCGTTGGCGAGCATCAGCTCGTCGAGCCAGGCGCTGCCATGCGGGACGGGATGATGGTGCAGGCAGATGAGCGCATGCGCTCCGGACTGCGCCGAGAGCGCCGCATTCAGGCGGGTGAGCTCCTCGGCGTCGAGCAGGCCGCCGTTCTCGCCGGGGACCGTGCTGTCTAGCATGACGATCGCCCAGTCGCCGTAGCGCCGCGCCAGGTCGTGCACGAACGGGGCGCCGTCCAGCCCGGCCCGCACCGCCGCCGGATCGTCGTGGTTGCCCGGCAGGCAGTGCACCGGCACGCCGGCATCCGCGAACTGCCCTTTCAACAGCGCGTAGCCCGCCGGGTCGTCGTGCGCGAGGTCGCCCGTCAGCAGGATGGCGTCGCGCTGCGGGTGGCGGCGCCGCGCATGGTCGACGCAGCGCGCGAGCGTCGCGGCGGTCGCGACGTCCCTGACCCGCATCTCCGGCGATCCGGCGAGATGCGGGTCGGTGAATTGCAGTACGCGCACCGCGCCCCGGTCAGTAGCGGTAGTGCTCGGGCTTGAACGGCCCGGCTGCCGGGATGCCGAGGTAGCGCTCCTGCTCGGCCGTCATCGTCGTGAGCTTCGCGCCGATGCGGTCGAGGTGCAGCCGCGCTACCTTCTCGTCCAGCGCCTTCGGCAGCACGTACACGCGGTGCTCGTACTTCCTCCCGTGCGCGAACAGCTCGATCTGCGCCAGCACCTGGTTGGTGAACGAGTTCGACATCACGAACGACGGGTGGCCCGTCGCGCAGCCGAGGTTCACGAGCCGGCCCTCGGCGAGGACGATGATCCGCTTGCCGTCGGGGAAGATCACGTGGTCCACCTGCGGCTTGATGTTCTCCCAGCGGTACTGCCGCAGCGAGGCGATGTCGATCTCGCTGTCGAAGTGGCCGATGTTGCAGACGATCGCCTGGTGCTTCATCCGGCGCATGTGGTCGTGGCTGATCACGTTCACGTTGCCGGTCGCGGACACGAAGATGTCGGCCTTGTCGCAGGCCTCGTCCATCGTGACGACGCGGTAGCCCTCCATGGCAGCCTGCAGCGCGCAGATCGGGTCGATCTCGGTGATCCAGACGGACGCGCCCAGCCCGCGCAGCGACTGCGCGCAGCCCTTGCCGACGTCGCCGTAGCCGCACACCACCGCCACCTTGCCGGCCAGCATCACGTCGCTGGCGCGCATGATGCCGTCCACCAGCGAGTGGCGGCAGCCGTACAGGTTGTCGAACTTGCTCTTGGTCACGCTGTCGTTGACGTTGATGGCCGGGAACAGCAGCGTGCCGGCCTTCTCCATCTCGTACAGGCGGTGCACGCCGGTCGTCGTCTCCTCGGACACGCCCTTGCACTCGGCCGCGACCCGGGTCCAGCGCTTGGGGTCCTCGCGGAAGAGCCGGCCCAGCAGGCCCAGCACCAGCGCGAACTCCTCGTTGTCCGCGCTCTCGGCCGCGGGCACCTTCCCCGCCTGCTCGAACTCCAGCCCCTTGTGGATGAGGAGCGTCGCGTCGCCGCCGTCGTCCACGATCTGCGTCGGCCCCTGGCCGTTCCCGAAGTCGAGGGCACGCGCGGTGTAGTGCCAGTACTCCTCGAGCGTCTCGCCCTTGTGCGCGAACACCGGCACGCCCTTCGGGCTCTCCGGCGTCCCCTCGGCCCCGACCACCACCGCCGCCGCCGCGTGATCCTGCGTCGAGAAGATGTTGCACGAGGCCCAGCGCACGTCGGCACCGAGCGCCTTCAGCGTCTCGATCAGGACCGCGGTCTGGATCGTCATGTGCAGGCTGCCCGTCACCCGCTGGCCCTTGAGGGGCTGGGCCTGCGCGTACTCGCGCCGGACCGCCATCAGGCCGGGCATCTCCTGCTCGGCCAGCTCGATCTCCTTGCGTCCCCACGCCGCCAGGCCGAGGTCGGCCACCTGGTACTCCAGCACCCCCGCCCTCCCGGGCGTGTTCACGGTCGTCGTCATCTCTTCGTTCTCCCTGTCGTTGAATCGGATCCTTCCGCCCGCGCGCCCGCGGCCAGGATCAAGGCCGGGCCCTTGGCGCCCTCTTCCGGGGGCACCGCGCGCACCGTCACCGCCGTCAGGCCGGCCCCCGTCATCAGCCCCTTGAGCTCGTCCGTCTCGAAGCCGAGGCCCAGCTGCCCCATCTGCCGCCGGAAGTCGTCCCGGTCGTGCCGCAGCAGGTCGACCACCACGCCCCGCCCGCCCGGCTTGAGCACACGCGCCATCTCGCGCAGTGCGCGAGCGGCGTCCTCCACGTAGGTGAGCGCCAGCACCAGCAGCGCGCCGTCCACCGACGCATCGTCGATCGGCAGCGCCGTCAGCTCGCCCCGGCGCAGCTCCACGTTCGGCAGCGCCTTCGTGCGGCGCTGCGCCGCCTTCAGCATCGCCGCCGACTGGTCGACGCCCACGACCCGGCTCACGTAGGGCGCCAGCAGCGCCGCGGCCTGGCCGGTGCCGCAGCCCAGGTCGGCGATCACGGCGCCGGGCGGCAGCAGCGAGAGGAGAGCCGCCTGCGTGAAGCCGTGCCCGTACAGCTGCGACCGCAGCTCGTCCCACTTCCCCGCCGCGCCCGCGAAGAACGACGCCGCCCCCGGCTCGCGGCCGGCCAGGCGGCGGTCCAGGCGCAGCCGGTCGTGCTCGACCGCGGGCCAGCGCTCGGTCTGCTCGCGCGCGAGCAGCCACAGCTTCCGCGCCCCCGGGTCCCCCTCCCCCGCCGTCGAGCGGTACAGGCGCGTCGTGCCCTGCGCCCGCCCGTCCACCCAGCCCTCGTCGGCCAGCACCTTGAGGTGCCGGCTGACCGTGGACTGGGGCAGGCCGAGCGCGTGGCACAGGTCCGCCACGCCCAGCTCGCGCCGTTCCAGCAGGCGCAGGAGGCGCAGGCGCGTGGGGTCGCCCAGGCTGGTCATCCAGCCCAGCAGGGCCTCGGGCTTGCCCGTAACGGGCGCGGCAGATACCATCGCTCTATCCGGATGAAAGGATAGTATCCGGCGGCCCCGCTGTCAAGCCGGGCGGCGCAGCAGCCAGAGGTCCTGGTACGGGTTCCCCAGGGCCCCTTCCGGCCGGAAGGCCACGACCTCGAGGGGGGGCGCCAGGCGCTCGCGGACGTACGCCTGCGGGTGGTAGGCGCCGCAGGCGTTGCTGCCCGGCTCGTCACTGCGCCGCACGACCATCGCCCCCGCGTCGTAGCGGGCCGCCTCGTCGGCGGTCATCTCCCCACGATACCGGTCGCCGTGCGTCGTGATCAGCAGGTGGCCGCCCGGACGGATCACGCGTCGCAGCTCGTCCATCCAGGCGCGCTGGCGGTCCTCGGGCAGGTGCGTGAACACCGAGAGCGCGTAGGCCAGGTCGAAGGCGCCGTCCGCGTACGGCAGCGGCGGGTCCAGCCGGTTCGAGGTGAAGGTGCCGAAGCGGAGGTGCTCGCGGCACCATCCCGCCAGCCGCGGGTTCAGGTCGCATCCGTGCACGGCGGCGGCCAGTCCGGCCCAGTCGCGGGCCACGCGGCCGCAGCCGCACCCGAAGTCCAGGAGCGCCCTGGCCTCCTCGATGGGCGCACCGGCCTCCGCCAGCACGTCCCGGATCGAGCGCGCAGCGAGAGCCCCGCCCTCGAGGAACCACGCCACGTCCGCCGACCCCGCCACGAGCTGGATCAGGCGATCGGGGGGCAGCGGCAGGCCGTCCGGGGCCCCCGCGCGGCGAAGGGGCGCGTTGCGCTCGCGCCAGGCCCGAGCGCGCCAGGCCGCCATCGCCTCGCGCGCGACGCCGGCCAATCCGAGCGACGCCAGCACCCGTCGAACCGTGCCCCGGACGCTCATCACGCGCGCTTCAGTACGCGCCGAGGTCGTCGATCCAGATCGTGCCCGCGGTGCCGGGCTTGACCGACCCCTTGTCCAGCACGAACACGAGCTCCCGCACCTGGTCCAGGTCCAGCTTGCCGTCGGTGTTCGGGTTGATGGACCGCAGGCGCTCGAACGGCACCGCCACGCGACGCCACTCGGGCGACGTCTTGAGCGACGCGAACCACCATTCGGTGCCGCCGTCCTTCGAGGCCGGGTTGGCGTCGCGCACCTGCATCCAGATGCGGTAGACGCCGTCCCCGCGGATCGCGAGCGTGAGGCCCTTCCGGCCCGACAGGTCGCGGGGCGTGCGGTCGACCAGCGCCGCGAACACGTCCCCATGGTCCGCGGTCGGGACTCCCAGCCGGAACGCGATGCGCGCCGCGCCGCTGCCGCCCATGCCGCCCTTGGCATCGACGATGTCGCGGTTCTGCTCGGTCGCGCTGTCGGAGCCCGGCGAGAAGGCGGTCGCGCCCTCGAACGCGTCGATCACCTGGGCCGCCGCCGGAGCCTCGGGCTCGACGCGCGCGCGCGCGGCCGCGGCCCGCCGCGCCGCCGCCGCGTCGTCGAACACGTAGATCGGGTTCGTGACCACCCACGGGATGGACCAGCCGGGCACGTACGCCTCGGCCCGGTAGACGCCCGGGGTCCCCGGCGTCTCCACGCCGTCGACGTCCTCGGCGACCGGCAGGCCGTCGCGCAGGAGGACGACGCGCGTCCCGCGCGGCATGCGGCCGCCCACGCGCAGCTTCAACCCCGCCTCCGGCGCGATCGTGTCCCCGATGACGGCCTGTCCCCGCTCACCGCGCGCCACGAACGAGAACCCGTCCGCGGGCGCCAGCGCATCGACCGCGGCGAAGGAGCGCCCGCGCGCGAGCGCGGCGGCGATCGCGCGCATGTCCGCCGCCGCTTCCCCGCGCAACGGCTCGTCCAGCACGACGTGATTGCGGGCGAGTGCCAGGAGCGACTCGTACGACGGGAAGCGCGGCGCGAAGCGCTTCGAGATCGGGACGCGGCTGTGCGCGTCCGCGCCCACGATGCCGGGCGCCGCGCGCGTGGCCAGCAGGCCGTCCCAGCGCGCGAGCGCGGCCGTGGGGGGGCTCAGGCTGCCCAGGAGCGCGTAACGCCGGTTGAGCACATGGAGCGCCGCGGTTCGCGCCAGCCGGAGCCAGCCGGCCTCGCGCCACTGGCTGTCGCCGTTCCACAGCTCCAGGCCCCAGGCGCCGGGCAGGTCCCAGCCCGTCCACTGGAAGTCCGCGCGGGGCGAGAGCGGGTGCG
>JAICEW010000372.1 GCA_025923995.1 Vicinamibacteria bacterium | reverse complement strand
GAGCGCGTCGGCTCCTCGAGCGGACCGGAGCCGCCGCGCGGAGGGTCGCGCTAGCGGCGGGACATCAGCCGCAGCACGTACCAGAACATCAGCGCGACCGACGCGAACAGCTGCAGCGAGGCGCCGACGTAGCGGTCCTCGGGGTAGTGCAGCAGGATGTTGGAGGTGTCGTAGAGGATGGACGCGCCGGCCAGGGCGACCATCGCGACCGAGAAGAACGTCCCCAGCTCGAAGCCGAACAGGACCGAGGCCACGATCAGCAGCAGGGCGACGACGCCCGCCCAGCGCAGGGCGGCGCCCATGAACGAGAAGTCGCGCCGCGTCATGAACCCGATCGCGGTCAGCCCGCCGAACCCCAGCAGCGTGACCACCGCCGCGCTCTGGATCACGCCCGGCGCGTAGTACTGCGCGATGTACAGCAGGGGGACGAAGATCACCGCCTCGGCCACCACGAAGCCGGCGAGCGCCGCGTACTGCGTGGCCAGCGACACCGCCTGGTGCGCGACGCGGGTGGCCAGCCAGCCCACGAGCGTGTAGGCGCCCAGGACCACCAGCCAGGTGGTCCCCAGCATCGCCCTCGCGATCATGGGCGCGATCCCGCTCACGAAGAGGACGATCTCGATCGCCGTGAAGGCGACGATCGCGCCGAACACGTGCGTGTAGACCCGCGCGACGAAGCGGGCACGCTCCTCCAGGTCCACCGGCCGTTCGACGTATCCGACTTCCGCGTCGTCCATCAAGCTCATGGCGCATGCACCTCGCTGGTCGCGACTGTAGCGCCGTCCGGGGGCAGGCGGCAACCGCCCTTCGGCCGGCTCCGCCTGGACGTCGCGGACACGATCGGCGGACCACTTGCCAGAACCCTCGGCCCGCGCGCGTCGTACTCTAGACGTCGCCCGCGACGGTCCGCGTCCATGATCCTGGACGCGGACGCACGCAGCCGAGGAGAACGATGAGAACAGCACCGATCGCCGCCCTGCTCTGTGCGGCGTCCACCCTCGCCGGCGCCGCCGAGCACGTCCGGCTGGGAACGGACGTCCTGCCGACCCGCCAGGAGGTCCGCCTGAAGCTGGATCCGCGGATCGACACCTACGGCGGCACCGTCCGCATCGAGCTGGACGTGCGCAAGGCGGGCGCGGCGGTCCGGCTGCACGCGGAGGAGATGACCATCACGCGGGCATCCTTCGACGGCGTGGACGCGGCCCACGCGGCCGGGCCCGACGATACGATCGACCTGACGCCCGCACGGCCGCTGGCGGCCGGCCGGGCGGTGCTCGTCATCGAGTTCACGAACGAGTACGACCGCCGGGCGGTGGGCCTCTACAAGATGGCCCAGGGCGACGGCTACCTCTACACGCAGTTCGAGGCGATCGACGCGCGCAAGGCGTTTCCCTGCTTCGACGAGCCGGGCTTCAAGATCCCCTGGCAGCTGACGGTCGACATCCCCGCCGGCTTCGACGCGGTCTCCAACACCCCCGAGACGGCCGGTCCGGAGCGGGACGGCTGGAAGGAGGTCCGCTTCGCGCAGACCAGGCCGCTACCGTCCTACCTGGTCGCGCTGGTGGTGGGCAAGCTGGGCTTCGTGCCGATCGAGGGCATGGGCGTGCCCGGGCGGGTCGTGACCGTGCGCGGGCAGGAGCGCCTGGCCGGCGTGGCGGCACGCATGACGCCGGCGCTGCTGAAGGCGGCCGAGGGCTGGTTCGGCATGCCCTACCCCTACGAGAAGCTCGACCTCGTCGCGGTGCCTGAATACTGGCCCGGCGCCATGGAGCACCCCGGCTGCATCACGTTCGCGGACGGCATCCTGCTCCTCGACGAGGCCTCGTCGACGCCGTCGCAGCGGCGGCTGCTGGCCCGCGTCAACGCACACGAGCTGGCGCACATGTGGTTCGGGGACCTGGTGACGATGGCCTGGTGGGACGACCTGTGGCTGAACGAGAGCTTCGCCGACTGGATGGGCGACAAGCTGGCCGACCAGGTCTACCCCGAGCTGCAGGTGACGCTGTCCGAGATGCACACCACCCAGGACACGATGACCGCCGATCGACGCGCGGCGGCGCAGCCGATCCGGCGGAGAATCCTCGACCCCAACGACACGGTGCGCTCGGTGGGCCTCGTCTACTACAAGGGCAAGAGCGTGCTGGGCATGTTCGAGCGCTGGCTGGGGCCGGACCGCTTCCGCGAAGGGGTGGCGCTCTACCTGCGCGAGAACGCATGGAAGAACGCGACGTCGGACCGGCTGTGGGACGCGCTCGACCGCACGGCGAAGAGCGACGTGTCGAAGGCGCTCGCCACCTTCGTCGACCAGCCGGGGCTGCCGCTGGTGTCGGTCGAGCGCCTGGGCGCGGGGCGGGTGCGCCTCACGCAGCAGCGCGACGCGCGCGCAGGGGCGGACCTGCCCGCGCTCACCTGGCGCGTTCCCGTCTCCCTGCGCTACGGCAGCGGGACGTCGAGCCGCGTCGAGACCGTCCTGCTCGACGGCGCCTCGCGCGAGGTGTCGCTCGGCTCCGCGGACGTCGCGTGGGTCTTCCCCAGCGCCGACGGCACCGGCTACTACCGCTGGGCCGTGCCGGGGGCCGACCTCGACGAGCTGGCCGCGCACGCCGGGGAGCGCCTGTCGCCCAGCGAGCGGATCGCGTTCCTGGGCAACCTGGCCGCGCTCCTGGACGCGGGACGCATCGACGGCGCGCGGTACCTCAAGGTGCTGGCGCCCTTCGGGGCCGACGCCGAGCCGGAGGTGCTCGAGGCCGCGCTGGAGGGGCTGGAGAAGCTGGAGGTGCCGTTCCTGGACGAGTCCACGCAGGCGGGCTACGCGGCCTACATCCGCTCCGCCTTCGGCCCGGCGCTGGACCGCGTGGGCCTCACGCCCCGGGAGGGCGAGCCCGCGAGCGTCACCTCCCTGCGGCCGTCGCTGCTCGTGGCACTGGGGGACCAGGGCGAGGACGAGCGGGTCCGCCGTTTCGCCACGGAGGGCGCGCGCAGCCTGCTGCGCGGGGAGGCCACGGTGCCGCCCTCGCTGATGGGGACGGTGCTGCGCCTGCACGCGCTCGACGGCGACGCGGCGCTCTTCGCCGAGTACAAGAAGCGCTTCGAGACGGCGAAGACCCCCGCGGAGCGGGGGCGCTACCTGGTGGGCTCCGGCGGCTTCCGCGACCCGGCCGTGAGGGCACAGGTCCTGGCCTGGGCGCTCACGCTGCGGCCGAACGAGATGGCAGCCCTCACCTTCGCGTTCCGGGGCAGCCGCTCCGGACGCGACCAGGTGTTCGAGTTCGTGCGCGCGAACTTCGCGGCCATCCTGGAGAAGGCGCCGCCGCTGTTCCACGCCTCGATCGCGAACGTGGCCGCCGGCTGCGAGCGGGACCGCGTGGAGCAGGCCCGGCGCCTGTTCGCGGACGTCGAAGGCGCCGGCCAGGAGCTGGCGAAGGTGAGCGAGCAGGTCGAGGAGTGCGTGGCCCTGCGCTCGCGGGAGTCGGCGGCGATCGGGGCCTACCTGCGCGCCGCCCGCTGAATCGGCCCGGCGTCCTTTCCGGACCCACGTCGCGTATACTTCCGTCACCATCCGTCCAACCGAAAGAGCCATGGCCGACCGCAAAGACGGGGTGGCCACCGCCCCGGCGTTCCATCGGTTCCTCTTCGAGGCCAACCCACAGCCGATGTGGGTCTTCGATCCGCTGACGCTCGCCATCCTGGACGCCAACGCGTCGGCCGCCGCCCATTCCGGCTATCCGCGCGACGCGCTGCTTCGCATGCGGATGACGGACCTGCTGGCGCCCGGCGAGGAGGAGGCGGTGCGGGAGGCGGTGGCCCGCACGCTCAGGGACGCGCCGGCCGGACGCATGACGGACGTCGGCACTCACCGCCACCGCCGCCAGAACGGGCGGCCCGCCGACGTCGAGATGTCGTGGGGCGTCGTGCGCTCGGAGGGCAACGCCACCATCCTGGCGCTGGGGCACGACGTCACCGAGCGCAACTTCGCGGAGCAGGCGCTGTGGGCCAGCGAGGCCCAGATGCGCGCCATCCTGGAGAACGCGCTGGACGCGATCGTGCTGATCGACGCGCGGGGCTTCGTCCTCTCGTGGAACCCCCGGGCCGAGGCGGTCTTCGGCTGGCCGCGCGCCGAGGCGGTGGGACGGCGGATGTCGGAGCTGATCGTCCCGCCGCGCTACCGGGAGGCACATGACCGCGGGATCAGCCGCTACCTGCAGACCGGCGAGGGGCCGATTCTCAACCGGCCGGTCGAGCTGAGCGCGCTGCGCCGTGACGGGTCCGAGTTCCCGGTCGCGCTGCGCGTGACGGCCCTGCGCGACTCCGACCGCGTGGTCTTCTGCGCGTTCGTGGAGGACATCTCGGAGCGGAAGCGGCACGAGGAGGCGGTGATCGCTTCGGAGCGGCGCTACCGCGCCCTGTTCGAGGGCAACCCGCTGCCGATCCTCCTGTACGAGCCCGACACCCTGCGCATCCTGGCCGTGAACGCGGCCGCCGTGCGGCACTACGGGTACTCGGAGTGGGAGTTCCGCGACCGGTCGCTCCCCGACCTGTGGACGATCGAGGATGCGGACGGCCGGGCCGAGGGCGAGAGGGGCACCCGGCACCTGTCGAAGGGAGGACGGGTCTTCGACGTGGAGGTCACCGCGCAGGCGATCGAGTACGCCGGCCGGCCGGCGCGCATCGCGGTGGTCCAGGACGTGACCGAGCGCAAGCAGGCGCAGGACCGCGTGGCCCGCGCCGAGCGGCTCCTGTCGGCCGCGCAGCGCATCACCCACATCGGGAGCTGGCAGTGGGAGGTGGGCGCGGACCAGGTCACCTGGTCCGACGAGCTGTACCGCATCTACGGGCTCGCGCCGCAGGAGACGCCGATGACCTATCCCGGCTTCCTCGCCCGCGTGCACCCCGACGACGTGGAGGCGGTGCAGGCACGCGTGAGCGAGGCGATCGCGGACGGGCGCGCCTTCGACTTCGACGAGCGGATCGTCCGGCCGGACGGGTCGGTCCGCACGCTGCGGTCACGGGGCGAGCCGCTGGTGGACGCGGGCGGGCGCGTGACGGGCCTCATCGGCACCTGCCTCGACGTGACCGAGCGGCGCCAGGAGGAGGAGCGCCAGCGCCAGGCCGAGGAGCGCTTCGAGAAGGCCTTCCGCTCCAGCCCCGCCGCGACCGCCATCCTGACGCTCGCAGAGGGTCGCTTCGTCGACGTCAACGACGCCTTCCTGCGCCTCACCGGCCGCAAGCGGGACGACGTCATCGGCCACACCTCGGTCGAGCTCGGCGTGTTCGACGCGGAGACGCGCGCGCGGCTCGTCCAGGTGCTCGAGCGCGAGGGGATGGTCCGCGGCCGGCCCCTCACGTTCAACGACGGCGAGAAGGACCGCGCCATCCTCTTCTCGGCCCAGCTCATCGAGCTGGCCGGCCAGCGCTGCGTGCTGGCGCAGAGCGACGAGGTCCTCCGCTAGAACGTGGCCGTGACCGACGCGCGCAACGTGCGCGGCTCCAGCGGATGCGTGTGGACGTCCTCGATGCCCGCCGCGGGCTCCCCGGGCAGGCGCGACGCGTAGAAGTAGTCGATGTCGCTCACCTTCGCGTTCGTGAGGTTGAAGACGTCCAGGTTGAGCGTGAAGCGTGAGGACAGGCGGTAGCTGGCCCGCGCGTTGAGCGTGGCGGAGGCGTCCGAGCGCACGCTGTCGTCCTCGATCAGGGGGCGCGGCCCGAAATAGCGCAAGCGCAGGCTGCCCGACCAGACGCCCGCGTCGTGTACGGTCGCGCCGGCGGAGACGACGCCCTCGATGGCGCCCGGGATGCGGTCGCCGGCGGGGTCGCGGTCGCGGAAGCGCGCGCGCGACCAGGCGAGGTCGGCGTCGAGCGTGAGCCAGCGCGTCAACTCCAGCGCGTTCGACCACTCGACGCCGAGGCGGCGGCTGGGCCGGCTGGCCTCGGTGGTGCCCGCGTCGCCCACGAACAGCAGCTCCGACGCGATATCCAGGGCCCAGAACGCGACCGCGCCGTGATAGCGGCCGGCCACCACGGTGCGCACCCCCAGCTCGGCCCCCTTCGCGCGCACGAGCGGGTC
>JAICEW010000371.1 GCA_025923995.1 Vicinamibacteria bacterium | reverse complement strand
CGCTCCGCATGGTGGCCTCGCAGGCGCTCCTGGCCTTCCTGGCGATGGGCGTGGCCGCAGCGGCCGCCGAGCCGCCGCCGAACTACGTCGCGATCTTCGGCGCCACCACCGTCGCGTACCGGCCGCCCGACGGACCCTGGGACGGCCACCAGGACGACTTCATCCTCACCGCGGGGCTGGGGCGGTTCGTGACGTCCAAGCTCGCCCTCGAGGTGGACCTGGGTCCGACCTGGGTGGGCGGGGACTATGCCGCGTTCTCGATCGTGCCGGGCGTCGTGTGGGCCTTCTCACCCCACGCGTACCTGGCCGCCCGCTTCCCCCTCGCGGTCGATCCGGACGCGGCGTTCTACGCCGCTCCCGGCGTGGGGCTGAGCCACACGTTCGCGAACGGCCTCACGCCGATCCTCGAGGTGAACGGCGTCACGCGCCTGGACGAGCCGCGCGGCGACTTCGGCGTCTCGGTGACGCTGGGGCTCCTCTACTCGTTCTGAGGCGGCAGGCACGCGAGCCATGCGGCGCGAGCTGGACAGCCTCGACGGGCTGCGTGAGTTCCTGGAGTCCGGGGTGCCGCTGGCCGAAGCAGTGCTGCAGGGGCTCGACGTCGCCTCCTTCGAGGAGGTCCTCTCCGCGCGCGAGCTCAAGGGCGCGCTGTTCGCGGGCTGCCACCTCTCGCCCGCCTTCCTGCTGCTGGCGGTCGAGCGCGGGGCCCTCGTCTTCCCGCGCGTCGAGGGGCGGGGCTTCGATCCGTGGCGCTCGCGGCTGTACACACCCGAGGAGCTCTACCGCGGCTTCGATCCCGACCGGCCCGAGTCCTACCGGGACACGCCCGACTGGCTGGTCTACGAGTCCTTCGTCGATCCCGCGACGCACAAGCCCCGGCCGGGCGGGCTGGACGCGATCCTGGCCCACCGCCTCCACGACCTGTCGGTGAGCGACGCCCTGGCCGAGCTGCTCGACGTCGCGAGCGGCCGCGGGGTGATCGCGATCATGGGCGGGCACGACCGGGCGCGGGACGATCCGATGTACGCCCAGGTGGCCGGGTTGGCGCGCACGCTCACCCGCGAGGGCTTCCTGCTCGTTTCCGGCGGCGGGCCCGGCCTCATGGAGGCCACGAACCTGGGCGCGTTCCTGGCGGCGCTCCCCGACGACGCGTTGGGCGGCGCGCTGGCGCTCCTGGCGACCGCGCGGAGCCATCGCGACGCCTCGTGGCTGGCCGCCGCCTTCCGCGTGCGCGCGCGCTACCTGCCCGCGGCGCCCGGGCCCTATCGCAGCATCGGCGTGCCCACCTGGTTCTACGGGCACGAGCCGCCGAACCCGTTCGCCACGCACGTCGCGAAGTACTTCGAGAACAGCGTGCGCGAGGAGGGCCTGCTGGCGATCGCGACGCACGGCGTCGTCTTCGCTCCCGGCAACGCGGGCACGGTGCAGGAGATCTTCCAGGACGCCTGCCAGAACTACTACCGCACGCACACGGGCCACGCGAGCCCGATGGTCCTCCTCGGCACGCACTACTGGGACCCGCCGGCGGCGGGCGTGGACGGTCCGGGGGGCCGCTCCAAGCCGCTGCTGCCCCTGCTGCGCCAGCTCGCGCGCGAGAAGGGGTTCGACCACCTGCTGCTCTGCACCGACTCGTTGGAGGAGGTCGCGTCGTTCCTGCGCGCCTTCCGGCCCTGACGCCGAGCTAGCCGATCGCGTCCTGCGCGAGGCGGCGGATGGCGCGCCGCAGCTTCGGGTGCGCGTCGAAGAGGCGCACGAAGTCCGTCTCGCGCCGTCCGCCCTTGGCGCGGACGACCCGCGCCAGCGCGGCCCGCTCCGCGCGGCTCCAGCCGCTCACCCCCGGCAGCACGATCACCAGCGGCGCCCAGCGCTCCCAGGCCAGCCGCTCCCCGGGAGTCCACGCGCGGAGGGAACGCACTCCGAGCAGCGCCGCTGCCTCCGCGGAGCACACGCGCGCCGCGCGCTCGCGGTCCGAGCCGAAGCGCTCGGCCACGTAGCGCGTGACGTGCAGGCCCACGTTCGGCAGCGACAGCATGCCCATCACGTCGTCGCGCCGGCGCGCTCCTGGCTGCCAGAAGACGTTGTGGGCGGCCAGCTTCTTCAGTGTCGGCAGGTCCGAGCGGTGGCGCGGATGGGCCCTGATGCGCGCGCGCTCGCGGGCCAGCACGCGCCTGGCTTCCGGGTCGCGCGGCTCGAACCCCAGCTTCTGGTAGAACCAGAACGCGCCCGAGCGCAGCCCCTCCTGGTTGCCGTCGCCGAGCTGGTAGGGAAAGACGGTGAACGCGTCGGCGTCGAAGAGGTGGCGGACACAGGCCACGACGCGGCCATAGATCGCGCTCGACTCGCCGCCACGATAGGTCTCGAAGACGTTGTACGCGATCTCGGACGATCGGTTGAGCGCGCTGGCCAGGACGTAGCCGATGGGGACGCCGTTCTTGAGCGTCAGGAAGCCGTAGACCGCTTCGAGCAGCAGGCGCCGCTCGGGCCGGGCGCCGATGGCGGCGAGCTGGAGCCCCGCTCCGCAGTCCAGCAGGCGCACGTCGTGGGGGTCTCCGTAGACGAACACGTCCAGGTCGCGGCTGCGCGTGACCATCGCGTCGCAGGCCAGGTCGACGATCCTCTGGCCCTGGCGTCGATCGAGGAGGCGCTCGGCGACGATCGGCCGGCGGTACTCGTCCGCCAGCCGCGGCCGCGCCGTCAGCAGCGGGCCGGTCTGGAAGACGACGGCGGCCGGCGCGTACCGCGCGTGCGTCCGGGAGGGCGTGTCCGGCCCCGGCGCCAGCCGCAGCGGCGGGTCCAGGTCGTCGTAGAACGTGGCCCGCGACGGCTCGTCCATGCGCAGCGCCTCGAAGCGGCGCACCAGGAACGCCGCGTCCGTCTCGCGCGGCCCCTTCAGGCGGGCGATCCACTGGCGTGTCGTGTACGCGTACTCGTCGAGCCCGGGCGACTCCGCGGGCAGGGCGAAGAGCGAGAGCAGCGGCTCGAGGCGCGAGGCGTTCTTGAATGCGGCCCAGTCGACGGTCAGGCGATCGGGCCACCTCCGCGCGAGTCGGGCCGCGGTCGGCGCGAAGAAGCGAAAGGCGATCGCGGTACCCGCGATGCCGGTGTCCGCCAGCGCGCGGCGGTGCTTGCGCAGATCACGACGCCGGCCGAAACGCGCCAGCATGCGCTCCACGCGCGCCAGCAGCGCCGCGTCGTCGGGATAGGCGCGCAGCCAGCACAGCGCTTCGTGCAGACGGAGGACGTCGCGCGCGCGCGCCAGCGAGGCCCGCTCCAGGCGCGCGAGGCACTCGAGCTTGGCGGCGGCCGTCCCCTCGCCGCCGTACGTGCTCCGGATGCGGTCCAGTCGCTCGAGCGCGTCCCCCGCGCGGGGTCGTGGGCGGGCGGGCAATCAGAACAGGCGCGCGATGTACTGGTCCATCTGCTTCTTCCAGTACGGCCAGTCGTGGCCGCCCTCGGCGCCCCAGTTGTCCACCGAGTGCGGGATGCCGCGCGAGCGCAGCACATCCGCCATCCGGTAGGTGGGGCCGCTGTCCTCGTAGGGGCCGGTGCCCGTGGCCAGGCGGATGTCGCACTGGTGCAGGAGGCGGACGATGTGCGGGTCGTGCAGGGAGGCGACGTAGTCGACCGGGTTGTTGAAGTAGAAGTTGTCGTCGTAGTCGCCGTCCATGAACTTGCGGATGTCGTACACGCCCGACAGCGCCAGGCAGCGGCGGAACAGGTGCGGGTGCTTGAACAGCGTGTTGGCCGCGTGGTACGCCCCGAACGACGCGCCGGTCGTGGTGATGGCGATGCCCGGCGACTGGCAATGGCTCTGGACGAAGGGCGCCACCTCGTGCGCGATGTAGGCGTCGTACATCGACTGCACCCAGCTCCGGTGGCGCGGGTGGGCCTGCTTGTCGTACCAGCTCTCGTTGTTCATCGAGTTGACGCAGTAGAACTTCACGCGCCCCGCCTCGATGTGGTGGCCCAGCGCGTCGATCATGCCCTGTCCCGCGTACTCGCGCTCGTCGCCGCCGCTCGTCGGGAAGACGATGATGGGCTGGCCGTAGTGCCCGTAGACGTCGATGTTCATGTCGCGGGTGAGCCGGGGCGAGAACCAGCGGTGCTGATCGCGGTGCATGCGGCGAGCCTCCTTCGTGGCCGGACTTGTGGCAGCGGGAGTGCGGATTCTCCCCTCCCGCGGGCGGCCGCTGCAAGGGGGCCGGATGGCCAACCCATTACAACCGAGTCATTTATGGATTTATGTGTTCCGACCCAATAATTAGCGTAATTTCCTCGATGAATGTGGTAGATTCCCGGTTTCTTAAGTTCATGGAGGAGATATGGAGTACACGCGCTTGACGAGTGGAGCGGGGCTCAGGGACTTCCTGGAAATCCCGTACGACCAGCTCGAGGAGATGAACCTCGAGGCCAAGCGCCAGCGGGTCGAGCGGGTGGACGTCGGCACGGTGCGCGAGGAGCGCATCAAGTACCTGACCGACGAGCGGCGGCTCAAGGCGGTGACCGTGTGCTTCACCGACCTCGAGGGACGGCTGCACATGCTCGACTACGACAAGAAGTTCCTGCTGAAGTCGGCGGACAACCTCACCTTCGACGGCTCCTCCATCCGCGGCTTCTCGCAGCAGCACGAGTCGGACCTGCGCCTCGCCATCGACTGGCCCGCGTTCTACTGGCTGCCGGCGGACGTGTTCGGGCCGGGCAAGGTGCTGACCTTCGCCGAGGTGCTCTCGCGCGACGGAACGCCCTACCCCGCCGACCTGCGCACGAGGCTCAAGCTCTACGCGGCCGAGCTGTTCAAGAAGGACGGCACGGTCTGCCACGCGGCCAACGAGATCGAGGGCTTCCTGTTCGCGGGCCGGGACGCCGAGCGGCGGTACCACGAGACCGGCCGCTTCGACCTGCCGTCGACGGGCGGCTACTACCACTCGCTGCCGGGCGACACGCTGCGCCGCTTCATCGACGGCGCCGCCGAGGTGCAGCGCGCGATGGGCTTCGCGAACGAGAAGGACCACCCGGAGGTGGCCCCCTCGCAGTTCGAGATGAACTACGGCTACACCGAGGTGCTGGTGGCGGCCGACCAGATCCAGCTCTACAAGCTGCTCTGCCGGCAGGTCGCGCAGAACATGGACCTGACCGCGTGCTTCCTGCCCAAGCCGGTGACCGGCGTCAACGGCAACGGCATGCACACGAACCTGTCGCTGTCGAAGAAGGACAAGAACCAGTTCTACGACCCGAAGGGCGAGGACGGGCTCTCGGCCTCGGGCTGGGACTTCATCGACCGCATCCTGGCGAGCGCGACCGACATCTGCCTGGTGCTGAACGCCTCCGTCAACTCCTACCGCCGCCTGGACCCGCACTTCGAGGCGCCCAACCAGATCAAGGCGTCCGCCATCAACCGCGGCGCCATGGTCCGCATCCCGCTCGGCAACGAGCGCTCCGCGCGCATCGAGGTGCGTTCGGTCGCGCCCGACGCCAACCCGTACATGGCGATCTACTCGATCCTGCGCACGGGGCTGGAGGGGCCGGTCTCGGACGCCTCGGAGGAGACCAAGCGCAGCCGCACGCGCTTCCTGCCCGGCAACATCCACGACGCGCTGCGCATCTTCAAGGCCAGCAAGTTCGCGGCCGGGCTGCTGGACGAGGAGGTGCGTGACCGCTACGCGGACCTCAAGCAGGCTTCCGCCGAGCGCTGCCCGAAGGAGCTGGGCACGCTGGTGAAGCCGGCCGAGGTGCAGTTCCACCACGAGGTGACGAACCAGTTCCTTTGGAACCTGTTTTAGGAATCAGCTAGACACGACAACGGACGGAGCGCGGGCGGCGCCCAGGGACGGCTGGGCGTCGCCTGCCGCCCGCGGATCACCTAGAGAAGAATCGTCTCCAGGCGGTGGGCGTGCACCATCTCGTGAACCGGCGACCACGCGAACGCGGTGAAGTGTCCGTCCTGCGACGCCACGAGCGCCGTGGTGTCGCGCGTGTCGTGGACGAAATGCACGGCCGACAGGTGCCGTGTCCCGCCCAGCACCGACGGATCCACCGTAGCCGTCGCGGCGCCCTCGATCGGCTCGGTCAGTAGCACCTGATCGACGGGCCCCGCGCCCGCCCGCCGCGCGATCTTCGCGCCGAAGGCCAACAGGTGGTGTCGATCGG
>JAICEW010000370.1 GCA_025923995.1 Vicinamibacteria bacterium | reverse complement strand
GTTGAACCAGACGTTCGCGCGGTAGCTGATCCCGCCGAAGTGGAGGGACACGTGGCGGCCCGCGAGCGCGGCCGGCAGCGCGAACTCGCGGCGGTACCACCAGGCCGGCTTGAACGGGCTCGTGTCCGGCGTGGGGATGAGGGTGAAGCGCGTGCCGATCGGGTAGTCCATCCCGGGCAGCGCGCGCAGGTTCATCCCGAAGTACGGATCCTTGTAGGTGCCGTTCTCGACCAGGGCGCCGGCCACCGTGTTGGGGACCGTGATGGCCTGCCAACCCGTCGTCGCGAACCCGGGCCTGGAGATCGCGTCGCCCCTGGCCGAGACCTTGGCCGAGGACTCGAGCGCCCAGCCCTCCTTGAGCGGGATGCGCTCGGCTGCCGTCGCCGGCGGGGCGTTCGCCGCCAGGAGCGGCACGGTCGCGGCCACGGCGGTGAGCCAGTCACGCATCGTGAGACCTCCTAGTCGACCCCGGCGGCGGCTTGACGTGGCGGAGGTTAGCCTCAAGTGGCCCCTCGCGCAAACACTTTATAAAGCCTCTTAACTATCCGTTCGCGACCGATTCTCCAAGCGCTGGGAGCGCACCGATGCGGTCGATACGGTTTTTCGGATATTGCCAATCGCCCGCCGACTTCCGTAAACTACTTTCCTAAAGCCGAGGAGGAGACCGGACCATGAGGTCACGCCCCGTGGCGGACGTGAGGGCCAGGAATGCCGGCCATCTGCGCGGGCTCAACCTGGAGACCGTCCTGTCCGTCGCGATGCAGCGGGAGGGCTCCTTCACCCGGGCCGAGCTGATCGAGGCCACGGGCCTCTCGGCGCCCACCGTGGGCACGCTGGTGTCCCACCTCATGCAGACGGGCATCGTCAAGGACCTCGGTACCGGCCCGTCGCGCGGCGGCCGGCGCCCCTCGTTCATGGAGTTCAACGCGCGGCACGGCTACGTGGCCGGCATCGACCTGGGCCCGACCCGGACGCGGCTGGCGGTGGCCGACCTGCGCGGCGAGCGCCTCACCGACCGCATCATCCCGACGCCTGTCCGCCTGGGCCCCGCCGCGCTCCTCTCCCGCGTGGCGGGTGCGCTGCGCGCGCTGATGGAGGAGGCGGGGGCGCCGATCGATCGCCTGCTGGCGGTGGGCGCGGGCGCGCCGGGCGCGGTGGACCGCGAGAAGGGGATCGTCACCTTCGCGCCCAACCTGCACGACTGGTCGCACGTGCCCATGCGCGACATGCTGGAGCGCGCCCTGGGCGCGCCGGTGCAGGTCGAGAACGACGTGAACCTCGCGATCCTGGGCGAGCACTGGCGCGGGGCCGCGCGCGGGCACGACACCTGCGTCTTCATCTTCGTCGGGACCGGCATCGGCGCCGGCGTGCTGATCGACGGCGAGCTGCACCACGGGCACCACTTCATGGCCGGCGAGATCGCGGTCATGTGCATGGGTCCGCAGTTCATCGACGTCGACTTCGGCGAGCGCGGCTGCTTCGAGACCCTGGCCGGCCTGCACGCGCTGGCGGAGCACTGGCCCGAGGCCTCGCAGGCCGACCCGGCCGGCTGGGTGCCGAGCCTGTTCGAGGCCTCCCTGGCCGGCGACCGCAGGGCCAAGAAGGTGGTGGACGAGGTGGCGCGCCTCATCGCCATCGCGGTGGCCAACGTGGGCGCGGTCGTGGACCCCTCGCTGATCGTGCTGGGCGGCGCGCTGTTCGCGCAGGCGGAGTCGCTCGTGCACGACGTGCGCAAGATCGTCGAGCGCATCCGCCGCTCGCCCATGGAGATCGTCTCGTCGGCGCTGGGCAAGGAGGCGCCGCTGTCGGGCTGCCTGCTGGTGGCCGCGAACGACGCGCGGCAGCGGCTGCGCCACGGCCTGCGCGAGGCCCGCGTCAGCCCCATCCCCGTCGCCGCGGGCTGACGCTAGTCGATGTTGAGGGCCGCCGCGCCGATGACGCCGGCGGCGGTGCCCAGCTCGCAGTCGGCGATGCGCGTCGTGGGGTGCGACGCCATGCGCGCCTCCAGGTGCGGCCGGTAGAGGTCGCCCGCCTGCGAGAGCGAGCCGCCGATCACGATCACGGCCGGGTCCAGCAGGCACACGATCGTCTCGCACAGGAACGTGAGGTCCTGCGCGAAGGTGCGCCAGGCCTCGACCGCCGCGGCGTCGCCGGCGCGCGCGCGCGCGACCACCTCGGCGGCGTCGAGCCCGGGCGACGGCGCCCCGCCCGCCTCCTGGTAGCTGCGCACGACGCCCGCGCCGGAGAGGAAGTGCTCGAGGTAGCGCCCGCGCACCGGGATGCGCCACACCTCGCCCGCCTGGAAGTTGTGGCCGCGGTGCAGGCGGCCGCCCGTCATCACGCCGCAGCCGACGCCCGTCCCCAGCGTGATGCCGCAGACGTCCTGCGCGCCGCGGCCGGCGCCGTAGCGCGCCTCGGCCAGCGTGAAGCAGCGCGCGTCGTTCTCCAGGCGCACCGGGCAGGCGGCCACGCCGCGCACCAGCGACGCCACGTCGACGTTGTTGAGGAGCGGCAGGTTCTCCGACTGCGTCAGTGGGAGCCCCTCGCCGACGACGCCCGCGGTGCCGAAGCCGAGCGCGCTCACCGGCCGTCCGTTGAGCGCGGGACGAAGCCGATCGGCCAACGCGCGCAGGCCCGACTGCAGGTCGACGGGCCCGAAGTCGCGGCCGGTGGGAGCGGATGCGACCTCGGTCAGCAGGCGGCCTTCGCGGTCCACCGCGGCCATGCGGAGCTGCGTCCCTCCGAGATCGACGCCGAGGAAGCACGGGGCGTCCTGCATCGGGCGCGTACCCTACGCTCCGAGCGCACACGAGTCAATGCACAAGATGCGCGCACCTGGCGCACCGCGAACGTCAGCGAGGCTGTTCGATCGCGATCGTCTGGTCCGCCTTGACCTTCTCGCGGCGCGAGGTGGTGCCGTCGGGCCAGCGCACCTCCACCCACTCGGCCTCGGTGGCGGCGCCCAGCCCGAAGTGGCGGCGCATGTCGTCCTGCGAGAGGTAGCTGGTCCCGCTCTGCACCAGCCGGCGCTGCGCGACGGGTCCGGCCTTGAGCGTGACCACGGCGCCGATCGCGTCCGTGTTGCGCCCCTTGCCCGTGAGCTTGACGCGCAGCCAGTGGCCCGCGCCCTTCAGCTCGTTGCGCAGCACCTGCGGGCTGCCGTCCAGGTCGTTGGCGACGGCGTCGAGGCGCCCGTCGTCGTCGAGGTCGCCCACGGCCAGGCCGCGGCTCACGCGCGGCTCGGTGAACGCGGTCCCGTAGCGGGCCCCGATCTCCTCGAACGTCCCGTCGCCCAGGTTGCGGAAGAGCAGCTTCCTCTGCCGGTAGCCGGCCGACGCGCCCAGCCTGGCCTGGTCCATCTGCGGGTAGACGTGCCCGTTCACCGCGACGATGTCGAGGCGCGTGTCGTTGTCGTAGTCGATGAACGCGGTGCCCCATCCGACGTAGGGCAGGCTGGGCGGCGCGGTCTTCGACTTGTACGCGTGCTCGGTGAAGTGGTCGCCGTCGTCGTGGAACAGGTTGTTGTACTCCTCGGCGAAGTTGGTCTTGTAGATCGCGAACCGGCCCGACCCGTCGTAGTCGCCCAGGGCCACGCCCATGCCGCCCTGCTCGCCGCCGTCCTCGCTCACGGCCACGCCCATGGGGAAGCCGACCTCCTTGAACGTGCCGTTCCTCTGGTTCGTGTAGAGGAAGCTCGGCCGCGAGTCGTTCGCGACGTAGAGGTCGGGCCAGCCGTCGTCGTCGTGGTCGAACCAGGCGACACCCAGCCCGAAGTACCCGCGCGGGTCCGACACGCCGGCCGCCTCGCCGACCTCGGTGAACTTCGCCTCGCCGTCGTTGCGGAAGAGCAGGTCGCCCTCGCCCGGCAGGCCGCGCGGGCCGCACTGCACCGCGATGCCGCGGTACTCGCAGGTCTTGCCCTTGCCGAACTCGGGCAGGTTCGCCAGGTCCACCTTCACGTACCGGCTCACGAACAGGTCGAGGTCGCCGTCGCGGTCGTAGTCCGCGAAGCCGCAGCCCGCCATCCAGCCCGAGCCCGAAACGCCGGCCTTGCCGGTGACGTCCACGAACGTGCGCCCGCGGTCGTTGCGATAGAGCTTCGATCCGCCCAGCGCGGTGACGTAGAGGTCCTGCCAGCCGTCCCCGTCCACGTCCGCGGTGCAGGCGCCCATCCCCCAGCCGGGATGGCCGACCGCCATCCGGTCGGTCACGTCCTCGAACTTCATCTGCCCGCGGTTGCGGTAGAGCGCGCTGCGCGCCGCCTTGGGATCGTTCGCGGTGTCGACCGTGAGCGAGTCGACGAAGTACAGGTCGACCAGCCCGTCGTTGTCGTAGTCGAACAGCGCCACGCCGCCGCTCATGGACTCGACGATGTACCTCTTGTCCGGCGCGGAATGGTGCTGGAACGTGACGCCCGCCTCGCGCGTCACGTCGCGGAAGAGCACCGCGGCCGGCTCCTCGGCCGGCGCGGAGACCGCGACGGCGCACAACACGGCCCAGGCGTGTCTCACTGCGCGCTCCCTGGTGGCTTGTCCTTCAGCCTCTCGAACGCCTCGAAGCTGCGGCGCGCCTGCTCCGCCCGGCCGAGCGCGTCGTACACGCGTCCCAGCTCCAGGCGCACCTGGGCCTGGTCCGGCGCGAGCGCGGCCGCCGCCTCGAGCGGCTCGACCGCGTCGGCCACGCGCCCGCTGCGCGCCAGGGCCACGCCGTACGCGAGCTGCACGGACGCGTTCGTGGCGCGCTCCGGGTCGTCGCGCAGCAGCGGCAGCGCCTTCTCCCACGCTTCGGTGTTGATGAGCGCGAGCGCCAGCATCCGCTTCGAGCCGGCCTCGGGCTGCGTCTGGATCGCCCGCGTGAGCGCGGCGATCGCGTCCGGGAAGCGACCCGCGTTGAAGTAGGCGACGCCGAGCGCCGCCTGCACACGCGGGAACGAGGGGTCGATCGCGGCCGCGGACTCGAGCCATTCGGCGGCGCGGGCGGGCCCCTCGCCGCCCTGCATCGCGATCAGCCCCAGGTTGAAGGACGCGCGCGTGAGCGCGGCATCGACTCGCGTGCGCAGCGCGTCGCGCTCGGGCCCGGTCAGGCTGGCGATCGGAGACGTGTCCGAAGGGCTCACGGTCGACGGCTGCGCGGCGGCCGCGCTGGCCAGGCGCCGGGCCTCGGCCAGGTGCGTCGCGGCCTCCTCCGTCGCGCCGAGCTTCCGCAGTCCCAGGCCGAGCTGGTAGTGGATCTTCTCCAGGTCGGAGTCGCCGGTCCCCTGCGCATCGGCGAGCGCCAACGCGCGGCGCAGCGACTCGACCGCGTCCTTCGCGCGATCGAGCGCCAGCTGGCAGCGGCCGAGGTGGAGCAGGTACGAAGGCCGCGCGTCGCCGCGCGCGGCGGCCTCCAGCGGTGCCAGCGCCTCCGCGGGCCTCTCCGCGTCGAGCAGCGCGAGCCCGAGCTGGTCGCTCGCGAGCGCGTCGTCCGGCGCCAGCGCCAGCTCCTGCCGGAACTCCGCGATCGCGCGCTGCAGCCGGTCGGGGCCCGTCCGCGCGTCGGCCAGCAGCACCATGCCGAGGTAGTAGTGCGCGCGGCGCACGCCCGCGTCCTGCGCGATCGCGGCCTGCAGCGAGGCGGCCGCGCGCTCGTACTCGCCCGCGTCCCGGTACGCGCGCCCGATGAGGACGTGTGTCTGCGGGATCGGACGCGCCTCCACGATGCGCGCGAAGAGCCGCGCCGCGGCGTCGGGCCGCTTGAGCCAGAGGTACTCCGCGGCCAGCAGGAAGGACTGCTCGGGGTCCTCCGCGGCGAGCGCGCTCGCGTCGTCGAGCGTCCGGAGCGCGGCCTCGAGCTGCCCGCTGGCGGCCTGCGCCTTGGCCAGCAGCCGGCGCGACTCGACGTCGCGCGGGTCCTGCGCGGCCAGGCGCGTCAGGACGGCCAGCGCGGCCGCCGTCTCCTCGGCCTGGAGCTGCGACGTCGCGAGCGAGCGCAATGCCGCGCCCTCCTGCGGCGCGACCGCCGCCGCCCGACCCAGCGATTCGCGGGCGTCCGGCAGGCGCCTCGCGGCGCGATCGATCGACGCGCGCAGGAGCCAGCCTTCGAACACCGCGCGGCGGTACAGCGCGTCGGCGCCCGCGCGATCGCTGGCCGCGAGCCGCGCCTCCGCGGCCGCGGCCACCTGCTCCAGCAT
>JAICEW010000369.1 GCA_025923995.1 Vicinamibacteria bacterium | reverse complement strand
GCGGCCTCCGCCTCCTCCATGACGTTCGTGTCGGAGACGATGTTGGCGCTCTCCTTGCCGATCTTCGTCTCCTTCTCGGTGCACCCGGACGCCGCGAGCAGCGCGACCAGTGCCCAGGCTCCACGAGTCCAGCGTTCGTTCGGTCTCACCGGGACATCCTACCGCGCTTTGCCCGCGGCGTCGGCGCCCAGTCGCCCCCGGGGGGCCGCGCGCCCACTCCGGCCGCGTAGACCACCGACTCGGTGACGCCGTCCACGCCCAGGTCGCGCTCGATCCGCGAGTCGGCCAGCGCCATCGAGCAGAACGGTGCGAGCCCCAGCCAGGTCGCGGCCAGCAGGAAGGTCTGGCAGAAATGGCCGGCCTCGATGAGGACCGCGCGGTAGGCCCGCGGGTAGTCGTAGCGCCGCCACAGGCGCGGGAACACCGCCGTGATCAGTACCAGCGCCGCGGCCGAGTCGTACCAGTCCTGCGTCGGCAGATACTGGCGAAGCTGGCGACGACTCGCGCCTCGCGCCATGCGCTCGAGCTGGTGGCGGTCGGCCGCGTAGTGGTAGAGCCCGGGTGGGAGTCCGTCCACGCGACGGGCCAGCACGTAGGCTTCCAGGGTCTGGCAGGCGCCCGGAGACGGTGACGTCCGCAGGTGGAGGCGCTCCCCGTTTGGCAGCCGCAGCGTGTGCCGCAGGCCGAACGTGAGGCCCAGCAGGGTGGCGAGCGCGTCGAGCGGCACCGGCCTGGGGGAAAAACGTCGCCAGGTGCGCCGATCGAGCAAGACTTCGGGCAGCTCGCCGTCCTCCCGAGGCTGGGGCAGAGCCACACGCTTCGCCCCCTTCACGCGCCTCACAGCGCCGGGCCGGCGGGCACGCGCGGCGGATCCGGCCGGGGCCTCTCCCGGCCGGTCCTCGACGAACGGCACGTCTCGGGTGGCTCGGTGGAAGAACCCGGCCACCGGGTTCCAGCCCTTCCACGCGTCGAGGCCCGGCGGCGCGCCGCGGCCGCGCGGGGCCTCGAGCAGGCCGCGGGTCCGCAGCTTCTCGACCGCTCGGGCCAGCGGTGCGCGAGGGTACGCGGAGAAGTGCTCCTGCGCTTCGACCACCGTGCGCGGCTCGCCGAAGAAGTGCAGGAGCTCGACGGCGAGCGGCGTGGCGTTCACGGCGGTGGACGCCGCGTAGTCGTAGATGACGAAGCCGTCTGACCAGTAGCAGACGAGGTGGGACGCGCGCTGCAGGAGGGATGGGCGGGTCTTTCGGACCCGCCTCTCAGCGCGCCGGATCAGCGGGAGCGACGCTTGGCACGCGCCGGCTTGGGCGCGGTCTTCTTGAGGTTGAGCACTTCGCCGGCCATTCCCTTCGGGCAGTACTCGGTCGTCTGCGTGTGCAGCCGGTCGAGTGCTCCGATCAGCTCCGTCAGCCGGGCCTGCGACTCGGCGCCCGCACGGGCGCGAGTCGCCTTGATCTGCTTCTGGACGTTACGGATCTCACGGCCGATCGACTTGAAATCGACCTTGGGCATCCACTCCTCCTTGTTGGCGGCTCATCCGCGGCTCGCATCGGGCGGTCCGCCGGCGCGCACAGTGTAGGAACCGGACCCCGGCAAGTCAACGAACCCGCTCCCGCGGTCAGGCGGGCGGCAGGCCGAGGCGCGCGAGGATGTGATCGAACCGCTTGTCCGCCCGCATCTCGTCGAAGCGCGGATCGACTTTCAGGAAGGCGAGAAGGGGCGAGCGCTCCTCCAGGGCCTTCTCCAGCAGCGCGAACGCCCGCTCGCGATCGCCCAGGGCCGCGTACACGCGGGCCGCCTGCTCCTGCTTCCGGACCGAGTCGTCGCCCAGGGCCTGCCAGCGCTGCAGGTACTCCTCCGCTTCCTTCCGGCGCCCGGCCAGGGCGTGCACCTGCGCGAGGTCGGCCAGGATGTGCGGCCCGCGGGGAGTCACGCGGAGCGCCTTCTCCAGCTCGGCCACCGCCTCGTCGTAGCGACGCGCCTGCGCATGAGCGCGCCCGAGCCCGTAGTGCGCCACCCCGAAGCTCGGGTAGAGCTCGAGCACGCCCTGGAACTCCCGCACCGCGGCGGCGTCCTGGCGCTGGTACATCAGGATGGTGGCGACCGCGATGTTCGCGAACGGCGACAGGGGATCCTGCTGCTTCGCGTGCCGCATCTCGATGAGCGCTTCATCGAGGCGCCCGACCGCCGCCAGGTACCAACCGTAGTCGGTATGCGCCTCGACCAGGCCGGGCTTCAGCGCCTGCGCCCGGCGGAACGCCTTCTCGGCGCCCGCGTAGTCGCGGTTCAGGACCATGCGCGCATAGGCGAGCGTGGCGTGCGCCTCGGCCAGCTCGCCGTCGATCTGGAGCGCGCGCTCCAGGGCATGGCTCGCGCGATCGAACCGCTCCCGCGCCGAGTATGCGAACTGTGCCGCGAGGTAGACGTGCGCCTCGGCCAGCCCGACGTGCGCCAGCCCGTAGGTCGGGGATCGCTCGATCGCTCGAGCGAAGTAGTCGATCGCCTTGAGGAGGTTGGCCTCCTCGCCGGTCTCGAACAAGTGCTTGCCGCGCAGGTACGCCTCGTGCGCCTCCGGATCCACCGGGCCCGGGCTGGCCAGCCGCTTGCGCTCCGCGGGCGTCAGCTTCGCGTTCACCTCGCGCGCCACGCTGCGCGCGACCTCGCGCTGCAGGTCGATGATGTCCTCGGGCCGTCCCTCGAAGGTGCGGCCCCACAGGTTCTGGTCGGACGGCACGTGGACCAGCTGCGCCGTGATGCGGACGCGGTCCTGGGCGCGCATCACCGAGCCCTCGACCACCGCCTCGACGCCCAGCTCGCGCGCGATCTCGGGCAGGCTCTTGCGCGAGCCCTTGTAGCGCATGCTCGACGTGCGCGAGATGACGCGCAGGGAGCCGACCTGGGACAGGTCCGCGATGAGCGCGTCCGTCATTCCGTCCGCGTAGAACTCCTGGGCCGGGTCGCCCGACTGGTTCTCCAGGGGCAGCACCACCAGGGACTTCACCGTCGCGCCCTCGACCCCGTTGCCGAGGAACCCGCGCGCGACCGGGCCCGTGCCGATCAGGACGGCGGTGACCGCGGCCACCGAGAGCGAGGCCCAGGCCGCGTGGTGGCGCTGGGCCCGGGGCTGCGGGCGCGTGACGGGCGACATGGGGACGGAGAGCCGCTCCAGGTCCACCAGCAGCTCGCGCGCCGACTGGTAGCGCCGCGCGGGATCCTTGTCGAGGCACTTGAGGATGATCGACTCGAGGCCCGGCGACAGCCGCGCGTTGAGGTCCCGCGGCGGAACCGGCGGCGCGTGCAGGACCGCGTCGACCAGCCGGGGGCCGTGCGACTCCGCGAAGGGACGGCGGCCGGTCACCATCTCGTAGAGGACCGCCCCGGCGCCGTAGATGTCGCTGCGCGCGTCGACCACCTCGCCCAGCAGCTGCTCCGGCGCCATGTAGGGCGGCGAGCCGGCCACCAGCGCGCTGTCGCCGAGGTCCGTCGTGTCCGCCTTCTCGTTCCACTCCAGCTGCCGCAGCGTGGCCAGGCCGAAGTCGAGGATCTTGAGGCGGCCGTCCGGGGTGATGCGGACGTTGCCGGGCTTGAGGTCGCGGTGGACCACGCCCTCGTTGTGCGCGGCCGCCAGGCCCAGCGCCAGCTGGATGCCGAGCCGCAGCACCTCGCGCTCGGGCAGCGGGGCGCCCAGGATCTTCTCGTCCAGCGTCTCGCCCTGGATCAGCTCCATCACCAGGAAGTCCCCGCCTTCCTGGTTGAACTCGTGGACGATCGCGATGTTGGGATGGTTGAGCCGGGACAGCGTCAGGGCTTCCATCCGGAAGCGCTTGCGCGTGATCTCGTCCGCCAGCGCCCCGGGCGGCAGGACCTTGAGCGCCACGTCGCGGTCGAGCCGCTCGTCGCGCGCGCGGTACACGACGCCCATACCTCCGGCGCCGATCATCTCCAGGAGACGGAAATGCCCGAGCGTCTCGCCGATCATGGGCGCGACTCCAGTGGTTGAACTGAGGAGAGATGTTAAGCCGTTTTTCGTGTCCCCGTCAAAGGGGTGGACCTGGAGGGGCCGGCCGGTCTGGTAGGGTCGCCCTGAGGATGAAGGACTTGGACACCTCCGGCGCCCCGATCCCTCCCCGGCTCCGGCTGGTGTGGTCGAACCCCAGCCCTCCGCCGCCCCGGCCGCTCGGCCTGGACCAGGCGATCGAGCGCCACCTGCTCGGCCGCGACGGCCTCACCGACGAGGCGTTCATCCGCTTGTACGCGGGCCGGCGCCGCGCGTCCGGCTAGTCGAACCCCAGCTCCGGCGCCTTCTTGAAGACGGCCAGCCCCAGGGTGCAGCCGATGGCCAGGTAGACGTACGCGTCCACGAAGGACCCGGCCAGGGATCCCAGGTAGGGGATGAACGACAGCAGGAACTTCACCACCCACTGCCCGAACGAGAGCACGGTGTAGATCAGCATCGCCTGCCAGTAGACGATGCCCATGCGTTTGATGGTGTCCATCGCGATCATCGGGTTCAGGATCGACAGGACGCTCCGCGAGAGCGCGGCCACGGTGAGCGACACCGGCGTGTACACGATCTTCCAGAGGATGGCCGGGATCACCAGCAGCGTCGCCAGCAGGAGCATTCCCCCTTCGAGCTGGGGGCCCGGCTCTTCGAGCTCGTCCTCGTCGGCAGGCTGGGCATGGACCACGCTCAGGGCCGGAGGCGCCTGGGGCGTGTCGGCCATGAAGCTCCTGGCCACGCTGAACCCGGCCCACAGGACGATGAGCAGCAACGGACCCGTGCTCGCGACGAAGGACGCCAGCCCCAGCTTGCACGGCTCGACGAACTCCCAGATGTCCCCGAGCGGGGGCATGAAGTCCTTGAGGTTGCCGCTGGCCACGCGGTTGAGCGCGAAGAAGCAGTACCCGTAGAGGGCGCCCATCGACATGATGGTCCCGATCACCCAGATCACGCCGCCGATCTTCGCGCCCAGCGAGAACACCGCGACGAAGACCGCCAGCATCAGGTACCCCATCGGATCCCGGAGCGGATAGGTCGCGATCGTCTGCAGCTCGTCCATCATCGACCGCTGCCGCTGCCGGACCAGCTCCTGTTCCTCCTCGTACTTCTTGACCGGCACGCAGAAGGCCTCGCAGACGGGGCACACGATCGTGTCGCGGATGGCGTTCTCGCACGCCGTGCAGTAGCCCACGGTGCACTTCGGGCAGACGTAGGTCGAGGGCGCCGTGTGGTGGTTGATGCAACGGCGCCAGCCTCCGGGAGGGCGCGTGCGCCGCACGGGCGGAGCGGGCGGCGCCTCGGCCGGCTCCGCGGGACGAAGCGGCGTCAGGGGCTCGACCGGCTGGGTCAGGCTGGGATCGACAGGCGTGAGGCTGGCCGGCGCCACCACCGCCCGCTCCGCCGCGGCCGAGTCGGCCGCCGCCTCCATCGCCTCGGCCAGGGCGAACACCACCCCGCACGTGCACTTCACCTTCAGGCGTGGGTTGGCCGCCTTGTCCTCCGGGATCCGGATGGCCCGCCCACAGCCGATGCAGCGAATGGTCATGCCGCCTCCGGGAGTTCGCGCGATTCTAGCGCACCACCACCTCGAGCCGGCGCAGCGTCGTCGATCCTGTCGGGGTGCGTAGGGCGATGCGGACCGCGTACCGTCCGGGCGGCTGGCGGGCGCCGTCCGGCGCGACCAGCAGGAAGCCGCAGCTCGCGAACGCGGCGCTCCCGAAGTACGCGGCCCGGTCGGGCCGGGGCCGCGCCGGCCGCGCCTCGGCGACCGTGGCGCCGTCGGTCACGAGGACCACGTCGAGCGGAGTCGACGGCGCGGTCAGCGGCGGCAGGGCCCAGCCCTCGAAGGTCCAGGGCTCGCCGGCGCGAAGCACCACGGTGGAGGCCGGCGCGCGTCCCGCGACCGAGTCCAGAGCCCCGAACGGCCGGCGCGCCTCGCGCGCGTGCGCGAACCAGGCCAGCCGCCGCGACCGCAGGAACTCGACGCTCCGGCGCGTGAACTCGACCTCGCCGTTCACCACGGTCAGGATGTCCCGGTCGGTCGCGCTGCCCGCCGCCAGCCGGCGCGACACCTGCGTGTCCATCGCTTTCCACGACCGCAGGATCGGTACCACGCGCGACGCGGCGACCGCCTGCTGGACCGCCGGCGCGGACGCGCACAGGACGAGGCCGATCGCCAGCAGCGTCTTGCGGGCGGACCGCTCG
>JAICEW010000368.1 GCA_025923995.1 Vicinamibacteria bacterium | reverse complement strand
TTCTTACAACCAGATGTAAGCATTGCACCATCCATACAAGGAAGACTCGTCAAAACCCGCGATTCCGGGCCTTTCAGGGGGTCCCGACGCCTGGCATAGCCGTTGCTCCCGGCAGAAGTGCGATCCGACATCTCGCCTGCGAAGGAGTGAACGATGCCACTCAACCTGCTCCGTGTTTCCGTCGGGAATGCCCCCATCGAACGCACCCTGGTCCAGGCCTTCAAGGAACTCGGGACCCCGGCGGACGAGCAGTGGAGCATCACGCTGACCGCCGCGTCGCCCGATGCCGCCTGGGAGGTCGTCCTCGAGGGCCCCTACCGCTCCAAGAGCGACCACGTCGACTGGGAGATCGTCGCCAACGGCCACGGCCATTTCCGGAAGCTCTTCCAGGGACAGGCCGAGCACACCGTGCACTCGGTCCGGCTGGCGGTGCGCAACCTGATCTGGGACGGCATCCGCTTCGGCGACAACCCCATCCGCTCCGTGGACCTGGCGACTGCCAACTCCTTCGAGGAGACGGTCTGGCAGCTCCTGCGTGACGAGGACATGGACATGGTGGACGTGCGCTTCGGCGTCTGGCGAGAGGGCCCCGAGGAGCCGCGCTACGTGTGCAAGATCGAGCACGAGACGGCCCCCTCCCCGCTGCCGCGCTATCCCTGGCGGTGGCGCTCCACGCTTCTCCGCAGCGCCCGGGAGCTGAAGATGGAGCTGAGCAAGGCCCTGGCCGCCCGCCGTCGCGAGCGTCCGGCCGCCCTGGCCGAGTTCGCCGCCCGCAAGCGGCAGCTGCGCGCCCAGCCGCATCACGCCCATCCGCATCCGATGAGCGCCTGATCTCACGTCCCGCCGGCACCTCGAGGGGCGTTCCTGCGAAGGGGCGCCCCTTCGGTGTCTCCGGCCGCCGCTAGAATCGGCACATGTGCGGGCGATTCACCCTGACGGCATCCGGGGAGGAGCTGGCCGAGGAGTTCGGCCTGGTGGAGGCGCCCGAGGTGGCGCCCCGCTACAACATCGCGCCCACCCAGCCGGTGCTGGTCGTGCGCGCGCGCGCCTCCGGGCGGCGCGCGGAGTGGATGAAGTGGGGCATCGCCTTCCCTCCCGCCAGGGGCCGCAACCCCCCCCTCCTGCTCAACGCTCGCGCGGAGACGCTGGGCGAGCGGCCGGCGTGGAAGGACGCGCTGTGGCGGCGCCGGTGCCTCGTACCGGCCGACGGCTTCTACGAGTGGAAGGCCGAAGGGGGCCGCAAGCAGCCGTTCTACGTGACGCGACGCGACGGCCGTCCGTTCGCGCTGGCGGGCCTGTGGCAGCCCCGGTTCACCGCCGGGGGCGAAGCCTCGTGCACGATCGTGACGACGTCGCCGCTGCCGCCGGTGGCCGACCTGCACGACCGCATGCCGGTGCTGCTCTCGGTCGAGGGACGCGCGTTGTGGCTGGACGAGGCGGCCGGCCGCGAGCCGGTCGTGGAGCTGCTGCTGACGCCGTCGCTGCCGCACGAGCTCGTGGCCCACCCGGTGGGTCCGCTGGTGAACAAGGCCAGCAACGAGGACCCCGCCTGCCGTGAGCCGCTGACCGCCTCCGCCGCGCCCCGCGGGCAGCTCTCGCTCGGCCTCGACCCGCGCGGGGACTAGGGCGGCGTCAGGCGCGCGCGCCCTCGGCCACGGGCCCGGCCGCGATCCTCCGGCCCTGCAGGAACAGCTCGGTGACGAGCAACGGCAGCGTCCAGCACAGCCAGCCGATCGTCGCGTAGCGGTCCGGGGGAGCCATCTGCGTGAGGACCGGCAGCTCGACGATCACGCGGAAGAACACGAACGCGAACGTGATCACGTAGCTGCGGACCATCAGCTCCCTGTGCAGCGCGACCCGGCCGCGCAGGATCGCCGCCCAGGCCAGGCCCGTAGTGCCGAGCCAGGCGGCGGCCAGCATGATCAGGGGCGGGCCCAGCCCGGGGAACGCGGGCGAAGTGGCCGCGATGCACACGCCGCCGATGCTGCCGACCAGGACCGCGAGCCCGTAGACCCGGCCGCGCACCCGGTGCGCGGCGGCCGTGCGTCCGCGGAATCCCGACCAGAGCTGGAGGGGACCGCTGGCCAGGGCCACCAGCCCGCCCAGCACGTGCAGGGCGATCCACCCGCGCATGCCCCAGTAGCGGCCGTAGTGGGCCGCGTCCCAGTGCACGAACCGCAGCGCGTTCTGGGAGACGAAGTGGATCGCCAGCGCAGCGGCTCCCGCGGCCAGCAGGAGGCTCGCGGCGCGGGAGCCGTGCCGCCGCCATCCGGGAGTCGCCACCAGGGTCGGGGTTGCCGTGGTCATCGGCCCTCCTTCTCGACGAGCCTTCAGTCGATGCCATGAATCTAGCGGGCGCGCACTGGTGCCGACAGTGGCAGAAGTCCGATGACGGCCCCGTAAATGGTTGGGCCGCGGGCCTGCCGGTCGGCCTTCCGGGCCCGCAGGGGCAGCGGTGATGTACAGTCCGGACATGGCCAGGAAGGCGCGGTCCCGCGTGCGCGTGAAGACTCCCCCGTTCCTCTTCGAGAAGACGCAGGCCGCGATCGCGCGCATCCAGCGCCTGGTGCGCGGCCGCTTCCTGACCTACTGGACGTCCACCAGCGGGTCCGTCTGCGACAACGACGTGATGGCGCTGCACGAGCTCCTCCACGGGACGGGCCGCCAGGAGGCGCTCACGCTGTTCGTGAAGTCGGACGGGGGCAGCGGCATGGCCGCGCTCCGCCTCGTGCACCTGCTGCGCCGCCACACGAAGAGGCTGGAGGTGGTGGCCCCGCTCAACTGCGCGTCGGCCGCGACCATGCTGGCCCTCGGCGCCGACACCATCGCCATGGGCCCGCTGTCGTTCCTCACCGCGGTGGACACGTCGCTCGAGCACGACCTCTCGCCGCTCGACCACACGAACAACCTGGTGGCCGTCAGCAACGACGAGGTGGACCGGGTGGTGCGCCTGTGGAAGGAGACGAGCGGGCGCGACCGCATCGGCGTCCACCCGCACCAGGAGCTCTACAAGTACCTGCATCCCCTCGTGGTGGGGGCGCTGGACCGCGCGAGCAGCCTCTCGCTCATGCTGTGCCGCGAGATCCTCGGTTACCACATGAAGGACAGGCGCAAGATCGACCGCATCAGCCGACAGCTCAACTCGAGCTACCCCGCCCATCAGTACCCGATCACCAGCCGGGAGGCGCGTCGCCTGGGCCTGCGCATCACCGACCTGCCGCCCGAGCTCGACCGGCTGCTGCAGGAGCTGAACCTGCTGTATTCCGAGATGGGCCAGCGCGCCATCACCGACTACGACGAGGAGAACCACCACGACAACGAGGTGACGAACATCCTCGAGGGACAGGGGCTGCAGGTCTTCTACCAGGTCGAGAAGGACTGGCACTACCGCAAGGAGGAGCGGCGGTGGGTGCCCATGAACGACGTGTCCGCCTGGTATCGGTCCCGCAAGCAGAACGGGCGCACCGTCAAGTCCAAGTTCCACATCCGATAGGTTCCCGCGCGTTCGCGGGGCGAGGCCCGGCGAGCCCTGGCGGCGGCGGACGCGGCGCTCGCCGCGTGTCACTGACCGTGCTTGTGACGCGGCAGCGCAGCCGCTAAGCTCGATCCTGACGCGGGCGTAGCCGAACTGGCATAGGCGCCGGCCTTAGAAGCCGGTGGGTTCACCCCCGTGTGGGTTCAAGTCCCACCGCCCGCACTCGCTGTCGACGGTGCGGAAAGCCCCCCTCATCGTGGTGAGGGGTCCTTTCCGCTCCGTCGACCGAAGGGCGCCGCGTGATACGCTTATCGTTTCGAGCGTCCGACGGCGCGGCGCATGGAGCGCTCGCTGGCCCGCATGGAGACCCCGCACGTGAAAGTCGAATACATCGAAGAGACGACGGTGAGGAAGGCCCTGGCCTTCGAGATCGAGCCCGAGGTGGTGGACAAGGAGATCGCCGACCGCGCGAAGGAGTACGCGCGCAAGGCCAAGATCCCGGGATTCCGTCCGGGCAAGATCCCCTCGGAGGTCATCCGGAAGCGCTTCCTGGGACAGATCCTCGAGGACGCGGCCGAGGCCATCGTCAACCGCGTGGTCTGGGAGGAGCTGGAGGGCCGCGGCCTGCGTCCGCTGGCCAACCCGAAGGTCACCGAGCTCAAGATCGACGAGAAGCAGCCCATGACGTTCCGTGCGGTCTTCGAGACGCTCCCGTTCGTCGAGGTGCCGCAGTACAAGGGCCTCGCCGCGAAGGTCAAGCGTCCGGAGGTGGCGGAGGAGGAGGTCGACAAGGACCTCGACCGCCTGCGCGAGGAGGCGGCCCGCTACGACCCGGTCGAGGGGCGGCCCGCGGCCGAGGGCGACTTCCTGGTGCTCGACGTCGCGTACCGCACCGCGGGCGGCGAGGCCAAGACGGACCACAACGTGCTGGTCGAGGTCGGCTCCGCGGACAACCATCCGGACCTGAACGCGGCCCTCGTGGGCCTCGAGCCCGGCGGCACGCGCGAGGTGAAGCTCGTGTACGAGGAGTCGCATCCCTCCCCGCGACTGGCCGGGCAGACGGTCGAGTACACGGTCACGCTGAAGGCCATCAAGACGAAGGTGGTCCCCGCGGCCGACGACGAGTTCGCGAAGGACCTGGGCGAGTTCGACTCGCTGGGCGACCTGCGCTCGCGCATCCGCGAGCGGCTGCAGGCGGCGGAGGAGAAGCGGGCCGACCGGGACGCCAAGGAGGCGCTGGTCCAGGCCCTGGTCGACCAGGCCAGCTTCGAGGTGCCGGACGCGCTGGTCGAGCGGCACATGAACGCGCGCACCGAGGGGCTGGCCCGGGAGCTGGCCATGGGAGGCGTCGACCCCAGCAAGGCCGGCGTGGACTGGAAGCAGTTCCGGGAGTCCCAGCGTGAGGGGGCGGTCAAGGCCGCCAAGGCCGACATCCTGCTGGACGAGATCGCCCGCCGGGAGAACGTCGAGGCGCTGCCGGCGGAGGTGGACGCGGAGATCGCGCGCTACGCCGAGCGGCTCCAGCGACCGGCCGAGCAGGTGCGTGCCCAGATGGAGAAGGAAGGGGGTCTATCTTCGCTCCGGGCAAGGATCCGTGAGGACAAGACCCTTGACTTGCTCAAGGCCGATGCTAGACTGGATTTCGAATGAGTGCCGCCCCGCCTTCGTCGTATGCGGGCACGCTCGTGCCCATGGTCGTGGAGCAAACGGCACGGGGTGAGCGCGCCTACGACATCTATTCGCGCCTCCTCAAGGACAACATCGTCTTCATCGGGACCGCCATCGACGACATGGTGGCGAACCTGATCATCGCGCAGCTGCTGTTCCTGGAGGCGGAGGACCCGGAGAAGGACATCCACGTCTACGTGAACAGCCCGGGCGGATCGACCACCGCGGGAATGGCCATCTACGACACGATGCAGCTCGTGCGGCCGGACGTGCAGACGATCTGCGTCGGGCAGGCCGCGTCCATGGGCGCGGTGCTCCTGGCAGCCGGCACCCCGGGCAAGCGCTTCGCGCTGCCCAACTCGCGCATCCTGATCCACCAGCCGTGGGGCGGCGCGCAGGGCCAGGCCTCGGACATCGCGATCCAGGCCAAGGAGATCCTGCGCATCAAGGACCGCATCAACGAGATCCTGGCCTTCCACACCAAGCAGTCCCTGGAGAAGATCGCGGCCGACGCGGACCGCGACTTCATCATGGACGCGGAGCAGGCGAAGAACTACGGCGTCGTGGACCACGTCATCTCGCGGCGCGAAAAGTGAAGAAGAACGGGGACTCCGAGATCCTCCGTTGCAGCTTCTGCAACAAGGACCAGAACGACGTCCGCAAGCTGATCGCGGGCCCCACCGTCTTCATCTGCGACGAGTGCGTGGACGTCTGCAACGACATCATCGCGGACGACCGCCGGGTCGAGGGGCGCACCTACAAGTCGGCCCTGCCGGTGCCGCACGAGATCAAGAAGTTCCTGGACGAGTACGTGATCGGCCAGGACACCGCCAAGAAGAAGCTGGCGGTCGCGGTCTACAACCACTACAAGCGGATCGAGATCAGCAAGCAGCGCGGCAAGAACGAGGTCGAGCTCACCAAGTCCAACATCCTGCTGATCGGCCCCACCGGGTCGGGCAAGACGCTGCTGGCGCAGACGCTGGCGCGCCTGCTCTCGGTGCCCTTCACGATCGTCGACGCGACCACGCTCACCGAGGCCGGCTACGTCGGCGAGGACGTCGAGAACATCATCCTCAAGCTGCTGCAGGCCGCCGGCGGCGACATCGAGAAGTGCCAG
>JAICEW010000367.1 GCA_025923995.1 Vicinamibacteria bacterium | reverse complement strand
GATCGCGCCCACGTCGCGGAACCAGCCGGCCTTGTCGATGTGGATGCCGAGGACCTTGGGAACCTGGTCCACGACGATCACGAGCCCGATGCCGGCCTTGAAGCCGGTCAGCACCGGCTCGGAGATGAAGTTCGCGACGAACCCCAGCCGCAGCACGCGGGCCAAGAGGAGGACCATCCCCGCCATCAGGGCGAGCGTGGAGGAGGCCGTCACCAGCGCCCCGGGGTCGCCGTCGGGCGCCACGCTGCCGATCGCGCTGGCGGAGAGGATGGCGAGGGTCGTGGTGGTGCTGACGCTGAGGACGCGCGAGGTCCCGAGGGCGACGTAGACCGCCATCGGCACCAGGGCCGTGTACAGGCCGACCTGGACCGGAAGGCCCGCGATGGTCGCGTAGGCCATCGCCTTGGGGATCACGACCGCCGCGGTGGTCAGCCCCGCGACCACGTCGGCCCGGAGCCAGGCCCTCTCGTACCGCTCCAGCCAACCCACGGCGGGAACGAAGGTGCTCGCCATCCGGCCTTCTCGCGGGCAGACGGAGCGTGCTGCTACTGGCCGTCCGTCCCGGCGTCCTTCTCCTTGTCCTTCTTGTCGCCCTTCCCCTTCTTCTTCCCGCCCTTCTTCTCCTCCGCGCCTCCGTCGAGCGCGGCCCGCGCCTGCCGCAGCTCCTCCTTCTTCGCGTCGTCGACCTTGGGGTACGCGAGGTCCAGCTCCTCGATGCCGTGGTAGATGGCGGCGGCCACCACCAGCCGCGTGAACCACTTGCGGTCGGCGGGCACGACGTACCAGGGCGCGTGCGGCGCGGCGGTCTTCTGGATCAGGTCCTCGTAGGCCTTCATGTAGCGGCCCCAGTGTCCACGCTCGCGCGCGTCGGCCAGCGAGAACTTCCAGTTCTTGTCGGGGCGGTCCAGCCGCTCCAGGAAGCGCTCCTTCTGCGCCTTCTTCGAGACGTGCAGGAAGAACTTGAGGACCAGGTAGCCCTGGCGGGCGAGGTAGCGCTCGAAGGCCGCGATGTCCTCGTAGCGCTCGTCCCAGATGCGCTTGGTGATGAGCTTCCGGGGCAGCTTCTGGGCGCGCAGGATCCCCTCGTGCACGCGCACCACGAGGACCTCCTCGTAGTACGAGCGGTTGAATATGCCGATGCGTCCCCGCTCGGGCAGCGACTTCGACGTGCGCCACAGGAAGTCGTGGTCCATCTCCTCCGACGAGGGAGCCTTGAACGAGAAGACCTGGCAGCCCTGCGGGTTGATCCCGGACATCACGTGCCGGATCACGCCGTCCTTGCCGGCCGCGTCCATGGCCTGGAAGACGAGGAGGACGCCCCACTGGTCCTGGGCGTAGAGCTTGTCCTGCTGCTCGGCGAGGTGGCGGACGCCTTCCGCCAGGAAGTGGGCGGCCTCCTCCTTGGACTTCACCATGCGCGTGTCCCGGGGGTCGACGTCCGAGAGGCGGAAGCCCTTGCCGTCGGTGACGCGATACGGCTCGAGGAGCTTCTCGATGTCCTTGAAGCGCTGCTTGCGGCTCCGCTTCTTCGGCCGCGGACTCGGCGCGGGGCCGGCCTCCTCGGGTTGCACGTCGGCGGGGGTGCTCATGCGCGGCTCCTTTCGAGGGGACTTTGACGCCGCTTCGGCCTCGAGTCCAGCCTACCGGGCCGGCCCGCGGCCTGCTATCCGGAAACTGCGGGTGGGGGAGGCTCGTCCTCCGGGCGGACCGAGGTCTGCAGCGCCTCGTCGAGCGAGAGCTCGGGCAGGCTGCCGCTCCGCATGCGGCTCGAGACGTCCACGGCCAGCCTGGGCGCCCGCGACACGCTCTCCTCCTGGGCCCGCCGCGCGGCGAGCATCTCGGGGGCGCGCGTCTCCCACCACGAGCGGGCTTCGCGCTGCGTCCAGGCGGAGCCCGTCCACTGCTCCTCGAGCAGCGCCAGCATGGCGCCCGCATCGGCCGGGCGCTCGTCCGGCCGCTTGGCCAGGCAGGCGAGGATGAGCCGCTCGAGGAACGGCGTGACGTCCCGTCCCAGGCGCTCGGAAGGGAGCACGGGCGGCGTGTGCAGGTGGTGCGCGACGATCTCCGCGCTGGACTTGCCCTCGAACACGTGCCGGCCCGTGACCAGCCCGTACGCGATCGCGCCGACCGCGTAGATGTCGCTGCGGGGCCCGACGCTCGCGGGAGCGGTCACCACCTCGGGCGCCATGTAGAGCGGCGTGCCGACCACGTGTCCGACCGCCGTGAGCTCCGCGTCGTCTGTCGAGCGGAGCTCCTTGATCAGCCCGAAGTCCAGCACCTTCACGACGTCGTACGTGCCGCCCCGCTCGCACAGCATCACGTTCGCGGGCTTGACGTCGCGGTGCACGAGCCCGATGCGGTGCGCCTCGCCCAGCGACGCGCAGATCTGCTTCAGGACGTGCACCACGCGGGCCTCCGGCTGCGGACCGTCCCCGTTGATCACGTAGTCGAGCGGCAGGCCAGGCAGGTACTCCATCGCGTAGTAGAAGACGCCCTCGGGCGTCCGCCCATAGTCGTAGATGGCGATCGTGTTGGGATGCGTGAGCTGGCTGGTGAGCTGCACCTCGCGCTCGAAGCGGGCCAGCATCTCCGGGCTCGCGAACTCCTTGCGCAGCAGCTTCACCGCGGTGGGGCGCCGCAGGAACGCGTGGCGCGCGCGGTAGACGGCGCCCATGCCGCCCTCGCCGACCTTGTCCTCCAGCGTGTACTGTCCCAGGCGGTGGGCCCGCTGGACGTCCTTCTGCAGGCCGTAGATGCGGCGCGAGAAGAAGGCCATTCCCGCGGCGACGAGGAGCAGGGCGGCCCCGAGGCCACGGAATGCCTGGCGGACGAGCGCCAGCGTCGCGTAGGCCGCGGTGCGGTCGATCTCGGTCACCACGCCGATGTTCCAGTCGGACAGCCACTGCCACGCGCCCACGACCTTCACGCCGCGGAAGTCGCGGTAGCCGTCGGCGTTGACGCCCGCTCGCCCGGCGACCGCGTCGGCGACGGCCCAGGTCAGCGGCCAGGTCTTCTGCGGCGCTCGTCCCCCCGTCCGTTCGTCCAGGGGCGCTCCCGGATCGCGGACCTCGAGCACCGCCGTGGTCCGCCCCCCGGCCTCGGGCGGCAGCAGCCCCAGCTGCTCCGCCTGGTCCGCGAACGGCGACTCGGTGACCATGCGTCCGTCGGCGTCGACCGCGTAGGTCTGTCCGCTGGCGCTGGCCTGCGACGCGTTCAGCACCTCGGCCATGCGCTGCGGGAGGATGCGGAACGCGAACACGCCGAACGCGCGCCCCGAGGCGTCGCGCATCGGCACCAGGAGGAAGGCCATCGGGACCGATGCGAAACGCTGCTTCAGCGTGGGCGCCAGGAAGACGGCGTGGCCGTCCATGGCGCGGGCCACGGCGTCCGCGACGCTCAGCGTCACCCGGTCGCCGATGCGCTCGTCGATGATGCGGCCCACGATCAGCCCGTTGGGGTCGAAGACGATGAAGCCCACGTTGCCTTCCAGCGACACGATGGGCGAGACCACCTCGCGCAGGCGGGCCTGCTCCGGCGCCGCCTTGAGCGCGGAGGGATCGCCGCCCGTGCGCCGGCCCAGGGCGATCAGGCCGGCCGTGGCCTCCTGGACGCGCGGGTCGGCCGCCACCACCGACGCGAGGGCGGCCTCGGACTTGAGCCACTGCCGGAGCGCGGTCGTGTCGGAGGCGGCGGCGTTCCTGAGCGCACCCTCGATCTGCTGGTGCAGGGCCGCGTCGACCGCGCGATAGGTCCACAGGCCGATGGCCAGCACGACCGGCAGGGCGAGCAGCGGCCAGGCCCAGGCCGGGACCCGGAAGCGCCACCCTCGCGCGTCGGGCGATTCCGGATGGGGCGCGTGGGGGCTCGCCCGGCTCACCGCGACGCCGTCCCCGGCAGCGGCCGCAGGGCCACCTGGCCCTTGCGGAAGTTGTCGATGGCGTCGCCCAGGATGCGCGTCGCCTCCTGGGGCGCATGGAAGCCGTTCGAGTTCTCGGACTCCACGAAGTCGACGTAGAACTGGCCGCGCCGCTGGAAGCCGCGCGCGGCCTCGAGAGCCTTCGGATCGGCGCCCGCCGTCTGCGCGGACTCGATGTCGCCGATCAGCTCCACCAGCGCGTCCATCGCCCGGTTCCGCAGGGCCACCGTCCGGCCCTGGATGGTCTCCGCGCGCGCGAGCAGCTCGCTCTCCGGCCACTTGTGGCAGGTCTGGCAGGCGTTGTTGACGTTGAGCAGCGGGCTGCGCACGTGGTGGTCGCTGATCTTGAGGGCCCCGACGCGCGTGTAGGGCATGTGGCAGTCGGCGCAGGCGACACCCGACCGGGAGTGGATGCCCTGGCTCCACATCTCGAACTCGGGGTGCTGGGCCTTCAACGTGGGCGCGCCCGTCCTCGCGTGCGTCCAGTCCTTGAAGCCCACCTCGTCGTAGTAGTCCGCGATCTGGTCGACCTTGAGGCCATTGGCCCACGGGTAGGTGAGCCGCTTCTGGTCGCCCTTGAAGTAGTACTCGACGTGGCACTGGCCGCAGACGAAGCTGCGCATCTCCTGCCGCGTGGCCTGCGCGTTGACGTCGTAGTCGGCGACGCCCTGGCCCGCCTTCAGCGCCTTGATGCCTTCGAAGAAGCCGGGCCGCGTGACGCGCAGGGCCATGGTCCTGGGGTCGTGGCAGTCGATGCACGCGATCGGGTGCGTGAAGTCCTTGCGCGCCTCCGTGTAGGGCATCTGGTTGTAGTGCTCGAACCCCTTGATGAGGTCCCCGCCTCCGGCCTTCTTGTACGGCACGTACACGGAGGCGTGGCAATGGATGCAGGTGCCGGGCTGCTTGAACTTCTCGACGCGCTCGGTGTAGGTCTGGTCCTCGAGCATGTACGCGTGGCCGCGCTTCTTGCGGAAGTCGGTGGCGAACGCGTAGCCGGCCCACATGGTCTTGAGGCGCGGGTCCTCCTGCAGGCGCGACTGGGCCACGATCGAGCGCGGGTCGGCTTCGCTCGGCTGCTGGGGGAGCGCCTCGCTGCCGCCGTAGCGCGTGCGCTGCTGGTCCACCGTGCGCAGGTAGGAGTCGTACTGGAGCGGGAAGTTCTTGCCCCACACGGCGGGGTCGATCGTCTCGTCGTCCAGCTCGACCACGCGGAAGAAGGGGTTCTTCGCCTCCTGCTTGCGCTCCATGATGTTGACCAGCAGCGCGGTGACCGCGGCCGCGGCCACCGCCGCCACCGCCGCGATGACCAGGACCGCCTTGCGGCCGACCCGGGGCCTGTCTGCGGTGTCAGTCATGCGAACCCTCCTGGGCCACGTTGGTGGCGCCGAGCTCCATGTGCCCCACCGACCCGTGGCACCTCACGCACGAGATGTCCGTGCTGCCCGCGTGCGCGGGCGTCCCCATGGCGGCGACCACCGGCTCGTGGCAGCGCCGGCAGTTGGCTTCCGCGATCTCGCGGCTCTTCGGCGTCGCGCGGATCGGCTCCTCGAACGCGCCCGTCGTGAAGTAGTAGGAGTGCCAGAAGCCGTTGCGCCCCTTCGTGTAGTACTTGCCGACCAGGTCGTGCGGCACGTGGCAGTCGTTGCACACGGCGACGGAGCGGTGGCTGCTCTTCGTCCAGCCGGAGTACTGCTCGCTCATCACGTGGCAGTTGGCGCAGGCCTCGGCGTCGTTCGTCAGGTAGGACCATCCCTTCGCGTAGGCGAACGTGTAGGTGCCCAGCCCCAGGGCGGTGCCCAGCAGGAGGACCGCGATCAGCCCGAGAGCGTATCCCCTGCTCATCCGCGCATCAGAACGCGACCGGCACGTCGATCTGCACGATGTCGTATCCCTGCCGCTTCATGGGGTCGTCGAAGGCCCGAGTGTACGAGATTCCGGGACGCACCCAGTGCCCGCCCGCCTTGAAGTGGAACCGGGGCCCGATTCCGAACGTGAGCTGCTCGCGCGCGCTGGGGTCGTTGCGCACGGGAGCGGCGTTCGTGAGCCAGCGCTGCATCCGGACCTCGCCGCCCAGGGACACGCGCGGGGAGAAGAAATGGCCCGCGTGAAGCCCGGCGGTGAAGTTGGTCCGGTTCTCGTCCTGCGAGTCCGGCCCTCGGACGCGGAAGAGCTGGAGGACCGTGACCTCGCCCTGCAGCGTGAGCCCCCGCGTCACGCGAGCCACGCCGAGCCCGCCGATCACGGTCCAGTAGTTCACCGCGAACAGTGCGTTGTCCATCGACGAGCGGGCCGGGATGGCCGCGCTCTGCGCCGCGGAGCGGCCGGGATCGGGGTCGTCCCCGCCTCCCGAGCCGATCGGTATCG